>NZ_DBLZAX010000009.1:25318-165927 GCF_057607445.1 Xylanibacter sp. | reverse complement strand
TACTTTCTACTTTTACTATTGTAAAACGGGATAATATATTGGATGGCAGCATGAAGCTTACCAAAGACTCTAACATTGAATTTTCCATGATGCAAAGATAAAATTTTTTTTTCTTTCCCCACTATTTATCGGGTGAGCCGCCATACAATATATTGTCTCGTTTTACAATAGTAAAAGTAGAAATTTAATGTGGATATTTGTTGGAATTCCATAGAAATTCTGACCTTTACTATATGGAAACGAATCAATTGGAAGTGTTAGCCCGCCTAGTGCACAGCCTTCAGAGATACTAGATTATGTTAGTATAGTATGTGTTGAAGAATTTTCGACTGAGATTCATATTCACCTTGATGAATTAATGAATTCTGAATTATTACTCTTTAGAATCGCAAAGCTCTACGGATATCCCATTAAATTTCTACTGCACCAAAATTGCCTGCAAGAGGTGGCTTTTGGGCTTGTAAAAGATCACTTTTGGGGTGATAAAAGATGGCATTTTGCGTATTGTACTCATAATAGTGATATTTAATCAATTTGAGCCCATACAAGGCATCGGTTAAAAGTGCATAAGTTGTATATCGTCCTATTCATGTGCATGTTTGAAGTAAGTTCGGTAAGGTGGCTATAAGTCTATGAATTTGCAAGGTTGTCTATTGAAGGTGTTGCCTGGTAAAGAAGGATTAATGGTGTTTGAAATTTCAGAATGTGCCAAAATGAAAATATACAAATAGGGACATTGTTTCACTTTTCGACAAACGGCACGGACATTTGAGGTGACATTTTCTGTCGTTACAACTATATATTTTCAGGCCTTAGTCTGCTTCAGAGTCAAATTTCTTTGGAAAACTCGTCAATTATATAATAAAGTTCTATAATTTTGTTTTTGTTGCCTTAATATGAGGTTAAGAGTATTTTATGTATAGTACGCTTGATGATTGTGTCTTTACCTTGATATAAATAGCACAAAATAATATTGCAATATTATTTTGTGCTATTTATATAATTATGTACGAAGCTTTCAAGTGCTTCCCCTCTCAGTCCGATGTTTAAAACATTTCCTTTTTCGTCAACAATTATAGTGAATGGGATGGCCTGTATTCCATACATCTGAGCGGCGCTGTTGCCCCAACCCTTAAGGTCGGACAATTGGATCCAGGTCATGTTCATTTCTTTTACGGCGTCTTTCCATTGCTCTTTGTCTTCATCAAGAGAGACACCGACAATACCCAATCCTTGTTCTTTATATTTATTATATGTATTTACTAAATTAGGCATTTCTTGTCTACATGGACCGCACCAACTTGCCCAGAAGTCAATGATTGTTATTTTGTTTTTTGAAAATACGTCTTTTACAGATACCTGATTACCATTGATGTCTTCCATTACGAAGCTGATTTGTTCAGATTGTGTTTCGCTTTCTTTCTGTTCGCTGATTTCTGTATCGTTGGACGTATTGTCGTTTTGAGGCGTGCCATTCTTTTGTGAATGGCACGCTGTCAAAAACATAATTATAATGGTTGAAAATGTTATCTGTCGAAATATTTTCATACTTATTATACTAAATATTGCGAACTGATGCTTTCGTTGTTTACGACTCTTCTGATTGTTTCTGCAAACATGTCTGCAACAGAGAGCTGTTTTACTTTTGCACATCTGTTAGAATATGGTATAGAGTCAGTGAAAACCATTTCTTCGAGTGCGGAGTTCTGAACTCTTTCGCTTGCAGGGCCACTCATTACACAATGCGAAGCGCATGCTCTGACGCTTTTTGCACCAGCTTTTTTCATTATGTCTGCAGCTTTTGTTATTGTGCCTGCAGTGTCTACCATGTCGTCAATGATAATTACGTTCTTGTCCTTGACGTCACCGATAATCTGCATGCTTTCAACAACATTTGCTCTTGCGCGTGTTTTGTTACATAAAACAAGAGGACATCCAAAGTATTTAGCGTAAGTATTAGCACGTTTACTTCCGCCTACATCTGGAGATGCAATGACCATGTCTTCAAGTTTTAGGCTCTGAAGGTATGGGAGTATTACACCTGACGCATATAGGTGATCCACTGGAACATCGAAGAATCCTTGTATCTGATCTGCATGAAGATCCATTGTTATGAGTCTGTCGATACCTGCTACTCCGAGAAGGTCTGCCACCAATTTGGCACCAATGCTTACACGCGGCTTGTCCTTTCTGTCCTGACGTGCCCAGCCGAAATATGGGATGACAGCATTTATGCTTTTGGCTGAAGCACGTTTGGCAGCGTCTATCATAAGCAACAATTCCATTAGATTGTCAGAGTTGGGGAATGTGCTTTGGACTAAGAACACGTCGCGTCCACGTATAGATTCTTCATACGATACGGCAAATTCTCCATCAGAGAATTTAGTAATAAGAAGATTGCCTAGCGGACAATCAAGGCTTTGGCAGATTTTTTCTGCCAGGTACCTGGTGTTTGTTCCAGAAAATACCATAAAAGAGTTTTTGGCACTCATTTCTGTCTTTTGTTTTATTATTTATTATGATACAGCTTTTTTTAATTTCTCAAAATGGTTTATTAAATCTTTATAATCCAATTCATTGTGGATGTCAAACTTGTTCCATAGGTCATTGCATATGACAACACCGCCGAATCCAAGGTCTTTAGCGGCTTTTATGTTTTCCAAGCTGATGCCTCCTAAAGCGTAAACGTGTTTGTCAATGAGTCCCTTTTTTGCTGCGCCTTCTATGTCTTTATATGCAATGAGTTTATCTTCAGCATTTTTGTTATGGTTGTCAAACACATTGTATAAAAACACATATTCAGCTTTTTTCTTTATTTCATAGAGATCGTTTATGCTTGTACACGTTCTGCTGAATTTTCCTTTATAGTCTTTGGGAATTTCTTTTTCTTTATTGTCGATATGTATGCCGGCAAGACCATATTCATTTTTTAAATAATAATGGTCATGGACGGTTATTTTGTTGTAATAAGCCTCCGGTAAAAGCGAGAGCAAGCGTTCGGAATACATAGGTGATGCTCCCGGTTTATATAGGTGCAAGTTGTCCATCCCTTCATCGAAAAGAGTTGTCAGGATCTTGTCTTCTTCTACAAAAAACGTAGGTTGAGTCATTATAACGAGTTTCATCGTTTATTTCTTTTTTTCAAATGCAAATGTATAAAAAAAAAGCCAAACCTACAATCTATAATGCAATAAAAATGAAGAATGTATTTTTTCGACAAATAATTATTCTTGACATATATTATTTGTACGGTATTTGGAGTAATTGTGATTAGCCCGAATAGGCTCGGAAAATACTTTTGGACATTAGCGTAATTCAATTGTATTTAGCATTAATATATCTTGTTGAGGCGTGTTGATGAAGGCATTGTTTGATTGATTTTGCGGAATAATAGTTTGGGATGGGTGTAATGAGTATGAAATCTTTATTGTAAATGGTACTGAATGAAAAAAAATGTGTAAGTTTGCGGACAAAAAATAAATTCTTAGTATGACATTTGATTTAAATACGTTTGAAGGATTGAGTACTCCTTATTATATATTAGAAGAAAAGCGCCTGCGTGGAAATCTGGAACTGATAAAAAGTGTTGCAGAAAAAGCCAACGTTGAAATAATACTCGCGTTCAAGGCTTATGCTTTATGGAAGACGTTCCCTATCTTTAGAGAATATATAAAGGCAACAACGGCAAGTTCTCTTTATGAGGCGCGTATGGCTTATGAAAAGTTTGGAACAAAGGCGCATACGTATTCTCCTGCTTATACGGATTATGAAATAGAGGATATCTCGAGATGTTCAAGTTTTCTAACTTTTAATTCCCTGTCACAATATTCACGTTATGGGAAAAAGGCAAAAGAAGTGAATCCTGATTTGAATTTTGGTTTGAGGATTAATCCTGAATATTCTGAAATCGGCACGGATTTGTATAATCCTTGTTCGCCCGGTACTCGTTTTGGCATTACCGCAGATAAGATGCCTGAAGTTTTACCTGATGATATTAAGGGCTTTCATTGTCATTGTCACTGTGAGAGTGGAGCTGATGTTTTTTTACGTACATTAGGACATATTGAAGATAAATTCTCAAAATGGTTTGGGCAGATTGAATGGATTAATTTCGGCGGCGGGCATTTGATGACGCGAAAAGATTACGACGTGGATCTTTTGATTGATACTTTGAATAGATTCCATGACAGGTATCCTTTGCTGAAGATTATATTGGAGCCAGGAAGTGCTTTTGGATGGCAGACAGGATGTCTTGTGGCTCAAGTAGTAGATTTGGTTGAAGACAAAGGTATAAAAACGGCTATTTTAAATGTCAGTTTCACTTGTCATATGCCAGATTGCCTGGAAATGCCATATATGCCTGTTGTTAGGGGGGCAGAGATTATAGAGGATGTAAATATGAAATGTTCGCTTGACGACAATAATGTGTATAGGCTGGGTGGTAATAGTTGCTTGTCTGGTGACTTTATGGGATGTTGGCGGTTTCATAATGAATTAAAAATAGGAGATAATGTCATATTTGAAGATATGTTGCATTATACAACGGTAAAAACAAATATGTTTAACGGAATCACCCATCCTTCTATAGCCATTATGCATACAAATGGAGAGTTTGAAATATTGAGGAAATTCACGTATGAAGACTACTTAAATCGTATGGATTGAAGAAAAAAACGATTTTTTTTGAAAAAAAAGTCCGAAAAATTTTGTGGGTTTCAAAAAAAGCCGTATCTTTGCACCGCATTTAGAGAAATGCTCCTCACTAAAAGGAATAAGCGGAAATAGCTCAGTTGGTAGAGCACGACCTTGCCAAGGTCGGGGTCGCGGGTCCGAGTCCCGTTTTCCGCTCGCACATTCTGAATAAATGACACTTGGAAATATTCTCCTATTGTATTGCCCAGGTGGCGGAATTGGTAGACGCGCACGTTTCAGGTGCGTGTGTTTCACGACGTGCAGGTTCGAGTCCTGTTCTGGGCACATTGTTTATTCAGAATGATTTTATGATGGAGAGGTGGCGGAATTGGTAGACGCGCTACTTTGAGGGGGTAGTGAAAATTGTTTCGTGGGAGTTCGAGTCTCCTCCTCTTCACCAATCTTTTTTGGTCTTTTTGCGGAAATAGCTCAGTTGGTAGAGCACGACCTTGCCAAGGTCGGGGTCGCGGGTCCGAGTCCCGTTTTCCGCTCATATTAAAAAAGAAAAATACAATCAATCATGAATTTATATTTGCGATATTTTGATAAAGAGACATTAGTAAATAATGTTGATGATGCTATTGCCTTTTTGGCTTCAATTGAGGAGGTCGGTATGAATCCTGATTTGGAGAATGACATTCGTGAATATGTTGCAAGCGATGTTTATTATCCCAAACGATATAAAATAAGACCAAGAGTTTATTTTATTATAATCAAAACAGAGGCTGCTACAATGTTAGATTTTAAGCAGAAAAAAGCTTTACGCTCAAATATTAGTGCAGCTGATGACCAACGTGATAATGTTTCTCCGACTATAGCCCGTCTTAATGAGGAGAGACCTGGTTGGTATGAAGGTTCATTAGACTTTAAACGTGTTGTATTGGTGCCCATTACAGGAAAGCACGAATATCGTGATACACATTTTGTAGCAAGCTGTAAAGCTGTTTCTGGCTTGGACTGCTATAATAGAATTGTTGAGCATCTTCGTGGACGTGTTGACAGTCGTAGTCAGTTTCCGTCGGCTAAGGGAAAGAACTTTAAATTTAAGTATTTAGGTCTTTGGAAGTAGAGCTATGAATAAAGTAATGCTTATCGGTAATGTTGGTAAAGAGCCTGTCGTGCGTTATTATGATCACGATCAGGCCGTTGCTACGTTTCCATTAGCAACAACAGAACGTGGGTATACATTACCAAATGGAACACAAGTTCCAGACAGAACAGACTGGCATAATGTAGTACTTTCACGGGGATTGGCCAAGATTGTCGAAAAGTATGTCCATAAGGGAGATAAACTTTATATAGAGGGCCGTATACATTATCGTACTTATGATGATGCAAAAGGACTTAGACATTACGTAACTGAAGTTTATGCCGATAATATGGAACTGTTAACACCAAAATCTGCAAAGGAAACAAATCAGTCAACGGCAATTTCATCTGCTACTAATAATGAAGATGATGATGCACCATTCTAGTTTTGGTTGTTAATTTAATATTTCGTCTTTTATAATTTGAAGGCTATATATTTAAGGATATCAAAAGATATTATATATGCCGTTGTTCTTAAACGAGGAAATATTTCCTGATGTCAGATTGGGTATTTGGGCTATTAGTGAATCCTCTGATGATTTTTGGGCTTTATCGCCATATGTAGAGAGCTCGCGTAGTGAATTTAATGCTTTGTATAAATCAGAGCAAAGAAAGTGCGAAGTGTTAGCGGTGCGTTTATTGATAAAGGAAATTATTGGTGATAACGTACAGCTTTTGCATCAGGATAACGGAATGCCATATTTGTCTTCTGGTATGAATATTAGCATAAGCCATACACGTGGCTTTGCTGTAATTATCGTTTCTCATAGTAAGCAAGTTTCTGTTGATATTGAATATTTCAGCAATAGAATAGAACGAATAAGGAGTAAGTTTATGCGTGATGATGAAAATGCGTCATCACAGGTTAAGTTACTGATGCATTGGTGCGCAAAAGAAACTATGTATAAACTGTTTCCAGAGGATAACTTGACCTTTAACAAAATGCAGTTATTATCTGTTGATGGAAATGATTCAACTGGGATAATAACTGCAAAAAATATCTTTAGAAATAGGAATGTGAGTGTTTATTATAGAACTTTCTGTAATTGTTTGCTCACTTATGCTGTTCTTTAGATTTGCGTCTTCTAGGCCTTTTTCTGTTATTTGATGGTTTGTCGCCCCGCTTTTTGGTATTTTTACCTTTAGGTTTTATTATCTTATATTCCGGAGCCTTGCCTAATCCTTTTGGCAGAGGCATTTTTTCAACTTCATATCCTAGGAATTTTTCGATTTGCATAAACCAAGATACTTCTTTGCCTCTTACAAGAGTGATGGCAATTCCGTCATGGTCTGCTCTTGCAGTACGCCCAATTCGGTGTACGTAATCCTCAGAGTCATGAGGCACATCATAATTGATGACCATTGATATGTCATCAATATCAATACCTCTAGCCACAATATCAGTGGCAACAAGCACATCAATTTGTCCACTTTTAAACATAAACATAACCTCATCTCTTTCGCTTTGTGAGAGGTCTGAATGCATTTCTCCGCTATTAATATGTATTGATCTGAGTGTCTTGTTTATGTCTTTTACTTTCAGTTTTGAGCTTGAGAATATGATAACTCTCTTATGCCCGTATTTTTTGAATATATCCTTTAAAACGCCTAGCTTTTGATTTTCATGACAGACACATGCAATCTGCTTTATTTTTTCAGCTGGTTTATTTACTGCTAATTTTATAATAGTCGGATTCTTTAATATTGTTTTAGCCAATTCCTCTATTTTGTTCGGCATCGTAGCTGAGAACATTATTACCTGACATGTCTTCGGCAACAGCTTTGTTATTGACAGAATATCATCATAAAAACCCATGTCAAGCATTCTGTCTGCCTCATCCAATACAAAGAAAGACACCTTACTGAAATCGACGTTTCCCATCGTTATGTGGCTTATAAGGCGGCCAGGTGTTGCAATTATTATGTCTGCACCCATTTTCATGCTACGACTCTCTTGCTCATATCTGTTGCCGTCGTTTCCTCCATATACAGCAACACTGCTTACATCCTCCATATAATAAGAGAATCCTTGCATAGCCTGATCAATTTGTTGTGCGAGTTCTCTTGTTGGACTCATAATTACACAATTTATTGAGTCGGCAGGGAAATTTTCTTCGTCAAGACGGCTCAATATAGGAAGAAGGTATGCCGCAGTTTTGCCAGTTCCGGTTTGGGCTATTCCAAGAACATCTTTTCCTTCAAGTATTTCGGGGATGCACTCTTCCTGTATGGGCGTACATGTTGTCCACCTCATGTCGTCGATTGCATCAAGGGTGTTATCGCTTAAATCTAAATTGTAAAAATCCATATTTATTAATTAGGGGCTTTACGGTAGCAGAAATATGCCACTATTGTGAAAACTATATTCGGAATCCATGCAGCTAGCATAGGAGGGGTATTTGCGTTTATCGCAAATGTTGCAGAAACTGTCTGTAACATGATGTATGTAAAACTGAGGGCCAGTCCTATGCCAAGATACATTCCCATGCCGCCTTTTCTTTTTCTTGATGATAATGAAAGACCAATAGTTGCTAGAATAAATGAAGCAAATGACGTTGCAATACGTTTATGGTATTCCACTTCATATTGCACAACGTTTCCAGAACCACGGTCAATCTGTTTGGTTATGTAGTCTCTAAGTTGCGGGCTGGTGAATGTTTCCTGCTGTCCTTTAGAGAATACAAGGTCTGTAGGTTCCATCATAATCGTTGTGTCCTTACTGGCACCACTGGTGATGGTTTCACGTAGTCCTTTCAGTTGGCGTATTCTCCAGTTGCTGACTTTCCAATGATATTTCGTATCTGATATTGTGTCATATTGTATTTCGGCTGCAGTAAGGTGGCTTACCAGTTTCTTGTTTTCAAATTTATCAAGACAGAATCCATAGCCTTTCTTTAGATTATTGTCATAATGCTGAATATAGGCAATAACACCTTTGCCTACCTGCAACTGTACGTTTTCTGCAGCTGTTATCTTTTTCTTGTTTTTATACATTGATTCGAAGTTCTGCCTGATGATGGTTCCTTTGGGAATTATATATGCTCCCAAAAAGAATGTCATAACAGAAATGATTGCTGCAGAAACCATATATGGACGCATTAGCCGCTTAAAACTTACACCGGCGGCAAGCATGGATATGATCTCTGAATTACCGGCAAGCTTTGAAGTGAAGAATATTACTGCGATAAAAACGAACAGCGGACTGAACAGGTTGGCAAAGTATGGCACAAAGTTCATATAATAATCAAACACAATAGCTTTAATCGGAGCGTGGTATTGTGTGAACTTTGCCAAGTTCTCATTAATATCAAATACAATGGAAATTGAAATGATGAGAGCTATTGAATAGAAATATGTGCCAATAAACTTCTTTATGATATACCAATCCAGTATCTTCAGATGTCTGAACGGATTGAGGTATTTCATCCAGTTAAGCTTCTTACCTAACCATGAAAATAAGGCGAATAACCATTTAAGATGAACTTTCATCCATCTCAATAATTTTAATATTCTCCTAAATCTTCTGATGTTCTTAATTTTCATCGTAAGTGTTATATGCGTTTGCCAAGTTGGTCAATTACCGATGATTTCCATTTAACGAAATCTCCGGATATTATATGCTTACGTGCATCTTTTACAAGGCGAAGGTAGAAGGCCAGGTTGTGAATGCTTGCGATCTGCATGGCCAACAGCTCTTGAGCCTTAAACAGATGATGTAAATATGCTTTAGAATATATCTGGTCTACATGACATCCGTCCGGATCGATCGGTGAAAAATCTTTTTCCCATTTCTTGTTTCGCATGTTCATTGTACCATTATATGTAAACAGCATGGCGTTCCTGCCGTTTCTTGTCGGCATGACACAATCAAACATGTCAACTCCGCGTTCGATGGCTTCCAAAATATTTTGCGGTGTGCCAACTCCCATCAGGTATCTTGGCTTGTCCTTTGGCAATATCTCGTTTACGACTTCAATCATCTCGTACATGACTTCCGTCGGTTCGCCTACGGCCAATCCTCCGATAGCGTTTCCTTCTGCTCCTTTGTCTGCAACAAATTTTGCAGCATCACGGCGCAGGTCCTTGAATGTACAGCCTTGAACAATGGGGAACAGGGTCTGCTCGTATCCATATAGCGGTTCGGTTTCATTAAAGCGTTTGATACACCTGTCAAGCCATCTTTGTGTTAGCATTAGGCTTTTCTTGGCATACTGATAGTCGCTTTGGCCGGGAGGACACTCGTCAAAAGCCATCATGATGTCAGCGCCTATAATTCTTTCGGTGTCCATGACATTTTCCGGCGTAAAAAAGTGCTTTGAGCCGTCAATGTGCGAACGGAATTCGCAGCCCTCTTCTTTGAGCTTGCGTATTCCTGTAAGTGAGAACACCTGGAATCCGCCGCTGTCAGTCAGAATCGGTCTGTCCCAAGTATTGAATTTGTGCAGTCCACCGGCAGATTTTAAAATGTCAAGTCCGGGGCGAAGATACAAATGATAGGTGTTGCCCAAGATAATTTGGGCTTGCACCTCTTCTTTGAGTTCACTGAAATGTACGCCTTTTACACTGCCACATGTACCAACGGGCATAAAAATCGGAGTCTCAATCTGTCCGTGGCTTGTGGTTATTATTCCTGCGCGTGCATCGCTGCCGGTGTCTGTATGCTGTAATTCAAATAACATATATGTTTAATCTTCTATATCAAATGTTACTGGGTTCTTTACTTTCTCGTCAGTCAGGGCAAAGTCCCAGACATCTTGAACATTTTCTACAAAATGGAAATTAACCCCGTCAATATATTCCTGTGATATTTCTTCAATATCTTTTTTGTTGTCTTTGCACATAACGATTTCCGTTATACCGGCTCGTTTTGCAGCAAGAATCTTTTCTTTAATACCGCCGACAGGCAGCACTTTTCCACGCAGAGTTATTTCTCCTGTCATGGCCGTATTCTTGCGTACTTTTCTCTGAGTAAGTGCCGATGCAAGAGATGTTGCTATTGTAATACCTGCTGAAGGTCCGTCTTTAGGCGTTGCACCTTCAGGAACGTGTATATGTATGTTCCAGTGGTCGAATATACGATAGTCAATGCCAAGTTTCTCTGCGTGGGCTTTTACATATTCTAAAGCCAGTATGGCAGATTCTTTCATGACATCTCCCAAGTTTCCTGTAAGCGTGAGCTTAGAACCCTTTCCCTTACTTAAGCTCGTTTCGATAAACAATATCTCGCCACCTACACTTGTCCATGCAAGACCGGTTACAACTCCTGCATAATCGTTGCCTTGGTATATGTCGCGATAGAATGGCGGATTGCCTAATAGTGACTCAATTTCTTTGGGCGTTATCTTATAGTATGGCAGTGTTGCCTCCTTCGCTTTCAGGTATGCCAGCTTGCGGAGCGACTTGTTAATTTGTTTTTCCAGTTGTCTTACTCCGCTTTCTCTTGTATATTGTTCAATTATTTTCTCAATAGCCTGTTTGCTGAACGTGAGTTTTTTCTCGTCAGTCAGGCCTGTATTCTCTTTTTCCTTTGGTATGAGATGCCTCTTGGCTATCTCAACCTTCTCTTCTGTGATGTATCCGCTCACTTCAATCAATTCCATACGGTCGAGCAGTGGGCGCGGAATGGTGTTCAAATCGTTGGCAGTTGCAATGAACAGCACTTTCGACAAATCATAGTCTACATCAAGATAGTTGTCGTGGAATGCATGATTCTGTTCCGGATCAAGAACTTCAAGCAGCGCTGATGCGGGATCGCCATTTACGGTGTTCTGTGTAATCTTGTCAATTTCATCCAGAATAAATACAGGATTGGACGAACCGGCCTTTTGTATGTTCTTTATTATTCTGCCGGGCATGGCTCCGATATACGTTCTTCTGTGACCTCTGATTTCGGCCTCATCATGCAGACCACCCAGAGATATGCGTGCGTATTTTCGCTTCATGGCATTGGCTATGCTTTTTCCCAGACTCGTTTTACCTACTCCGGGAGGGCCGTAAAGACATATAATCGGTGATTTAAGATCCTTTCTTAAACTTAACACAGCCATATATTCCAAGATGCGCTCTTTAACCTTTTTCATGCCATAATGGTCCTTGTCCAATATCTTTTCAGCACGGTTAAGGTTAAGGTCGTCTTGGGTGTAATATCCCCACGGCAGATTTACCATGGTCTGCAGATATGTCAGCTGTACGCTGAATTCCGGACTTTGCGGATTCAGAATGTCAAGCTTGTCTAATTCTTTGCTGAAAGTCTTAGCAACATCCTCAGGCCATTTTTTATTCTTAGCCTTTTCGAGCAGCTCTTTACGTTCAGGATAAGTATCGCCATTGCCTAATTCTTCCTTGATGTTTTTGATTTGCTGCTGAAGGAAATACTCTCGCTGCTGTTCGTCAATATCCTCACGTGTCTTAGTTCTGATATTATGCTTTATCTCTAAAAGCTGCAACTCGCGATATATTATTTTCAGCATTTTTAATGCTCTGTTTTTCAGTGTGTTGGCCTTTAAGAGCTTTATTTTTTCTTCAACGCTGAATGGCAGACTGGTACAGATAAAGTTCAACAGTATTACTGCATTGTTGATGTTCTGTAATGCAAACTGGGCTTCATCTGGTATATCCTCGTTTTTCTTAACATATTCTATTGATGTGTTCTTAAGGTCATCAACGGCAGCCATAAACTCCTTGTCGTCAGAAGACGGGATTTCTTCTGGTGCATTTGTTACCGTTCCAACAATGAAAGGTTGGGTTTTCTTTATGTCAGAGAGGTTGCAGCGTCCAAGGCCCTGTACAATGACAGTAAGATTGTTGCCGGCGCCAGGCATCTCTAATACACGTATAATCTTGGCATATACTCCAATCTCGTATAAGTCTTTCAGAGACGGATTTTCCTGGTCAGAGTCTTTCTGACAAAATATAGCGAATATGGAATTTTGATTTTCTTTTAGATGGTTTATCAAGTTAAGGCTTTGAATTCTGCCAATCAACACCGGCGAAACTACTCCCGGAAATAATACCAAATTTCTTGTGGCTAATACAGGTACGTCACCGTCAATGCTCTCTTCAAAAAGTTTGGCAACATCTCCTTCGTAGTCTGCTATCATAGAAAATGCGTTGTTTATATCTTTTCTCATAATTTGCAATTCGTTATTGGGGTGCAAATTTACTCATTTTAATTGATATAATATTGATACCCAGTAATTATTTTCATTTAATTAATATGTATCATGATTGGAAAACCATTGATTTCTGATTCAGAAACTTGCCGTTTTTCATGCAAAAATGGCTGAGTTTTGCTTCAAAACTCTATCACTTATATTTTGTAATAAAAAGAGTTGTTGTTCTTGCAAAATGAATAAAATGGTGACGGATACTATTTAATTCGAAATATAGATAGCGTGAAATGTTACGATTTTTAGGGTCGTGTTTTACGGCTGCCGGTGCATAACAAATTTTTATGTCATATTTAAGTTGTCGGCATTTTTTAGTGTTAAATTAAAAACATATTATTGCTGTCTGTATAAAATAACTTAATTTTGCATATTAAAGATAATTTTTCGTTTATATACGTTATTATTTGAATATACCATGTTGAATAAAAGAGTTTTGTTGGCTTCATTGGTTATATCTTCTATGGTTTGCCATGGAGTTGCCGGAAATATAAAGAAATATTTTTATTCAGTAAGACAGGTGCCGTTTACATCTGTGAAGATAAGCCAAAATTCTTTTTGGGGTAGTAGGATAAAGGCTGTGCGTGATGTCACGATACCTTTGGCTTTCAGTAAATGTAAGACAGAAGGCCGATATGATAACTTTGTTAAGGCTGCTCATCCAGATGACAGTTATGATGTGTCGTCGTTTATGGGGTTTTCGTTTGACGATACGGATGTATATAAAACCATTGAAGGGGCCAGTTATGTGCTTCAGACTTTCCCTGATAAAAAACTTGTGGAATATATAGACAGTGTGCTTGATATAGTAGCTGCTGCGCAGGAAGCCGACGGATATCTTTATACAGCGCGTACCATAAACCCGAAAAATCCGCATAGATGGGCGGGCATGGAGCGTTGGAGCAATGAAGAAGTGCTGAGCCACGAACTGTATAATCTTGGCCACATGGTTGACGCTGCATGTGCACATTATCAGGCTACAGGCTCTACGAAATTTTTGGATATAGCCAGGCGCTATGCAGACTGTGTCGTCCGCGAGGTTGGACCTTCTGATGGTCAGGCATGTGTAGTGCCAGGACATCAGATAGCAGAGATGGCATTGGCCCGTCTTTACGTACTCACGGGTGAAAAGAAATATCTTGACGAGGCAAAGTTTTTTCTCGACTATAGAGGGAAGACAAAGGTCAGAAATTCTTATAGTCAGAGTCATCTGCCTGTTGTTGAACAACATGAGGCTGTAGGTCATGCTGTCCGTGCGGGCTATATGTATTCAGGTATGGCAGATGTGGCTGCACTTACAGGCGATTCGGCCTATATCAAGGCAATAGATGATATATGGAACAACATTGTTGCTAAAAAGTATTATATAACGGGTGGAGTGGGAGCCTTGCATGACGGTGAGGCTTTCGGACGGAATTATGAACTACCGAATCTTACGGCGTACAACGAGACGTGTGCGGCCATTGCAATGGTGTATTTAAACCAGAGAATGTTCATGTTGCATGGTGATTCAAAATATATAGACTGTCTGGAACGTACGTTGTATAACGGCGTTATAAGTGGCATGAGCATTGACGGCGGCAGGTTCTTTTATCCCAATCCGCTGGCTTCAGATGGCAAATACAGGTTTAACGCCGACAATACGCTTGAGCGTCAGCCTTGGTTCGGATGTGCATGTTGTCCTAGTAATCTTTGCAGGTTTATACCATCAGTACCAGGATATATGTATGCTGTAAGGGATAACGATGTTTATGTAAACCTGTTTGCTGACAACACCTCGACTATTTCTGTCGGAAAAGGTGAGGTTGTGTTGCGTGAGGAAACCAACTATCCTTGGGACGGCGATGTGCGGCTCTATGTCGTGAACAACAGTGCCGGAAAGTTCTGTATCAGGATAAGAGTGCCGGGATGGGTACGCGGTCAGGTTACACCGGGTGGTCTTTACAGCTATGCAGATGGCTTGAGTATGAAATATTCTGTTGCTGTAAATGGTATAAATGTTGCGGCAGAGTTGATTGACGGATATTTTGTCATCGACAGAAAATGGAAGCGTGGTGACCGCATAGACGTACATTTTGATATGAAGCCTCGTATCGTGAAGGCGGATGATAAGGTTGCTGCCTGTCATGGCCGTATTGCTGTTGAGCGAGGGCCTCTTGTGTATTGTGCAGAATGGGCTGATAATGATTATGATTTATTCCGTTTTGTTTTCGACGCTGACAGTTCTATGACAGTGACAGACAGTCCCGGACTTTTGGGCGGCATAAAGATGATAACGGCAAGAGGTACTTTGCTGGATCAAACGCCAGACGGACGCATAAACACTGCTAATCGCATTGTAAAGCTTATACCATATTATGCATGGTGTCATCGAGGACCCGGAAAAATGATTGTTTGGATGGCTGACGGCTTAGGGGTTATGGACGAATATTGAGCGTTCGAAAGCGTCTTTTTTGTTCGCGAAAATAAAAGCTATCAGTCATCTTATATGTTTTTTGTGCTTTAATGTCTTAAGTCTGATAAGTTGCAAATAATCGGAACATCATGTCAAATAATTATTTCAGATTCAAACAGTTTACAGTAGAGCATACCAGGTGTGCCATGAAGGTGGGTACCGATGGGGTGCTGCTTGGAGCATGGGCACGTGGTGGCGATACTATCTTGGATATCGGTACGGGCTCAGGACTCATTGCCTTGTTCATGGCTCAACGATATCCATCGGGGAAGATTGTTGCCATAGACGTTGATGCTGGTGCTGTCCTACAAGCGCGTATCAATGTATCTAATTCTGCATTCAGCGACAGGATAACCATAATAGAAAAACCTTTACAAGAGTTCTGTGCAGGGCAGTTCGGTTCTATAGTATGCAATCCGCCGTTTTTCGTCAATTCGCTGAAAAACAGAGACGGGCAAAAGGCCATGGCACGTCATGCCGACACACTTACCCATGCTGAGCTTGTGAGCGGTGCATCACGGTTATTGGCCGACGATGGCGAGTTCTCTGTTGTCATACCAGCCGCACTGCGCACGGCCATTGATGCCGAAGCAGCCATGGCAGGTCTTTTCCCTTCAAGGATCTGTGCCATTAGAACCATACCACGTAAGCCCGTCAGTCGTTATCTTTTGGCATATCGTAAGCATCCTGCAGATAGGATTGAACAAACAGAAGAATGTATTAATAATGATGATATGTCGCGGTCAGAATGGTACAGCAGCTTGACGGAGAATTTCTATATCAGATGAGAATGGTGCAGGATGCGCTCCGATAATTCATTTGCGTATTGGTGGCCTATAGGTAAGGGGGAATCTGTACCATTTATGAATACGTTGTGTCTTGTAAAACTATTAATTTTATTCAACGGAACTATGTATGAACGATGAATCCTCACAAATGTTTCTTGTGGAAGCATCTGCATTAGTGCTTTCATGTTTGTACGTGTAAGTACATTTCCTCCTGTGACTTTGACAATTTTTACATAATTGCCTAAAGCTTCTATATAGAGGATGTCGTTTAGCAGAATGTTAACGTTTGAGTATTCTTGTTTTACTGTGATGTGGCGTTGTGGATTTACTGAGGTTGGGTTCATTCGGCGCATAGCTTTATCTACAGCACGGCAGAAACGTTCATAGGCGAAAGGTTTGTGCAGATAGTCTACAGCATCGAGATTAAACCCTTCTAGAGCATACTGAGCATGTGCTGTTGTGAATATGATGCACGTTTCGTGAGGTATGCTGCGGGCTATGTCCAGGCCGTTTATACTGCTCATATGTATGTCAAGAAACACAAGTTGTGGCTTGGTTCTTATAATTTCGTCTATGCCGTTTTGAGGTTCGCTGTATGTCGTTAGTTCTATGCCACCGCGACGTTGGCAGAACTGTTCGATAACGAGCAATGCCATGGGCTCGTCGTCAATGGCAATGCAACTTATATTTTTCATTACAGTTGTATTTTTAGTTTTGTTATATATACGTTCCCTATTGGGCCATTTTCAAGCTCGTATCGCCCTGGGTATAATAGTTCAAGTCGTTTTCTGCAGTTGGCTATCCCAATGCCTTCGTGCTCTGAATCTACGTGTCTTATAATATTGTTGACAGTATCTAAACTTAGCAGACCGTTCTTTAGGCATATGTTTATTTGGATGTTGCAGTCTGTGTCTGCTGATGTGCCATACTTAAATGCGTTTTCTACAAAAGTGATAAATATCATAGATGGTACAGGAGTCGTTTCGTTGTCGGTTTGGGCTGTTAGTGTAACCCTTGTATGATGGTTTAATCTGAGTTTCTGCAAATCAGTGTATTGCCTGATATATTCTATTTCCTGTCCTATGGGAATGTTTTCTGAATGTGTTTGTGCATACATGTATCTCAGAATATTTGAAAATTTCACGAAGGCAGATTCTGTTTTATCAGAACCAGAAAGTACAAGTGCATAAAGCATATTGAGAGTGTTGAACATGAAGTGTGGGTTTATTTGTGCTTTGTAGAGTGCCAGTTCTGCTTTGTTTTTCTCTGCGGCAATTTCCTGTTTTGCCAGTATTTGCCTAAATAGTTCGAATGTCAGTTCGATTGCAAGCGAAAATCCGGTTACCATGAGAAAAAAGAACCATATTGTTTGTGTGCGCATATTCATTCTGGCTTCCATTTGCCGTGGTGAGCCTGTATGGTCTGATGGTACAGGAAAATAAGTGAACAGCCATGTTGTTGCAGTTAAAGTGAGTAGTAATCCGGCTATGCGTATGTATTTTTTCTGCATGAAGAGTTTTGGTAGGCATACCCATCGGTATATGAAGTAAATAATGTATATATAGGCTATCAGTGTGAGCAGGAAGGCCGTGTTGTGCACAATCCAACGGTCAACAGGAAGCAGCATTATGGTCAATGGCATTATAATTAAGCAGAATAAAAGGTCTATATACAATGCAATGTGATTATTCTTCATATGAGATTTGTTTTCAGATGTTAATGTATTCAGTCCGTATGGTTCATATCTTTTATTGTGCAGCGTATGGTTCACATATTTATTTTGTTTTACGATCATTGCAAAGGTAATACATTTTATTGAACGGTCTATTGTTTTCCATGTGTCGTTTGTCACCACATATAGGCTGTTTGTCACCACATAGTTTATCATAAGACTCATTGTTCATAAATTTGCATCAACTGAATGGCCGGCAATGCAGTTTTGTAAGGAAAAAAGCAACTACATTTCTTGCTTATATGCACCCGGACATAGAGGGCTGTTATTTGTTGTATGTCTTGAGCGGCCCTTATTTAGTAACTTTAGTTTTTTATTTTATAGAAATACAAAATGGAAATTAAAACAAGTATTATGCTCGTTGTGTGTAGTATGTCATTGTTCTGTGCTTGTGATGATAAAAAACAGGCTACTCATGGCGAGGAGTATAAGACGCTTACTGTTACGCGTAGCGACTTTATGCTGCAATCTGCTTATACTGCAACACTTCAAGGGCGTCAGGCTGTTGAGGTGCGTCCGCAAGTCAGTGGCACGATTACAGACATACGTATAAATGAGGGAGATGCCGTTAAGCGTGGTCAGGTGCTGTTTGTCATTGATCAGGTGCCATATAAGGCTGCACTCAGTACGGCAAAGGCTAATTTGGAGAGTGCGGAGGCAAAGTTGTGTACGGCCAAATTAACGGCAGATAGTAAAGAGGAACTTTGCAGGAGAAATGTTGTATCAGATTATGACAGGCAGACAGCTGTTAACTCTTTACGGGAGGCCAAGGCTGCTGTAGCTCAAGCCCGGGCTGAACTTACACGTGCCACTAATGACTTGTCTTATACAGAAGTGAAGAGTCCTGTTGATGGTGTTGCAAGTATGATACCTTATCGTGTAGGTGCATTGGTTGGCAGTACTATTGAAGAACCGCTTGTAACCGTATCTGATGATTCTGAGATTTATGCTTATTTCTCTATGGCTGAGACACAGATGCTTGATCTTATAGAGGAGTATGGTTCACTTGATGAGGCTAAGAAAAAACTTCCTCCGGTCGGGTTGACGATGAGTAATGGCAACAAATACGATCTACAGGGACGTATTGATGCTATTGGCGGTACCGTTGATTCGGAGACTGGATCTATTGGATTTAGAGCTGTTTTCAGCAATCCCCGACATCTGTTGCGCAATGGTGGCAGTGCTTCTGTATTAGTTCCGTCCGTGCATAAGAATTGTATTGTGATACCTCAGTCGGCTACATATGAGCTTCAGAACAGGGTGTTTGTGTGGAAGATTGTTGACGGCAAGACAAAGTCTGCCCCTATAACAATTTATAAATATAACGATGGGAAAAACTATATTGTGCTATCCGGACTGGAACCGGGTGATGTCATTATTGCGGAGGGCGCAGGACTGATGCGTGAGGGTACGGTGGTTAGCACTGGAAAGAAGTCTGATTCCACAAAAAAATAAGGATTGCCAATGAAAATAAAAACTTTCATCGACCGGCCTATACTGGCCGGAGTAATATCCGTGCTGATATTCATTCTCGGAATTATAGGCTTGTTGCAACTCTCTATCGAACAATTTCCTGAGATTGCACCACCTACGGTCAGCGTTTCGGCTACATATAGTGGGGCTAATGCTGAAACCGTGCAGAAGAGCGTGGTGGTGCCGCTGGAGGAAGCACTCAACGGTGTTGAAAATATGACCTATATGACTTCAACGTCATCTAATAATGGCTCTGCCAAAATCAGTGTATATTTCCGCCAGGGAACAGATCCTGACATGGCCACAGTCAACGTGCAGAACCGTATTGCCACAGCACAAGGACTGCTGCCGGCAGAGGTGACAAAGAGTGGTATTACCGTGCGAAAACGTCAGACAAGTAACATCAAGCAGTTGGCTGTTTATAGTCCTGACGATTCGTTTGATGAGGCTTTCCTCACCAACTATATGAAGATTAATATCGAACCGCGTCTTTCGCGTATTGCCGGTGTTGGTGAAGTTAATGTATTCGGATACGAATATTCCATGCGTATATGGTTAAATCCCTGTAAAATGAGACAGTATGGACTTGTGCCGGCTGACATTGCTGAAGTGCTTGACGAGCAGAATGTGGAGGCCGCCACAGGCACTTTGGGTGCTGAGGCAAGTAACACTTTCCAGTATGTGCTGAAGTATCGAGGACGTTATGAGAATGAGGTTGATTATGAAAATCTTGTGATAAAGTCGCTTCCTGGTGGGGAAGTGCTGCGACTAAAAGATGTTGCCGCTATAGAACTGGGAACTAGAGCTTATGATTACATTAACGAAGTTAACGGTCATCCAGGTTGTAACATCATGATAGCTCAAACCTCAGGGTCAAATGCCAATGAGATAATAGAAGAGATTGACCGTACCGTGGACGAAATATCCAAAACGTTGCCAAAGGGTATAAAGATAGTAGATTTGATGAGTACGAAGGATTTTCTTGATGCTTCAATTAAGAACGTCATAAAAACGCTTGTCGAGGCAATAGTACTTGTGGTGCTTGTTGTCTATGTATTCCTTCAGAGTCTGCGTTCAACATTCATCCCCGCACTTTCAATCATAGTGTCGCTGGTCGGTACGTTTGCCTTTCTCTATGTGGCAGGCTTCAGCCTGAATATGCTTACTTTATTTGCGTTGGTGCTTGTAATCGGAACTGTAGTAGACGACGCCATCGTGGTTGTAGAGGCCGTTCAGGCCAAATTCGACGAGGGCTACCGTTCTTCATATCTTGCCACGGTCGATGCCATGGACGGTATCACGTCGGCGCTCGTCACTACAACATTTGTTTTCATGGCTGTGTTTATTCCTGTGAGTTTCATCGGAGGTACCACGGGTACATTCTACACTCAGTTTGGACTTACTATGGCTGCTGCTGTTGCCATATCGCTGGTCAATGCGTTGACGTTGAGTCCGGCTTTGTGCTCACTGATAATGACTCCACATGCCGATGTTTCTAACGGAAGCAGGTTAAGTTTTTCGTCGCGTTTCCATATAGCTTTCGACACAGCATTTGGCCGTCTTGTCATGAAGTATAAAAGAGGAGTGGCCTTTATGCTCCGGCGTAAATGGTTTGCCGGATTATTGCTGGTTATTGCCTGTGTTGGTTTTGCCATACTCATGGCAACCACAAAAACCGGCTTTGTGCCCAATGAGGATATGGGCACGGTGTTTGTTGATGTGCGTACATCGCCGGGCAATAGCGTAAGCCAAACCCGTAAGGTGATGGAGCAGGTGGATAGTTGCCTGCGCACTATACCGCAGATTGAGTTGCAGTCGAATACTACGGGTAACTCTACTTTGAGCGGTCAGGGTGCCTGCAACGGAATGTTCACGATACGTCTTAAAGATTGGAGTCTGCGTACTCGCAAGGAGGATGCTTTGGATGCTGTGATAAGCGAGATACAGCGCATTACGGCTCCTATATCGGGTGCTGACATCATTGCCTTTACGCGTCCAATGATTCCTGGATACGGTACAAGTAGCGGATTTGAGGTATATGTGCAGGACCAGAAGGGAGGCACCACAGATGAGTTGTTAAAATATACGCGCCTGTTTATTGACTCTTTGAGCCGCCGTCCCGAGATAGGCCGTGCGACAACTTCATTTGACACCAAGTTTCCACAGTATCTCGTAGAGGTCGATGCCGCGCGATGCAAACGTAACGGAGTGTCACCAGCCGATGTGCTCAGCACGCTTTCCGGATACGTTGGCGGCAGCTATGCTTCAAATATGAACCGCTTCTCAAAACTTTACCGCGTAATGGTGCAGGCACCGCCTGAGTTCAGGCTCGACACACGCTCACTAGATAATATGTTTGTGCGAAACTCAGACGGCCAAATGTCGCCTATAAGCCAGTATTTAAAGCTCAAAAGAGTTTATGGCTCAGAAGTGCTCACACGCTTCAATTTGTTTTCTGCCATACAGGTAAACGGCTCGGCAGCTCAGGGATACAGCTCTGGCCAGGCCATAGAGGCTATAAAGGAGGTGGCAGACAAGACTTTGCCTACGGGCTATGGTTATGAGTTTGGAGGTATGTCGCGCGAGGAGTCTGACGCAGGCAATACGGCCACATTGGTGTTTGTTGTGTGTGTTGTATTTATCTATCTTATTCTCTGCGCTCTATATGAAAGTCTTTTCATTCCTTTGGCTGTCATTTTGTCCGTGCCGTTTGGCCTTGCCGGCAGCTTCATGTTTGCCAGGATTTTCGGTCTGGAAAATAACATATACTTGCAGACCGGTCTTATAATGCTCATCGGTTTGCTTTCAAAAACGGCTATCCTGCTTACCGAGTATGCCTCGGAGCGGCGTCGTGCCGGTATGTCGATAGCTCAGGCTGCAATTTCGGCTGCTGGCGTACGCCTCAGACCTATACTTATGACATCGCTCACAATGATTTTCGGTATGTTACCCATGATGTTTGCTACGGGTGTTGGTGCTAATGGCAATATATCCATAGGCGTAGGTACGGTGGGTGGAATGCTCGTGGGCACGGTGGCCCTGCTTTTTGTTGTTCCTCCGCTGTTTATGTTGTTTCAGTATATGCAGGAAAGGTTTATGCCGCAGCGACGCCAATAATGTGTAGACATAGTGTGATAATCTCATTTTAAATCAATGTTTGTTACTGCCAGAATCAGGTCATCTTTTTGGCAGTAACAAATCTTGGTTTATAGTAACAGGCGAACCAAATTTGTGTGTCCGCTTGTTGTAAGTGCTTTATTTTATGTATTGATGATGTGCCAGATGGTTGTTGCTTTTAGTTCTTTTGTGCATTGTTCCTATGAATTGAGCCACACTTTAAGTGCAGAGGCTTTTTCACGGCTTATAATGATTTGCTCTTTGCAGTTGGGTGATGTTTTCATGGCCCAGCGTCCGCCAAAGTAGGGCTCTATGCTTCTCACAGATTTTGCCGAGACGATAAACTGTCGGTTTGCTCTGAAGAAGTTTTTCGGGTCGAGTTGCTGCTCCAGGCTACTCAATGGCGGGTCTACGATGTGCTCAGTTCCGGCCCATGTGGTGGCTATTGTTATTTTGTCTTCCGAGCGGAAGTATGCAACGTCGTCTATTTGCAATGTGTAAAGTTTCCGGCCTGCCGACACAAGCAGACGTTCGCGGTATGTATTAGCAGCGTCTTCGTGCATCGCTCTTGCAAGATATTTGCTGAGGCTGCCAAGAAGTCCGGCGTTGTGGTAGCGTTCAAATTTAGCTATTGCAGTCTCAAGACGCTCAACGCGTATAGGCTTTAGCAAGTAGTCAATACTGTTAAGGTCGAATGCCCTCAGTGCATACTCGTCGTAGGCTGTGGTGAATACAATCATACATTCGGTCGGCAGCTTGTCTACGAGTCCGAATGATGTGCCGTCAGAGAGTTGTATGTCGAGAAACATTATATCGGGACGGACGCCCGAGTGTTTGAGCCACAGGGAGGCTTCGCTTATGCTGCCAGGCACAATATGTGTGTGCCATTCTGGTCTTATACTGTTCACCATACTAAAGAGCAGGCGGGCTGCCGGCAACTCGTCGTCTATTATTGCAGCAGTAATGTCAGTCATATATCATGGGGATTTTTACGGTAAAAGTATTGTTGTCGGCAATGATGCGTATGTCACGTCCACATAACAGTCTGCAACGCTTTGACAAATTCTGAAGTCCGTGTCCTGAGGTGCCAATTACAGGCTTGGGTGTCAGCGTGTTGCTTACGGCTAGCCAGGGTGAGTCGTCGTTTTCTTCACACCATAGTTTTATGGTTGCGGGATTTGCCGTGTTAACGATGTTGTGCTTTATGACATTTTCTGTTAGCAATTGTAGTGTCAGTGGCGGTAGTTGCATGTAGCCCTCGCTACTGTCGAGCTTTGTTTCAAGTTGTATGCAGTCGCCTAGCCGCACTCTTTGTAGCTGTAAGTAGGTTTGGGCAAACCTAATTTCTTCGTTGAGGCTTACACTTTGTTTCTCGTGGCAATCGAGAATGTAGCGGTATATGTCGGCCAAGTTGCGCGTAAATTCGGCTGCACCAGCTGGGTTATATTCTATTTCAGCCACGAGTGTATTCAGACTGTTGAATAGAAAATGGGGGTTTAGCTGGCTTTGCAGAGCTGCATATTGTGCTTTGGCTGAGGCATCTTCCAGTTGTCGTGCCCTGCGGCGATGTTCTGCTATGTCGGCATAAAACCTGTTAATGAGGAACAGACTTACGGCCAGCAACTCTATTAGCCATACGCCCAGCAGTGCTCCGGCCCCTCGCCATGCCAAGGCCATCGGCCTTGGGGAGTGACCTATGACTTTGGTGGCCACAAGCAGCAGATAATTAGAGCAGAGTAGGGCTGCGGCTGCTATAGCAAGGAATGTGAACATGCGGCTGCGCTTTTTTATCCATGCGGGATAGGACGCACTCATGCGCCGGTTGACAAAGCGCAGGCTCAGACCAACACCGTTGAACAGCAGTAATACGGCAATGATGCTTTCCGGTGTGGTCAGGTGCTGGCTACTTATGGCCGGCATGTCACCGCAAATTATGAGCAGCAGGTATGAGCAGCAGCCTATTGCAGAATAGACAAGTATGTCGGTGAGCACCGATCCATGCTGCAGGTTATTGTCATTAGTTGTCATATTTTTATATTACATGTGTGTGTCCGGCAATATGGAGTAGCATGCCGTTTGGATGCCTGTTTGGTGAAATACTGCGCTGCGAATGCAAAAATAATAAATTATTTTCAATATCCGTACACATATTCGAGTGAGCTTTTGGCCATGCAGGCATCAAGTTTTGAGGCTATGTGATTCCGGCATGCATCGAGGTAGTATATCTGAGCGTTGATGACGTCTGTAACAGACACACTTCCTTCATAATATTTTTCTGTGGTCAGTCTGCGGCTTTCTTCTGCTTTGAGAAGTGAGCTTGCTGTCAGTTTTACCTGTTCGCATGCCTTTGTGTAGTTACATCTAGCCGTTTCTGCTTCAAGCTGCAGCCTGTCGGCTGTGCTTCTCATCTGTTCCTCGGCTACCGCTGTGGCATGTTTTCCCATACGTCGGGTGTTGCCCCTCTTTCCCCATTCGAATATAGGGATGCTTAGTGTAGCATATACAGAATAGTTGGGGTCTGGGGCCGCCCTGAAGTCGTATCCAGGTGATGTGTAGCTTCCGTTGATGCCTACAGACAAGTTCGGCTTGTAGGCTGCATCGGCCATGCGTGCCTCATAGCCTTTTATGTCTATTTGTTTGCTCGCCATGGCCATTTCGGGACGATTGTATATACTTTGCCCCGTTGAAGGTATTGTTGTATCGGGGCATAGCATGGTATCTGCCGGTATCATATCAGATGAACCGACACCAGCCAGCGAGTTTAGGGCAAGCCGAGCATTTTCGGCATCAGTTAGCGCACGCTGCAGTTGATATTCGGCATCGTTGAGACGCACTTCGGCTGTCAGAAGATCGTTGCGGCCTGTATATCCGTTGCTTACACGTAATGCTACGGCCTCTGCAAGTGCGGCTGCGGCATCACGATGTCTCTGTGCCACTGTTACCATTTCGCGTGTTGCTACATAGTTCCAGTATGTCTGATCGGCTTGATATATAAGATTGTTGGTTATGCGTTTTTTCTCGAATGCAGCATTCTCGCTTTCTGCCTTGGCCTTTCCGTAGGAAGCCTTGAGCAATCCGCCCGTGTAGATTGGTTGAGCCATTGTCAGCGATGCACCGTATTTTGTGTTTCTGCCGCTGAACGTGTAGCTGCGACCGCCGTCTGTACTCGGCAGTACTATGTTCAGTTCGAGTGGATTGCCTGTATATTTAGCGTCGGCGTTGCCCGTAATCTTGGGCTTAAAGTCTGCTTTTGCCGCTGCTGCATTTTCTTTATATACTTCTAATGCGTGTGTGGCGGCTTTTACGTCGTGGCTATAGGCTTCCACCTGACGGCGGTATGCCTGTAGCATAGCCGCATCTTGAGCATCAACGTTTGTGCTTATGGCAGTCAACGCTGCATATATTGTTATTATATGTTTTATTTTCATACCTTGTCTGTTGCTTGTTATGCATGTTTACATGTTTCTGTCGTATCTTCGGCTTGCTTTGCTGCTTCTGGATAGAATATGGCATATAGGGCAGGAGTGGCAAAGAGAGTGAGCAGCGTGGCAAATGAAAGACCGAACACGATTGTTGCTGCCATGCCTCCGAACACAATGTCGAACAGCAGTGGTATGCTGCCGAATACTGTTGTTGCGGCAGCCATGAGCACCGGACGTGTACGCGAGACAGTTGCCTCTACTATAGCCGTAGATGGTGGTACGCCTGCGCGTCTCTGCAGATTGACTTCATCGAGCAATACGATGATGTTTTTTATTATCATACCCAGCAATCCGAGCCATCCGGCAATGCAGAAGAAACCGAATTGGAAACCCGTGACGAGCATGCCGACAACTACGCCTATGATTGAGAGTGGAAGAATGAGAAATATTATTAGCGGTTGCTTGAAGTTGCCGAATAGCATTACGAGGATTACCACCAGGAATACTATGGCCAGTGGAAAATACTTGGTCAGTGCGGCCATGGCCTCTTGCTGGTCCTTATACTGAGAGTCCCAGAAGAAGGTGTAACCTGGTGGTAGTTTTATCTGTTCTATCTCGTTGCGTATTTCGGCATGTACTTCCTTCATAGTGTGTCCGTGTTTAACGTCACACTGGGCTGCCATTGACAACCGCCTGTTGTATGTTTTCATTAGCGGCCATTCCCATCCCGTGCTTATGCTGTCTGCAAGCTGTGCCAACGGAGCTGAGTTTGTGCCGTTCCATACAGCCAGGTCGCCCAACGCGTCTTGTGATATCATGCCCTTGGTGTTTGTGTGTAACATCACAGGCACCTGCTTGTCGGCATCTCTGTATATGCCTACTGCAACTCCGTCGGCAGTGCTTTTCACGGCGGTCATCATGTCGGCTTTTCCTAGTCCAAGCCTTCCTGCTTTTACAGGATTGTACGGAGTGGTCATCATCATGGCCTTGTTGCCCCATTCATTGCGTGCATTCATAACCTTGGGATTGCGTCTCATTATTTCTATTGCCACATTGGTCAGCGAATCGAGTACGCGTGGATCATCGCCGCTGAAGCGTGCCTCTATGAGGGCCTGTGGTACAGAGTTCAGCTCAAAGCTATTTACGCGTACTAATGCATCAGGGAAAGCTTGTGATATTTCGTTCTGCAGTTTCTGTTGCATGTTTCTGGCAGCCTCAGGGCTGACGGCTTCAACCAGGCACTGGGCATAGTTGCTTTGAGGACCGTAAGCAGCGTTGGCCAGATAGTAGCGTGGAGGCGTCTGCCCCGTAAATGTTGAAATGTGCTTTATGTCTTTGCGTCGTCTCAGCGTGTCAGCCAATGCTTGTGTCTGTTCTGCAGTCTGCTCTATGCGCGTTCCTTCTGGCAGCCACAGGTCTATGGTGAAGTACTGCTTGTTAAGCAATGGCATAAATTGCTGCGGGATGAGCTTGAAAGCAACTGCGCTTAGAATGAGCAATGTGACAAGGCATGCAGTAACGGCATATCTGTGGCTTATCGTCAAGCGTAGGGCTTTTCTGAACATATCGTAAAGTCTGCCTCTGAACAGTTCCCCCTTGAGCTCATCAGGACGTGGACGGCGCACAAACTCTTGCACGAAAAACACGTTTTGTGTTATGGCCAGAACCCAACTAAGCAGCAACGATACTGCTATAACTATGAACAGAGACGATAGAATTTCACCCGTTATGTGTGGAGAGAGGTATACGGGCAAAAATGTCAGCACAGCTATTAATGTTGCACCTAATAGTGGCATGGCTGTGGTGCCGACGGCTGACAGTATGGCCGGGCGTTTGCGCATGCCGCGCTGCATGTTTACCAATGCTGCGTCATATACCACGATAGCGTTGTCTACGAGCATACCCATGGCTATTATTATGGCTGCAAGTGACATTCGTTGCAGAGCAATACCTGTTGCGCACATGTATATCAATGTGCCGAAGATAGAGAAAACCAGTCCGCTGCCTATTAGTATGCCGTTCTTTATCCCTATGAATAGAAGTAGTACGCCAGCTACGGTTATTACAGATATTATAAGGTTTAGCACAAAACCCTCGTTGGCCTCGGCTGACTCATGTCCTTGGTCGTATATTGTCTGCAGACTGTATCCTTCGGGCAGTGTTTGTCTGGCTTCGTCTATGTATGCTGCAACACGTTCCGACATATCAACCACATTGCCGTCGGCCACAGTAGATATGGCCATACCTACGGCCGGCTGTCCGTCGGTCCGCATTTGGTTGCGTGCTGGATGGCGGTAACCTTCGCTTATATGAGCTACCTCGCCAAGCCTGATGTAGGCTCCGTCCCGTCCCACAATCGTTAGTTGCTCTAGTTCTTCAAGACTGCCAAAACTGCCGGTAGCCTCTACTCTTATGCGATTGTGTTCGGTTTCTATGGCACCGGCATCTACAATTCTATTTTGTCTGTCGAATGCTGCTGTTATGTCAGACATGGTTATTCCGCTGGCTGCCAATAGCGAAGGATCGGCTTCAATGTCTATGGTGCGGTCCTGCAGTCCGAACAGCTCTACGCGGGCTACATCTTTTATGCCCAGCAGACCATTTTTTAGGCTGTCTGCCTTGTCTTCAAGCTCTCGCCAGCTATGGTTAGATGAACTTAGAGCGTAGAACACTCCGAGTACATCGCCGAAGTCATCGTTTACAACAGGGCGACCGGCTCCTGCTGGCAGATGTGGTTGGGCGTCGTTCACCTTACGTCGCAGTTTGTCCCACAACTGCTGCATGTCAGCAGCGCGTATTTCTTTTTTCACGTAAACGGTAATCTTTGACAGACCTGCCCTGTTTTCGCTTTTCAGATAATAGAGCTCGCCAAGTTCCTGTATTGACTCTTCGAGCACGTCTGTCACTTGCTCTCTAACCTCAGCCGGTGAGGCTCCCGGATACGATGTCGTTACCACAGCCTGTTTAATTGTGAATGGGGCGTCTTCAAGTTTGCCCATGTTGCCATAGGCAATTATACCACCCGCAAGCACAAGTGCCAGTATCAACCAGCTCAGCGCTCTGTTGCGTAAGCAAAATTCAGCTGCGCCTCTCATTGTTGCATTCCTCCTTTCCGGTTGGCAACGGCCTGTGTGGCCACGGTGTCGCCTTCATTGAGCATGGCTTGACCTGCTGTGGCCACGCGTTCGCCGGCTTTTAGACCGCTACAAATCTCTATCATACCTCCGCCTAAAAGGCGTCCTGTGACCACGTTACGGCGGCATACCCGTCCGCCGTTGTCTATCGTCCAAACACAACTGCCTCCAGAGGATGGACTCCATACTGCTTTCTGAGGTACGGCTACTCCTACAAACTTATTTGAAGTCTGCCCAATGAGCATGTTGCCAGACATGCCACCTGGTAGGTGTGATTTGCCATTGTCTATCAATGCAGTCAGTTTGAAGGACATATTGTTACCCGTGGCGGTACGTGTTATATATGTTTCTGCCGGTCTGAATGTCCTGCCGCTCATGCGGTCAAAGCTTATCAGACATGTCCTGCCGCCTATGTTCTGTTGTAGTTGTGCGGCTATGTCTTCTGGTACGTAGGCCTCTGCCTTTATGCGTGACATATCTATAAACGTAACCACTGGCTGTCCTGCTGCCACGTCCTGATAGCGTTCTACATGTTGTGTCTGTACATATCCGCTGAAAGGAGCTATGAGTTGTGTACGGTCCAATTCATCTGCAGCCATGTCATAGTCAGCTTTTGCGCGTTCATAATCGGCTCTTGCACGTTCATACTCCTGTTCAGCTATGTTGCCGGCCTTAAATAAGCGTGTAGTACGCTCGTATTCAGCCTTAGCCTGACGGCATATTGCCGCTGCTCGTCTTTTCCTTACAATGAAGTCACGGGCGTCGAGTGCGGCTATCACCTCTCCGCGTCTGAAAAACTGACCTTCTTGAACGTCAAGTTGGGCTATATGTCCGCCAACTCTGAAGGCGAGTTCGGCTGTGCGGCAAGGCTCAGATATGAAAGGATACTTGCGGGCAGATGTATCGGCCATACTTTCAGCCGTGGCCACGTCCACAGTGCGTACCGTGCCAGGAGCATCGTGTCGGCCACTGCACGATACAGCCATAATGGCAGACGACAGAATCAGCAGCATGTTTTTTCTAATCGTAATCATCTTTTTTCCTGTTAAGTTTGTATGCTTTTTATTCGCAAAGATAACATGCAGCATGGGCAAATGTCAATACAAATATTACTGAAGCAGCTCTATCAGTATCTGAATGCGCATCATCGGTCTCTGGAACGAAATGATTTGACATGGATTATAATGCATGGGTTGATTGTTGTGGATATGATGAATAATGACTTGTATTATTGCAGGATTTCGTATTGATATGTTGGGTATATGATAAATTTGCTGATAATAATGTTATATGATTTTCTTGTCTGAGAAATAAAAGTAAAGTATGTGCGTTGGCTTAATGTGTGATGAATTTTTCTGTAATTATCGTATAAACTGAAAGTTTGATGACATACTTTGGTCTCAAATTATTAACCTATCGTTTACGGCAAATAACTAGGCCACTTTTACTTTAAAAGTGGCCTAGTTATTTGCCGTAAACATCTGCTTACATTTTACAATTCTTAAGTTATTTGTCTACGTGTTCATTGCTCCGCATTGTGGGCAAATACCCTTGTGTCTTAGACCTGCTCCACATTTGCCGCAGGTGTAGTTGCATTTAGCACGTTTGAAGTAGATTTTTACGGCAAAGTAGGTGTATGCGGCCAAGAGTGGATAGCCGATGTAATAAAGCGTGGCTATAGAGAATATTATATAGTTTGCGGCGCAGATGCCAGCCAGTCCGCAGAGGTATAGTAAAGCTTCCGCCGGTGGCAAAAGGCGGCGTACAATGTCGGCTACAGCCAGAGAAAGAATGAGCATAGTCCATACGGCAGCCAAGAAGATGGCTAGGACGGGTGGTACATTTAGGGGATTGAGCGTGGGATGGAAGTAGAAATGGCGCCATGTGTCTGGCTCAAAGTTCTGTATGCTTGAGTAGATGACTGCAGCTGTAGCCACGGTGAGGGCTAGCAGCGTGGGATAGAATGTGCCTATGTCATTGAAGTGAACTATTCTAGCATTGCGGCGCAGTAGGGTGCGCATAAGATATGCCACGGATATTGTGCTGATGACGATAAGAAAGATGAGAAGGTGGGTATCGGAGAATATTGATATGAACTGTGATATTGGGTCGCTGGGTACAGTTGAAGCCAATAGCATCTGCTCGCGTGTCCAACCGAAGGTTTCTTGGTCACGCGCTACTTGTATCCATACAGAATCGGCAGTTGCAGATGGCATTACTCTGATGTCGGCAACGACGATATGGTCGTGCTTGTAGACGGATACAGAGTCGGTCTGCATACCGTTAAGCAATTCTTCTGGCTGCTGGCGCAGCAGTACCAGCGAGTCTGCCTTCACCACGAAGTTGTAGTTTAACGAATAGTGGTGGGTGCGTTCAAAAGCGGCAGTGTCTGGCTGTGCAGTAGCTACCGTCTTGGTTTTACTGCGCCCCGCGTTGTGATAGCATGACGACAGCATTGATGCCTGTATCACAAGGATTGCCAGCATACAGGTGTATAGGGCTTTAGCGGCGTATTTGTTTGTTGTTTGTTGCATGGCTATGTATTGCGAGTGTTTCTTGTCGGGAAGGAGACCGGATTAAATCTACTTGTCGGCAATGACGTTCATTTGGCATCGTGCACAATCAAACTGCAGTTTGAAACGGCGGCCGTCTGTCATGCGCAGGTATAGGGGACCTTTGAAACTATGTGGGTGTCCGCCTTGGCGTGTGCATATGCCCATGGCATGACGCAGGCAGTAGCGGCACTGCATAAGCAGGGCATGTGGCGGCATGTTGATCTCTGGGGCTGGTATCGCTTTAGTTTGTTGCGACTTGTAGAATTCTGCCGCCTTGTTGTTGGCAACATTATACAGATACGGATAGGCTGCAGGATATGTGTTGCTGCCGCCTTTTTCTGTTTTTGTATTTGCCGCCTTGCTACTTGCTTCCGTGCGTGCGTCTGCTGTAGCCTGTCTGATGGCTTGCTCCAGTTTTTGGATAATGTCGCGTCTCATGTGAGACAGGAGGCTCGATGGTATAAACGTTTTTATTCCATCTTGTGGAACTGACACGTCGGTGCACTTAAATGGTGTGTTGCCAAGTCGTGTAAGTTGACGCACAATATTGTCGGTCTGTGGTTTCTGCGCAGTTTGCGGCTCACATTGTAACTCTGTAATGGCACTGACACTGTCGGCAGTTGCCGTCAGTATTATGTTGCCTGGGGCAGATTCTTTCAGACTCATTGTTATGTTTATCTTGCGTTCGGCACTTTTGCCCGTAAGAAGTTTCTCGAATGCTTGGTCGCTGTTGCGGTAGAGAGCCTGGCCGCGACTCAATCCGGAAGGCATCCTTTGAGGGAATATGGTGTTGCCTTGTGCCCTGTTGACTCTGAATCCCTGCAGCTCGTCATTTCCGTTGAAAAAGCACAGGCCATCGCCATTGGAAAAGGCTGCAGTGCCAGCTACGGTAATATCGTTGCGGTTTATTGACTTTACCGTGCCCACATACTGACCTATAGCCTTTGGGGTGAGTGGTGAACTCATGTCAGCGCTGCGTCCATCTGCAAAATAGTGGGTGAAGCCTCGACTGAATGTCTTATCAAGATTTGGTTCAAAAGTATAATTGCTGCGGCCGAGCGAAGCGCGGCAGTAGCGTCCGTTGCTGCGTGCTATTATATCGTTAAGCTTGCGGCTGTAGGCTGCAGTTACGTTTTTCACATATGTTATATCCTTTAGCCTGCCTTCAATCTTGAGCGATGTAGCTCCACTGTCGAGCAGTGTCTCAAGGCGGTCTATGAGGCATAGGTCCTTGAGTGACAGCAAGTGGCGTCCGCGTTCAATGACGTTGCCGTGTTCATCCTCTAAATCGAATTTTAGGCGACAGAACTGGGCGCATTCGCCCCTGTTGGCACTGCGCCCAAAACAATACTGCGAAGCGTAGCATTGTCCTGAATAGCTTACACACAAGGCACCATGGACAAACACTTCGAGTTCGACGTCCGGCACGGCTTTGTGAATTTGTGCGATCTCTGTTGCCGAGAGTTCACGGGCAAGTACGACACGGCTGAATCCTTGTGAGGCTAGCCATTTTACCTTATCTGCTGTACGGTTATCAGTCTGCGTACTGGCATGGATGGGTATAGGCGGAAGTCCGTCTCTTGAGGCAATCATTGAGGCTAGAGCCATATCTTGTACCAATATGGCATCTGCACCAGCCTCATATAGTTGCGATATAAGCTCTTTGGTGGCACAAAGTTCATTGTCATAGATAATGGTGTTCACAGTCACGTAGACTTTGGCCATGAACGTGTGGGCATACTCGCACAGTGCCTTGATGTCGCTGAGGGTATTGCCTGCTGCGGCTCTTGCTCCGAAGCGGCTCGCTCCTATATATACGGCATCTGCTCCGTGATCGATGGCGGCTATGCCGCATTCCAGGTTTTTGGCCGGAGCCAAAAGTTCTATAGCTTTACTCAATTTTGTTTATGTCGTAAGGGGTTTCTTGATATACGTAATAGTTAATCCAGTTGCTGAAAAGGAGATTGGCATGAGCCCGCCAGCGCACCAACGGAGGATTGTCCGGGTTGTCGTCTGCATAGTAGTTTATAGGCATCTCCACATCGTCACGCTTGCCTATGTCGCGGCGGTATTCTTTGTCGAGTGTATCAGGTGAATATTCGAGATGACCTGTTATGAAGAACTCTCTTCCGCCGCGGGCCATCACTATGCTTACACCGCTTTCTTCTGACTCGGCTATGAGCTGTAAGCCTGAAGTTGTCTCAATATCTTGTTTGCGTATCTCTGTGTGTCTGCTCTGTGGCATGTAGAAAAAGTCGTCGAAGCCTCTGAATATGGGCAAAAGCGGCATGAGTGTGTGTTGCTTGAACACACCGAACATCTTCTTTGGCAGTGGATATTTGGGTATGCCATAATGATAGTAGAGCCCTGCCTGTGCAGCCCAGCATATATATAATGTGCTGGTGACATGATTGCGTGCCCATGCAAAAATTTTAGTTACTTCCTCCCAATATGTCACTTCTTCGAAGGCATAGTTCTCAACCGGTGCACCGGTAATGATCATTCCGTCGAATTTTTTGTCTTTCAGAACGTCAAAGTCTTTATAAAAAGCCAGCATGTGCTCGATTGGAGTATTCTTCGGTGTGTGGCTTTTAAGCTTCATGAAGGTTATATCCATCTGTAGTGGTGTGTTCGACAGCAGACGTATCAAGTCGGTCTCTGTCGTAATCTTCAGAGGCATGAGGTTTAATATGACGATGTGCAGAGGGCGTATGTCCTGCGTGTGAGCCCTGGAACTGTCCATGACAAAGATATTCTCTTTCTTAAGAATGTCTATTGCCGGCAGCTTGTCTGGTATTCGTAATGGCATCTTTTTATTCTCTCTTTCTCATTAACGTGTGGCAAACTTACATAAAAAAAACGATATAGCGTATGATTGGCACCGAAAAACTTTTGTGGGGATGAAGTTTGTCATATAAAAAAGCCCCATGGGAAAGTTTCCATGGGGCTATAAGATATCAGCCTGCTTTCAGGCTTGATTAATTCAACATGTCTTCAACGATGTTGCCACTGAGGTGAAATTACCAAAGTTTTACTCGTTTGTCTGCCGGCAGATAAAGCTTGTCTGTAGGTTTAACGTTGAAAGCTTCGTACCATGCGTCGATATGTGGCAGTGCACCATTTACGCGCCATTCGCCGAGAGAGTGAGGATCGCTCTTTGTACGGTTACGTATCTCCTCTTCTGTAATGTTTGCTGCCCATACGCCTGCATAAGCCAAGAAGAAACGCTGGTCGGCTGTAAGGCCGTCAATCTCTTTCAGAGGAGCGTCCTTTGTGGCGTTCTTATATGCATTGTATGAAACCTGCAGACCGCCGTGGTCGGCAATGTTTTCGCCAAGTGTGAGTTTACCGTTGGCATTGAGGTCAGGCAGAACTTTGATTGCAGAGAAGAAGTCAACGCAAACCTGTGCACGCTTATTGAAGTTTTCAGCGTCGCTGGCTGTCCACCAGTCAATCATGTTTCCGTTCTTGTCATAGTTGCGTCCCTGATCGTCGAATCCGTGAGTCATCTCATGGCCAATAACAACACCGATGGCACCATAGTTGAATGCGTCGTCTGCTTCAGGATCAAAGAAAGGACGCTGCAGGATTCCTGCCGGGAAGCAAATCTCGTTGGTTGTCGGATTATAGTATGCATTGACGGTCTGAGGTGTCATGAACCATTCATCCTTATCAACCGGTTTGCCTGCACGATAGTTGATGTCCCACTCGTTCCAGAATTTGCGGCAGTTCTGTACGTTCTCATAGTAAGACAATTTGGGGTCGATTGTCAGGCCTGACATATCTTTCCATTTATTGGGATAACCGATCTTTACGTAGAAAGCGTCGAGTTTGTCGAGTGCAGCCTTCTTGGTGTCGTCACTCATCCAGTCCTGAGCCTTGATTCTTTCAGCAAGAGAAATCTGCAGATTCTTTACGAGCTTTTCCATACGCTCTTTTGAAGATGCGGGGAAGTAACGCTCAACATACATCTTGCCGAGAGCTTCACCCATCTGGCTTTCTACCTGACTTGTTGCACGCTTCCAACGTGGATGGTCTTCCTTACGGCCAGACATTGTCTTTCCGAAGAAGTCGAAGTTGGCAGCTATTACGTCATCGCTCAGGTAGCCTGCTGCTGAGAGGATAACATCCCATTCCATATAAGCACGCATTTCGTCTGCTGTCATCTCAGAGAGAATCTTGTCTGCACCCTTTACGAAAGCAGGCTGACCTACAACGAGTTCCTTGAAGTACTCGCTCTTTACGCCTTCTGCGTTCAGAAGTTGGGTTAAGCCTACGTGAGGATAGTTGCTCTCAAAGTTCTGAATAGTCATCTTGTTGTAGTTGGCAGCAACGTCACGCAGCTCTGTGCTTGACTTAGAAACCTTTGCCAGCGCAGTTTCTACTTTCATGATGCTCTCCATCTTCTTCTTGGCTGCAGCGTCAGAGAAACCAAAGAGTTTGAACATACGCTCAATATGCTTCTTGTAAGCCTCTCTTATGGCTGTTGTTGCAGGGTCTGTGTCAAGATAATATTCCTTCTGGCCGAGGCATATACCACCCTGATATATATTCAGGATGTTCATTGTGGCGTTCTTTTCATCAGCTCCAAATCCGATGCCCATAGGCACTCCATAGCCGAATGTAGCATATTTAAGCTGCACCTTGCGGAGGTCAGCCACGGTCTTGGCCTTTTCTATCTCATTTATGAGCGGCATAACAGGCTTTACGCCTTCTTTGTTGCGGCGCACAGAGTCCATTGCAAGCTTGTAGAAGTCGCTTAGCTTGCGCTCTGTGGTGCCCTGCGGATATTCTTTCTTCAGCAGGTCGCTCAAAATTGTGTTAACGCGTTTGTTGTTGTCGAGTCCGAGCTGATCGAAGCTTCCGAAGCGTGAATAAGCTGCGGGCAGCGGATTGTTTTTCATCCATCCGCCACATGCGTACTGATAGAAATCATCAGCTGGTCTGACACTGTTGTCGAGATTCTTCAGGTCGATTCCCGACGTCAGCTGTGCCTGTGCGCCTGCTGTCAGTGAGGCAGAGGCAAATAGCACTGCTGGGATAATGTGTTTCATTTTCATAATTTTTTTAATTTAAGTTGATGGTATTTGTCTGTTACATATATTTTTCAAGTTCTTCCGACAACTGCTCCCATCTCTCAACTTCTTCATCGAGAGTTTTCTTTACAGATGTATATTCGTTTATCAACTTCATGTCACTGGCCCTTTCGGGTTGACATAGCATTTCGTCGAGTTCCTTAAGACGCTTTTCAAGCGTCTCGATTTTTGTTTCTGAGTCCTTTACGGCCTTTTCAGCCTTACGTATTTTTTTCTGTTGCTCTTTGCGTTCTTCATACGATTGCTTGGCCGAGTTTTCAGCCTGTTGCTGCTCATTGCATGTTGAGTTTCCTGAGCTTGCAGGCTGTTGTATCGTTGTCGTTGCTTGGTGATGACCAAGAGAGTCGAGTGAGTCGATGTTCTGAGTCTGTAGAAAGTCGTATATTCCGCCGATATGCTCTCTTACTTTTCCACCTCCAAACTCATAGACCTTGGTTACCAGTCCGTCGAGGAACTCGCGGTCGTGGCTTACTATGATGGCCGTGCCGTCAAAAGCTTTGATGGCCTCTTTTAGGACATCCTTCGACGGCATGTCGAGATGGTTAGTCGGCTCGTCGAGAATCAGCAGGTTAACCGGTTCGAGCAGGAGCTTTATCATTGCGAGTCGGCTGCGTTCGCCACCGCTGAGCACTTTCACTTTCTTCTCAGATGCTTCGCCTCCGAACATAAAAGCTCCGAGAATGTCGTTAATCTTTAGGCGGATGTCTCCTTTGGCTACATTGTCTATTGTCTGGAACACCGTAAGCTCCTCGTCAAGCAGCTGTGCCTGATTTTGGGCAAAATAGCCAATCTGAACGTTGTGGCCAATCTTAAGCGTTCCGGTGTATGGAATCTCGTTCATTATACATTTCACGAGTGTTGATTTTCCTTCTCCGTTCTTTCCTACGAAGGCCACCTTCTCGCCACGTTTTATTGTGAGTGTTACATGGTCGAACACGGTATGAGTGCCATAATCCTTGCGCACTTCATCGCATATTACAGGATAGTCACCGCTGCGCAGGCATGGGGGAAACTTGAGGTGCATTGCCGAGTTGTCCACTTCGTCAACTTCTATAGGCACAATCTTCTCGAGCTGCTTTATGCGGCTCTGCACCTGTACAGCCTTTGTGGGCTTGTACCTGAAGCGTTCAATGAAATCTTTTATGTCGGCTATTTCCTTCTGCTGGTTCTCGTAGGCACGCAGTTGCTGCTCGCGTCGTTCGGCTCTGAGCTTCACGTACTCGTCATATTTCACTTTATAGTCAACCACCTTGCCGCAGCTTATTTCGAGCGTGCGGTTGGTCACATTGTTGATGAATGCACGGTCGTGGCTTACCAAAACCACGGCTTTTGCGCTTTGTGCAAGAAACTGTTCGAGCCACTGTATGCTCTCTATGTCGAGATGGTTGGTAGGCTCATCGAGCAATAAAACGTCGGGTTTCTGCAAAAGAATCTTTGCCAGCTCTATACGCATACGCCATCCTCCGCTAAACTCGCTTGTAGGACGTGACATGTCTGAACGCTCAAATCCTAGACCTGTCAATGTGCGCTCTATGTCTGCTTCATAGTTCTCTGCGCCCATCATCATGTATCTTTCGTGCTCTTGGGTGAACTTCTGCACTAGAGCCATATATTCATCACTGTCATAGTCGGTGCGTTCAGCCAGCTGTTGATTCATTTTGTCGAGCCTGGCCTTCATTTCCGTATTTCCTGCGAAAGCCTTACGCGCCTCTTCACGTACTGTTGTGTCATCCTGAAGAATCATCACCTGCGGCAGATAGCCTATAGTTGTTCCACTTGGTACAGCCACGACACCTGCAGTTGGCTTTTGCATGCCGCAGAGAATCTTCAGCATGGTAGATTTGCCTGCTCCGTTTTTTCCGACCAGCGCGATTCTGTCGCGGTCGTTAATAACGAAGTTGACGTTGCTGAAGAGCGGCTTAACGCCAAATTCTACTTTTAGTCCTTCTACTGAAATCATTCTTTTCGTTTCTTTACGCTTACTATTTGTCAGCCGTGTAAGGCTCATTCTGCGTATTACTATTGCTTTAGGTGGCAAAATTAAATAATTTTATCTTTAAAACCAAACAATAGCAAGAAAAAGGATGCCGCTATGAGGAACATTCGCCAGTTTAAAGCTTCCTTTTTGTCTGTCCAAAATGGTATATGTAAAGGCCTGTCGTATGTAATCCGTTACTTTAGTAATAGTTGGTTGCCATTCTTTTATACATGCCGAATATGTTTGCATGTTGATGTTTTATATCATTAATTATGATAATGGTTTATGTCGCATAGAGCTTTTGGCTGTCAGGACTTCCTGCTCGATTTTACTTTTTGATTCTTTTGTCCTTTATTTTCTTTCAATTTGATTTTTGCAGACTTCTTCAGACTGAGTTGTTTTGAAAATAAAATCATTTGGACGTGAAAATTGGCATAATTCGTGTGCATCCGTAAGTTGCTGTATTACAATGGACTATGCGAGGATGCTGGATTGTGTGCAATGAAAACTGATGTAAAAACAGTTATAATAAGCTGTTTTTTGATAGGAAAAAGACTTGTTTTTGAACGTTAAAAACATAGTGTTTTGTGGTGTAATACGATGCTTTTTGCATCATAAAACATAGCTTTTTACAGACTTTGTAAATATTGTTTACTGTTTTCCGACTGTTTTTGTCTCATCTTGTTTCTATTTTAGCTAAAAACTCATACAAAATAACAGTGACATTCTGTAATGTCTTTTAGTAAATTGGCAGCACGTTGCTTTGCAAGGTGCTGAAATGGTATATTATGATCTTATTGTTTTGTCCACGTAGGAACATATGAAAATGCTTAAGTTTTGTTTATGCCATAATTTCGTTAATATTATTACCGGTTGCCACATGAGAATGCATGACTAAACAATCATAAGGTCGCTCATCACCATGTCACTGATAAAGATGCCTTCGGCTGTAAGTCTTAGCCGGTCGTGCCGTATCTCAAGTAGTCCTTGCTCAAGATGTTTGCCGGCGGCAGAAATAAGCGTGTTTCTGTATCTTTTACCCAAACGTGTTTCCAGGGCATTTAGATCAATCCCGTCTGATGTGCGTAGGGCAGTGGTTATGATGTCGTTGAAAGTTGTGTCGTTGTCTAGTTCTTCACGCTCCATAGGTATGATGCCGTTATTAATTTCCTCGATGTATAGTTTTAAATCGGCCACATTCCACTGTCTGGAGTTAAGGTCAAACGAGTGAGCGGCTGCGCCAAGACCGATATATGGCACTTGATGCCAATAGCTGCTGTTATGACGTGAGCGATATCCAGGACGTGCAAAGTTGCTTATTTCATAATGTTCATATCCGGCATCCGTAAGTTGGCATACAAGCTCTTTGAACATTGTCAGGCTCAGTTCTTCGTCAATCTCTTTTACCTTGCCTGTGTCGAGCATTTTCCACAATGGCGTGTCTTCTTCATACATAAGACTGTATGCCGAGATGTGTTCTACGTTTAGAGCCAAAGCGGCAGATATGTCCTCCTTCCACTGGCTTAAACTTTCGTCAGGGAATCCAAACATCAAGTCGATGCTTATATTTTTGATGCCTGCTTCTCTCAGCAATTTTACGGCATGTTTCACTTCGTCAGAGTTGTGGCGTCTGTGTAGAAGACGGAGTCTGCTGTCTGCAAATGTCTGCGCACCCATGCTTACACGGTTTATAGGCAGGCGGCTTAGCATGTTTGTAAACTCCGGAGTGATGTCATCAGGGTTGCACTCCATTGTTATTTCGGCATTTCTATCCACGTCATACACATTATTTATATATAGAAACAGTTTGGTAAGTTCAGCCTCGTCCAGCAACGAAGGCGTGCCTCCGCCAAGATATATAGTGGAGAATGGTTCGCGGATATAGTTTTTCCTTAATTCCATTTCGCGACAAACCGCATTTATGTATTTCTTGCGTAAGTCAAGAAGTGTGGTCGAGTAGAAACCGCAATAAATGCAGCGGCTCTTGCAGAAGGGTATATGGATGTATATGCCGGCCATTGTTTATTAGATGTTTCAGTTTCGTTTTCTTTATTTTAATGCAAAATTACTAATATGTTTTAATTTTTTGACGCTTTTTTGTGTTTTCTTTTGCTTGTTTGCGCAAAAAATCGTAACTTAGAGGCCAACATAAGTTATTAACTTAAATCTATAATAATATGAGAGTTTATCAAACTAACGAGATTAAAAACATTGCCTTGCTTGGCAGTGCGGGCTCAGGCAAGACTACTCTTGCCGAAGCTATGTTATATGAGAGCGGACTGATTAAGCGCCGCGGTTCTGTAGAAGCAAAAAACACAGTAAGTGACTATTTCCCTGTTGAACAAGAATACGGCTACTCGGTATTTTCAACTGTTTTTAATGTAGAGTGGAACAATAAAAAACTTAATATCATAGATTGCCCGGGCTCTGACGACTTTGTCGGCGGCGCCATCACAGCCCTTAACGTTACTGACCAGGCTGTTATATTAATCAATGGTCAGTATGGTCCTGAAGTTGGCACACAGAATAACTTCAGATACACTGAGAAGCTGAAGAAGCCGGTTATCTTCCTTGTAAACCAGCTTGACAGCGATAAGTGTGATTTCGATTCGATAATAAGCAGCATGCAGGACATTTATGGTCCGAAATGCGTCCAGATACAATATCCGATAACTACAGGTCCAGGCTTTAATGCCCTTATTGACGTTCTTCTGATGAAGAAATATTCTTGGAAGCCCGAAGGCGGTGCTCCTATCATAGAGGATATACCGGCAGAGGAGATGGACAAGGCAATGGAACTTCATAAGGCTCTTGTGGAGGCCGCTGCAGAGAACGATGAAACTCTGATGGAGAAATTCTTTGAGGAGGAAACTCTCACAGAGGATGAAATGCGTGAAGGTATACGTAAGGGATTGGTTACACGTTCTATATTCCCTGTTTTCTGTGTTTGCGCAGGAAAGAGTATGGGTGTTCACCGCCTGATGGAATTCTTGGGCAACGTAGTTCCGTTTGTAAGCGAAATGCCTAAGGTTCATAACACACGTGGTGAGGAAGTTGCTGCAGAAAGTGCAGGACCTGAATCTATTTACTTCTTTAAGACAGGCGTTGAGCCTCATATCGGAGAAGTTTCTTACTTCAAGGTTATGAGCGGATGCGTTAAGGCCGGAGACGATTTAAGCAATGCCGACCGTGGCTCAAAAGAACGCATTGCAAATATTTATGTTTGTGCAGGAGCTAACCGTCAGCCTGTTGACTGTCTTAATGCCGGTGATATTGGCTGTACTGTTAAGCTGAAGGACGTGAAGACAGGCAACACTCTTAATGGAAAGGATTGTGATAATAGATTCGACTTCATAAAATATCCTAACTCTAAGTATTCTCGTGCCATTAAGGCTGTCAATGAGGCTGACACAGAAAAACTGATGGCTGCTTTGTTGAAGATGAGACAGGAAGATCCGACATGGGTAATAGAGCAGAGCAAGGAGCTGAAGCAGACAATAGTTCATGGTCAGGGTGAGTTCCATTTGCGTACACTAAAATGGCGCCTTGAGAATAATGAGAAACTGCAGGTTAAGTTTGTTGATGCCAAGATTCCTTATCGTGAGACCATCACTAAGGCTGCACGTGCAGACTATCGTCATAAGAAACAGTCGGGTGGTGCAGGACAGTTTGGTGAGGTTCACCTTATTGTTGAGCCTTATGCAGAAGGTATGCCTGATCCTGTAATGTACAAGTTTAACGGTCAGGAGTTCAAGATGAACATCAAGAGTAAGGAAGTTGTTGACCTGGAGTGGGGCGGCAAGCTTGTGTTCATCAACTCTGTTGTCGGTGGTGCTATTGATACACGCTTTATGCCTGCTATTTTGAAGGGTATTATGGAGCGTATGGAGCAGGGACCTCTGACTGGAAGCTACGCACGTGACGTACGTGTTGTTGTTTATGATGGAAAGATGCACCCGGTTGACAGTAACGAACTTTCGTTCATGTTGGCAGCCCGCCATGCCTTCTCTGATGCATTTAAGAATGCTGGTCCGAAGATTCTTGAGCCTATTTACGACCTTGAGGTTTATGTTCCGGCAGACTTTATGGGTGATGTCATGAGCGACTTGCAGGGACGTCGTGCCCTCATCATGGGTATGGACAGCGAAGCCGGTTATCAGAAACTGCAGGCCAAGATACCTTTGAAGGAACTTGCAAACTATTCTATCTCGCTGAGCTCTATTACAGGCGGACGTGCTTCGTTTACCACGAAGTTTGCAAGTTACGAGCTTGTTCCTAACGACATACAACAGGCTCTGATACAAGAGCATGAGGCAGAACTTGCTGATAAAGACGAATAACAATAATGAATCAGCCGTGTGGAGTAAATCCCACGGCTGTTTTTTTATGCTGATATTGCATGTTGAATAGTTTGTTTGAAAAATTATAGCTTATTGTAATCTTGCTATTTTTATAAGTGTTATGCCGTTTCCTGCTTGTATATAAAGTCTGTTTTATTCTTTTTATATAATGCAGTTTCCTTGGTATGTCATGAATGTCATAGCACTATATATAACCTTATAGTTCTTTACAATTATTCTTCATGCTGTTCTGTTTAATTGCAAGAACTTTTGTGAAGGCCTTTAACTTGATAATTATCAATTATAGTATGGTTATTTGGTTAATATAGATAAATTTTGAATAATTAATTAACAAAATAATTTGGCTTTATTTATTTTTACCATATATTTGCCAATATGAAAAAAGCAACAATTTGGACAGTAGCAATCGTGATGGGACTTTCTTTCCTTGTGCTGCTCTTTATGCAAATAAAATATATTGAAGAGATGGTGCACATGAAGAAAGAACAGTTTGACGAGTCTGTAACAAAGGCTCTGTCTCAGGCTGCCCGTAACTTGGAACTGAATGAGACATTAAGGTATCTTGAGAAGGATGTTAACGCGACAGAACGCCGTGCATTCAAACAAGATTCGGTTGGAACTCGTTCGGGTGAAATGGACGGCACTGTCCAGCATTCACATCAATACTCTGTTGTTGATAAAAACGGTACGATGTATTCGTCTTTTGAATTAAAAACGATAACAATGAAACCGTCCACAATGCCCAAAGCGATGATTCTGCGTAATGACAAGAACTCGATATCAGAGGCAACAAAGTCAATGAGGGAAATTGTGAAAAACCGTTATATCTATCAGAAAGCTTTGCTTGACGAGGTCGTTTACAGCATACTTTATACTGCTTCAGAAAAACCGTTGAAGGAGCGTATAAACTTCAAGATGCTTGATCAGGACATTAAGACGGAACTGATGAACAATGGTATTGATATTGCCTATCATTTTACGGTTTCGACACAAGACGGAAGAGAAGTATACAGATGTCCTGACTATACGGATGAAGGTGAGGAATATACTTATTCGCAGGCATTATTCAGAAATGATCCTTCATCGAAGGCTGGAATTGTCAAGATACACTTTCCTGATATGAACAGCTATATTTTCAGCAGTGTACGTTTTATGATTCCTTCTATTGCGTTTACTGTTGTGTTGCTGGTGACATTTATTTTTACAATCGTAGTTATATTCAGGCAGAAACGTTATACTGAGATAAAGAATGACTTTATAAACAATATGACTCATGAATTAAAAACTCCTATAAGCAGTATTTCTCTTGCTGCACAGATGCTCAATGATGAAAGCGTAACTAAGAGTCCTGTTATGATGAAGCATCTGGGAGGAGTTATTAATGACGAGTCGAAGCGTTTACGCTTCCTTGTAGAAAAGGTGTTGCAGATGTCAATGTTTGACCGCAAGAAAGCCATATTTAAAAAGAAAGAGCTTAATTTGAATGAGTTGGCTGAAAATGTTGCTAATACGTTTACATTGCGTGTAGAACATACAGGAGGGCATATAACGACAAAACTGAATGCAACGGAACCGACAATCTATGTTGACGAGATGCATTTTACAAATGTTATTTTCAACTTGTTGGACAATGCTGTTAAATATCGTGATCCTGAGCGACCGGTAGAATTGTTTATTAATACATGGAATGACAAAGAGCATCTTTATTTGTCGGTTAGAGATAACGGATTGGGCATAAAAAAAGAGAATCTTAAAAAGATTTTTGAGAAGTTCTATCGTGTTCATACCGGAAATGTGCATGATGTCAAAGGCTTTGGCCTTGGCTTGGCATATGTAAAGAAAATCGTAGAACTGCATAAGGGTGAAATACATGCAGAAAGCGAAAAAGGAAAAGGAACGAATTTTATAATAACATTACCTATAATTAAAAAATAAGAAAGACTATGGATGAGAAATTGAAAATTCTTTTATGCGAAGATGATGAGAATTTAGGTATGCTCCTTCGCGAATATTTACAGGCAAAGGGTTATAGCGCAGAACTTTGTCCTGATGGTGACGCAGGATATAAAGCTTTCTTGAAGAGCAAGTTTGATATATGTGTACTTGATGTTATGATGCCAAAGAAAGATGGATTTACATTGGCTCAGGAAATAAGACAGGCCAATGCTGAAATTCCAATCATATTCCTCACGGCAAAAACATTGAAAGAGGATATTCTTGAGGGATTCAAGATTGGTGCTGATGACTATATCACAAAGCCGTTCTCAATGGAAGAGCTTGTGTTCCGTATAGAGGCTATCCTGCGTCGTGTACGTGGTAAGAAAAACAAAGAAAATACTGTTTATCATATCGGACGTTTTACTTTCGATACTCAGAAACAGTTGCTTACCATTGACGACAAGCAGACAAAGCTTACAACTAAAGAGAATGAGCTTCTTGCTCTTCTGTGCTCTCATGCTAACGAGATTCTGCAGCGTGACTTCGCACTGAAGACAATATGGATTGACGATAACTACTTCAACGCACGCTCTATGGACGTTTACATTACAAAGTTGCGTAAACATCTTAAGGACGACGACCAGATAGAAATCATCAACATTCACGGCAAGGGATACAAGCTCATCACTCCTGAGCAAGAATAAACATAAGCCTTGAACGATAATAATAAAACAATCCTCAGAACCGAATATACCGGCTCTGAGGATTGTTTTTTTTATATTATTATAAGTTATTTGTTTTTTATATAATAAAATTATATATTTGCAGAAACGACAGAAATTGACTATGAAACTTGTTGACAGGTATGTGATTACTGAAAGTCCCGCTTCCTCGGTTTTGGAATTGGGCTTTTGCCTTATTTTGGCTGGCGGTTTGTTGGACGGCTATTGTAAACCATGGTATGTCGCAATCTCCGTAGTTATATTCATACTTGTAATATTTTCTGTTGTATTGAGTCTGTTTATACGTAGGCAGAAAATTGTAATTGATTCACGAGGTATTCATTATTATGAACGTTTTTTATTTAAGATAACCAAGCACGATTATCCATGGTCACAGGTGAGCAGATGCTATATTGACTGGTGGCATTATTATTCAATGCCGGTGCGCAGGCTTGTTGTCGTTACAAAATTGTCAAACAGCAACAGTAAGTATCATGATATAGATCTTAAGGATTTTGAATTGGCTTTCAGAATGAGTAGTTTGAAACGTGCTATCTTAGAATATAGTAATAATGCCGAAATTTTCGATGAGGAGCAGACTTCGGCCAATAGAAAAAGTGAAATGCTCTATTGGTTGATTATTGTGTTGGTACTTATATTGGTGTTCTTGTGTGTGCAGATTTCCGACTATTGAGGCCTGCATAATTGCCAGATGTGTAATGTGCTGATAGCTAGAGGTTTGTAAAAAAATACAGTTTCGCAGTCAAAAAGATGTCTTTTATTTCGCGTTTTATGGCCTTTTACAATGTAAAATGGCATTAATTGCGAAATGTCGCGTTTCCGGTATGTTTAATATTTGCTTTCCTTTTTCAGAAGATACACGTGCCCAACTGCTCCAAACACCACCAGAGTCAAGGCCGAGATGATGAATGCGTTACTGTCGGTCCAACAGAAAGCGTAGCCGACAATCAGCAGAATGACGCCCAGATACATGGCTGCCAGTCCTGAAAAGCGTACGTATTTCTTCATATCAATAATTTTTTATGATCTTAATATTATAGGTGCAAAAATACAGATAAAAATCAATAAAGCAAGGCTTTGTATATGAAAGATTGGCAAAATAAGGCATGTAAAGGTGAAATAAAGTTAAATGTTGCAATTGTATACATTAATAATGTCGGATATATCAGCGGAAAAGCGTACCTTTGCACCGCATTTTGCAAAATAATAAACAAATTAATCATTTTAAAGTAGTATGAATCAATACGAAACCGTTTTCATTTTAACTCCCGTTTTGTCTGATGAACAGATGAAGGAAACGGTCGCTAAATTCAAAAATCTGCTTACTGACAAAGGTGCGGAAATTCTGAATGAGGAGACCTGGGGACTGAAGAAGATGGCTTATCCTATTCAGAAGAAATCTACAGGTTTTTATTGCCTGATAGAGTTCAAGGCTGAGCCTAATGTAATTAACACTCTCGAGACTGGATTCCGTCGTGATGAGAAGGTAATCCGTTTTATGACAGTTAAGCTCGACAAGTATGCCGTACTGTATGCCGAGAAGAGAAGAAACAAATACGCTAAAAAAGAGGAGGCTTAAATTATGGCAGCACAAGAATCAGAAATCAGATATTTGACTCCGCCTTCAGTGGATACAAAGAAAAAGAAGTATTGCCGTTTCAAGAAGAGCGGTATAAAGTATATTGACTATAAGGATCCTGAGTTCCTTAAGAAATTCTTGAACGAGCAGGGTAAGATACTTCCCCGCCGTATCACAGGAACTTCTCTTAAGTATCAGCGCCGTGTGGCTCAGGCTGTTAAGCGTGCACGCCAGATAGCTCTGCTTCCTTATGTAACCGATTTGATGAAATAATTTGAAGGAGGAGACAGAATGGAAATTATACTGAAAGAAGATATTATCGGCTTAGGATTTAAGAACGATATCGTTAATGTTAAAGCCGGCTATGGCCGTAACTACCTGATACCTCAGGGCAAGGGTGTTATAGCGTCTCCTTCAGCAAAGAAGGTATTGGCTGAGAACTTGAAACAGCAGGCTCGTAAACTTGCTGCTATCAAGGCTGAGGCTGAGAAGAAGGCTGAGGCTCTGAAAGATGTTGCTCTTGTTATAGAGATGAAGGTAAGTGCTAATGGTGTAACTTATGGTTCTGTTAATGCCGCAACTGTAGCTGCTGAGCTTCAGAAGAAAGGTTTTGACATCGATCGTAAGATTGTTACAATGCACGATGCTAAGAAGGTAGGTGACTTTGTTGCTACCGTACACTTCCACAAAGAAGTTCTCGTAGAGGTGCCTGTAAAGGTTGTTGCTGAGAATGCAGCTCCTGAGGTTGAGGCTCCTAAGGCAGAGGAAGTTCCTGCTGAAACAGTAGCTGAAGAGGCTCCCAAGGCAGAAGAAACAACTGTAGAAGAGTAATTTTCGCACTGTAAAGCAGTTTTATATAAAAGTCCCGGTTGCTTTTAAGCACCGGGATTTTTGTTTTTATACAATATTACTTTTATATAAAAATTCATGCTAAAATTAAATTTGCCGTGTTATGAAAAACATGTTATAGCTCTTGTATTATAGCTTGTAAATTTGTATCTTTGCATAAGTGTCGCAGCTTGGCTTATGCTGTATTTCATATAATATTGCATGTCATTGCCAGACTGTTGTATTTTTGTATTAAGAGGCATAAGTTATAATAATTTGGGTTATGAAGTCATATTTCTCTATTGTAGTATTCTTTGTATTGTTGCTGTCATCTGTTGTAACCGGAACGGACAGATATCTTAGTACAGAAGACTTGATTAAGGATGATTTGAATCAAGCCTTAGCTCATACCATTGCTGTAAAGGGTGGCGCATGGTTGGCAACAGATACAATAAAGGCGTATAAACAGTTACAGAATACGACATCTGGTCATGTGGCATTATTGATTAATGATGAACTTTTCAATAAACGACTTTCTATACCTGAATTACGCAACAGGGCATATATATCGTTCGACATAGTGCCTGAAAATTTCGTTGCGCATAACTCAAAATATATTCCGAATGGGATATGCAGTGATACAATAATATTAAATCCTGCTTCGTTGAAATACTGTAACGGATCAGTTGCCATGCGCGGTTATGCAGAGTGTTCTTTTTTCATGGTATTGAGTCTTTCTGATCAGAAACTGCCGATAACCTTAATGCTTTTATCTTTGATTTGGGGCAGCATTACTTATTTTTGTTTTAAGAAGAAAGAGCTTTTGTATAGTGTATCTTTTGCTGAAAGTAATGATACTGCATGCGTTTGTGCTAAAAATGACGACTCTTGTATTATATCAGTAGGCAATATGTTGTATAATAAGCAGTCGGAAACATTTTATGGTGCAGATAACAGAGAGATTAACTTGACGCCGATGCAATTTGAATTGATGCAGATGTTTTTTAAAGCAGACGGGCACAGGCTTGTTAAAACTGATATTTGTAATGCTCTGTGGCCAGGGAAAGATAATGCAAACGAAACACTTTATACAATGATTAAAAGACTGAAGTCTGTTGTTGAGGCTAACAGTAATTTGAAAATAGAAGTAGAACGCGGACGCGCATATAAGTTGCGCGTTGATGACTAAAGTGTGTTATAGAAGTTTTTATTTTATCTTTTAGCTTGACGTAATTCATTGATTAATAGTTTATTACAAGATTCTGATGTCTTGACCTATAGACTGTCAGGTAAATGTCAGTAAGTTGTCAGTGTAAAAATATTCTTTTGTCTAACGCCTGATTTATCTTTGTGCGAAAAAGCTTAAAGATGAAAAAGACGTTATTATCTGTAGTTTTATTAATGTTTTCATGTTTTTCAATGGCTCAAAGTTATAAAGAAGCAAAGAAAGACAGTGTTAAAACGAAATGTGTTGTTGCAGACAAAGATATCAGTTATCATAATTATAGTCATGATAATGACATCGTTGTATCTGATTCTTTAATCTTGAATGAGGTCGTTGTAAAAAGTTCTCGTGTTGTAAATACTAATGGGACACTAAGAATTTTTCCTACAGATAAACAAAAAGAAAATTCTTCAACGGCTTATAGCTTTTTGTCAAAGTTAGCTTTACCACTTATTTCTGTTGATGAAGTGGCACATACTATTTCGGCGCCTAATAATATGGGAGTCGTTCAGGTACGTATTAACGATATTGAAGCAACTGCAAACGATTTGTCATCAATAGATTTAAGTGCTGTGAAATATGTTGAATATATAAGAAATCCGGGAGCAAGATATGGTCAGAATGTAGGTTTCGTAATTAATATAGTTGTGAAAAAAGCTGTTAGTGGTTATGCCATAGGAGCTGACCTGACACATACTTTGACATATCTTAATTGTTCGGATAATTTGTTCGCAAAATTTAATTTTGGAAAGAGTGAAATATCTTTGAGTTATTGGCTGGATTTTTCAGACAAACGAAAGTTACGTTATGAAGAAACGGCCCAATATCTTATGCCTGATAATTCTTTTTATTATATAACGCGAAGAGATAAGGAACGCAGACTAAAAAATATATGTCATAATTTACAATTAAAATATTCTTTTTCAGAGACAGGACGATATGTCTTTCAGGCTACACTCGGCACAGATTTATCGAATTGTCCTGATGATTATACTTTAAGGGAAAATATTGTAAATCAAGAATGTGATACTGTCGGGATAAATTCGTCTGACAAATCTTTTTCTCCTGTCCTGGATCTTTATTATAATCAGAATATAGGCCGAAATCAGTCTGTAACAATAAATGCAACAGGGACATATAGCGACGCTTCTTATTCATGGAGCTATGATGGGAAATCACCTTATAGCTATACTTCTGATGGTGACAGCTGGTCGCTTTTTGCTGAAGGTATATATGAAAACAGAATGCGTCTGCTGACTTTTTCATCGGGTATACAATATTTTCAGAAATATATTAGTAATAAATATCTTGGGGATGCAGAAGCTATAAATACTATACGTAATTCACAAGTCTATGCTTATGCGCAGATAAAAGGTAATTTGGCGGCATTAGAATATACCTTTGGTGCAGGGGTAAGTCGTCTGTATTATCATCAGGCTAATGATGCTTATGAATATTGGCTTTGGCGTCCGGAGCTTTCTCTTGCTTATCCGTTTTTGGAAAAATTTAAATTAAGGTATTATCTGCGTATGTATCAGAATCCTCCACGTCTTGAATATTTGGGAGATGTTGATGTGAGAAATAATGAGCTAGAAGTATCCCGAGGTAATTCTGCGTTGTTTCCTGCACGTGTATTGGAGCAGTCGTTTACCTTGTCGTGCCAATTGCCCTCGTTTTATGCAGAAATAGAAACGTCGTATCGTAATAATTATCATTGCGTTATGTCTCAGATTAATAGAGAGATTGATGAAAGCGGAAACACAAATTTTATTTTTACCCGTGAGAATCAGCGCCGGATTTCTATGTTTTATGTCAATGGCTATACTCGTTTTGCTATTGTTTCTGACAAACTTACGTTTGCTGCAACAGGTGGCTTTTTCCGTTTCTTCAATTATGGAAATACATACAAACATCATTATTCTTCGTTTAATGGTGCATTCAGGGCTACTGCATATTTGGGTGATTTTACGTTTTCTGCTGATGCAAGTAACGGATGGAGTTTTCTTGAGGGCGAAAACCGTACTACAAATATTTGTACTTACAGTCTTGTCGCATCATATAAGTATAAAGATTTCATCTTTTCATTAATCTGGCAGAATGGTTTTCAGAACGATATGCTTTCTAATAAAGCATATTTGCTTAACAGATATGTAGGAAAGACGCAAAAGCTTATTAATGGTGATATGGGAAATATGCTAACTTTTAATTTAAGCTGGCGTTTTTCAAAAGGCCGTAAATATGAAAGTCCGAAGTATACAGTTAATAAAAAAGATAATGATACAGGTATAATAAAAGGAAATTAAATAAGAGAATATACTGTTTTTACAGAATATTATTTGCTGTGTTTAGTTGATTTTATAATTCGTTTTGATGTATGGCATAGGATGTTACAAGCGTTTTAATTGCTATGTAATATTTTTGTAACACATAATGCTTAATTTTGCAAAAAAAATAAGTAATTGTATGAATAATAAGAAACTGATTTTGCCATTGTTGGCTTTGTGTGTTGGTTTGCCATTACACGCTCAAGAAGAAGATAAGGTCGACCTTACTCCGAAGGTGCACGGCACCATACGCGGAAAGTATGAATATCAGACGGAAGAAGGAGACGGACGTTTTCAAGTTAGAAACGCGCGTGTCAGTCTTGAAGGAAAAGTGGCAAAAGCTGTTGAATATAAAGCAGAGATCGACTTGTCGGATGAGGGACAGATAAAGATGCTTGATGCATATACAAAAATCAAGCCCGTTAGAGGATTTGATTTTACTATAGGACAGATGCGTGTGCCATTTACAATTGATGCCCATCGTTCTCCTCATCAGCAGTATTTTGCTAACCGATCTTTTATTGCTAAGCAGGTAGGTAATGTGCGTGATGTTGGTGCAACTTTAGGCTATTCGTTTAATGTCGGGATTCCAATTATTCTTCAGGCCGGAATGTTTAACGGCTCTGGATTAACGAATCAGAAGGATTTCTGGACAAACAATATTAATTTTTCAGCTAAGGCTCAAATCTTTATTCCTAATGGCTTTAATATTACTCTTAGTACGCAGAAAATCCGTCCTGACCATATTTCGGTTATGATGTATGATGCAGGTGCTTATTATCATGCACATGGCTGGCATATTGAGGCAGAATATCTTTTTAAGCATTATGAGGATAATGCCTTTAAGAACGTGCATGCATTTGATGCGTTTGTTAACTATGATATTCCGTTACGCAAGTGTTTCTTTACAAAGATTTCGCCACTTTTGCGTTATGATTATATGAGTGATCATAGTGATGGTATGCGGTATCTTGACGGTGAGGAGAATACAGAAGGATCATTGATGATAAACGACTATCAGCGCTCAAGAATTACTGGTGGACTTACCTTTAGTATAGCTAAGCCGTTTATTTCAGATATTCGTCTCAACTATGAGAAGTATTTCTATCGTTCTGGAGCTGTTGCTAAACCATCAGAACGTGATAAAATTGTAATTGAAGTAATGACAAGATTCTGATTAAATTTCTGATTTTATAGAATAAAATACATAGGATTGTTAGTGTACCGCGCAATAACACCATATGGTGTGTTGTGCGGTTTTTAAATTTATACGTATGCGATATTTATTGCTACTGATGCAGTATGATTTTTTGATATGTGCTTTTTTACCTTATGATATGTGGCGTTTTGCAGTATAAAACATGGTCTTTTGCATCTTAAAAAGCCATGTTTTGTAATGAACGTTATTTGTCGCTGATTATCAGTAATTTACGAATGTTCTTCAGGCCTTGTAATGAGGTATTTTAATAAAGATCAATTTTGGACTAAAGATATGCGTCTTTTCCTTTAGTTAAGTATTGCTCGTAAATAATGATGCAGATTGTAATAGTTTGGAAATGGCTGACAGCGCATAGGCAATGACTCAAAAATACATGTTCTTTTAAACAAAAAGAGCAAGTCTTTCAATATTAAAATGTAAAATCATTATATATTGACAGACTTGCCTTATGTTTAATTCTATTATGCCTGCAGCTCTTTCTTTAAGAATCGAGGAGTAAAGCCTTTCGTACTTTCTGCCACTTCTTCCGGTGTGCCTGTAGCCAATACTGTACCTCCGTTGCGTCCACCTTCTGGTCCCATATCTATTATATAGTCAGCCAGCTTTATTACGTCAAGGTTGTGCTCAATAATAATGACTGTGTTGCCGCGGTCGACTAGCTCCTGAAGTACGTTCATCAGTATGCGTATATCTTCAAAATGCAGACCTGTTGTTGGTTCATCAAGAATATACAGCGTCTTGCCCGTGTCACGTTTGCTCAATTCTGTTGCCAGTTTCACTCGTTGGCTTTCACCTCCGCTAAGCGTCGTTGAGGGCTGTCCGAGTTTAATGTACCCAAGTCCTACATCCTGTATTGTTTTTATTTTTCGTAAAATGTCAGGAATGTTTTCGAAGAATTCTACAGCCTGATTTATGGTCATGTCAAGTACGTCTGCTATGCTCTTGCCTTTATATCTCACTTCAAGAGTTTCCCTGTTGTATCGTTTTCCGTGGCATACTTCACATGGTACCATTATGTCCGGCAGAAATCTCATTTCTATTGTCTTATATCCGTTGCCGCCACAGGCTTCACATCTACCGCCTTTTACGTTAAATGAGAATCGGCCAGGCTTGTAGCCTCTTATCTTCGCTTCAGGAAGATTTACGAAAAGTGAGCGTATGTCACTAAACACACCTGTATATGTTGCCGGGTTTGAACGTGGTGTCCTTCCGAGCGGACTTTGGTCTACATTCACCACCTTATCTATATGCTCAATGCCTTCAATGCTCTTGTATGGCATCGGCTTTTTGAGCGAACGATAGAAGTGTTGGCTCAGTATAGGTTGCAACGTTTCATTAATTAATGTTGATTTGCCGCTTCCGCTCACTCCAGTAACGACAATGAGCTTGCCGAGAGGAAACTCGACATCAACATTCTTAAGGTTGTTTCCCGATGCACCTTTTAATATTATATATTTTCCGTTGCCTTTACGTCTTTCGGCAGGAACTTCTATTTTCATCTCTCCATTGAGATATTGGCTGGTAATGGTGTGCTGTTTCAGCATTTCATCAGGCTTACCCTGAAATACAACCTCTCCGCCTTTGCGTCCTGCCTTTGGACCTATGTCTACAATATAGTCTGCACTGAGCATCATGTCTTTGTCGTGTTCAACAACAATAACAGTATTGCCAAGGTCGCGTAGTTCTTTCAGTGATTTTATAAGTCTGTCATTATCACGTTGGTGCAATCCAATACTAGGTTCGTCCAATATGTAAAGTACGTTCACAAGTTGCGACCCGATTTGTGTTGCCAGTCTTATTCGCTGGCTCTCTCCACCGGAAAGCGTTGCTGATTGTCTATTGAGTGACAAATAGTCGAGTCCAACTTCAAGCATGAAGTCGATTCTTGTTATAATTTCTTTAATGATTTCCGAGGCAATTTTTGTTTGTCTTTCGTTCAGATGCCTTTTTGCTTCGATAAGCCATTCTTTGAGTTCACTTATGTCAAGGTTTGCTACTTCAGATATATTCTTGTCCCATATTTTGTATGAAAGCGACTCACGTTTAAGTCTTTGTCCGTTGCATTCAGGACATTGGCATACAGTCTGAAACTGATCGGCCCATTTTTGACCGCTTGCGCTATCGTCATTTTCGATGACATTGTGAAGATATTTTATAATGCCGTCGAAGTCAACGAAATAGTCGCTTGATGTATGGACAAGTTCTTTTCTTATGCGTACGGGTTCTAGTGAGCCATATAATATCTCGTTCATGGCTTCTTCTTGAATCTCATTTATTGGCGTGTTAAGGTCGCAGCCGTATTTCTCAAGAATTGCATCAATTTGCCAGAATATCATTTGGTTTTTATACTTTCCTAGCGGAATTATGCCTCCTTGTTTTATTGACAGCTTCATGTCCGGCATAATTTTGTTGATGTCAATTTCGTTTACATAGCCGAGCCCTTTGCAGCGCGGGCATGCGCCTTCGGGTGAGTTGAATGAGAATTTATTAGGGGCTGGATCTCCGTAGGACATACCTGTAGTGGGACACATTAGCCTTTTGCTGTAATATTTTGCTTCATTTGTGTCTTTTTCCATAATCATGAGCAGCCCATCGCCTTGCTTCATTGCTGCTGCAACGCTCTTTTTCAGCCGTTCGTCGTCTTTGTCCTGTACTTGCAGTTTGTCTATGACAACCTCGATGTTGTGGTTCTTGTACCTGTCAGTTTTCATTCCTCTGACAATTTCTTTCACCTCACCATCTACTCTGATATGCAAGTATCCTTTTTTGCGCATGCTTTCAAACAGTTCGCGATAGTGACCTTTACGGTTGCGTACAAGAGGAGCCAATATGAAAATCTTCTTTCCGTCGTATTTTGTATGGATCATCTTCAGCACGTCTTCTTCCGTATATTTCACCATTTCTTCACCCGTTGCATAACTGTATGCAATACCTGCACGTGCGTACAACAGGCGCAGATAGTCATATATTTCTGTTGTCGTTCCTACAGTAGATCTTGGGTTCTTGTTTGTAGTTTTCTGCTCGATGCTTATTACCGGACTTAATCCAGTAATTTTGTCAACGTCAGGACGCTCCATTCCGCCAAGGAAGTTGCGTGCATAGGCAGAAAACGTTTCGATATACCGTCTTTGGCCTTCTGCGTATATGGTGTCGAAGGCAAGTGATGACTTGCCTGAACCGCTAAGTCCGGTTATAACAGTAAGACTGTTACGCGGAATTTCTACGTTTATGTTTTTAAGATTGTGTACGCGTGCTCCCCACACGTTTATCTTTTCATCTTCTCTATCCATTTCTAATTTGACTCTTTGATGTACAATTCTGGATACTTTATTCTGTTGTTGATGTTCCTGATTCTTCTGTGTATCCACGTAACAAATTGACGTCTCTTCTTATATTAAATGTGCGTCCGTCAGCTCCTTTTGCTTTTACTAAAACAAAGTAGACACCCTGTTTTACGTCTTTCCCATTATATTTTCCGTCCCATCCTCCGGCTGGATCGTCCCATTCATACAGCTTTTGTCCCCAGCGGTTAAATATGTATGCATGGAATTCAATAATAGACTGATATCCGTCTTTGGCCTTATATATATCATTTATGCCGTCTCCGTTAGGTGAAAATGCATTTGGCATTTCTAGTTTGCTTTCGCTTATCGTAACGCGCATTGGTCCTATTTCATCCCAATATTCTTGAGTATATGCTATTGTGTCATTTCCATTGATGAAGGTTGCATATACTACGATATTGTGAGTGCCTGCTTTTGTAAAAGTATATTCAGTGTTTTCCTCATATCTTGTCAGATATGGTGTACTTTCTCCGTCAATGGTGAACCTCCATTCATAATTGGCACTATATTCACCTACATTTTGTGGATTAGCCTGAAAGCGCCCTACTAGTGGAGCATTTCCGGACATATTAGAGTTTTCCTCTTCTCCTTCATCAGTTACATAAGTGGCTGTAGGGCTGATTGTCGGTATTTCGTCGTAAGTGTCTGCCTTTATGTTTATGGCAGTTATGAGTGTTGCTACGCAACTGAATAAAAGTATGATTCTCATTTCTTCAAAATATATTTATGCAAATTTACGTAATAAAGTTGATTTAGACGCTCTTTTTTTGTATTTTTGCACACAAAAGTTTGGTAAGGCTTTGCACGGCATGGCCAATTATATATGTCTGCTTGGTAGTGGCATTGGTGTTTAGTCTTTATCAACATTGGGTTAAATAAGATACCAAATTAAATAAATATGAGGCATTTTTCACGATATATCGTGCTGTTTCTAGTTTTTTTTGCAGCATTCGATATGTTTGCACAAAACAAGGACGTGCAGGATATGCACAAGGTTAAACGTAGTGAAACAATTTTTGGAATTGCCCGTAAATATGGCATTACGGTGAGTGAACTTATTAAGGCTAATCCGGAAATGAATGATCCGAATTACGAGCTTAAAAAAGGTGATTATATCATTATACCAAAGTCTGGTAAGTCGGTAGCTTCTAAGTCTGTAAATACATCTGATAAGGCCATAAAGACATCATCAAAGTCTGTCAAAGTTGGAGTATTGTTGCCGCTGCACAATGTTGATGGTGATGGACGTCGTATGTTGGAATATTATCGTGGCCTGCTTATGGCTTGTGATGACTTGAAGAAGGAAGGATTGTCGATAGAAATTAATGCGTGCAATTTGCCGATAGATGGAAACGTTTATCAAACATTATCTACGGCAGGACTTAATAAGGCTGATGTTATTTTTGGACCGCTTTATACGAAACAGGTAAAGCCTATTGCTGATTTTGCCAAGGATAATGGGGCAAAGCTGGTTATACCATTTTCTATTAATGGCAATGATGTCGCATCAAATTCTAACATTTTTCAGGTTTATCAGTCTCCTGAATATTTTTATAATGAAGTTATTAAGCATTTCGTTTATCGTTTCAGTAACTATCATGTTGTTGTTATCGACTGTAACGACCGCACAAGTGATAAGGGGGTGTTTACATTCGGACTGCGTAAAGAACTTGAAGCTAGGAACATTTCATGTAATGTGACAAATTTGAATTCTAGCGATGCAATGTTTGCCAAATCATTCAGTGCAGTAAAACCAAATATGGTAATATTGAATACAGGACGTTCACCTGAACTAAATCAGGTTTTGGAAAGGTTGGATGCACTTACTGGTGAGCATCCTTCGTTGGCAGTTTCATTGTTTGGATATACAGAATGGCTAATGTATGTGAAATACAACCAGGAAAAGTTTTTTAAGTATGATACATATATCCCGACAGCAGCATATTACAACTCTTATTCAACCAAGGTAAAGACTTTGGAAAACAGATATATGCGTTGGTTTAAGAGCAGTATGATGGATTATCTGCCACGTTTTGCCCTTACTGGTTATGATCATGGCATGTTCTTCCTGCGTGGTATATATAACAATGGAAAGAAGTTTAATGGAAGTACTGCTGATAAAAATGCAGTACAAACACCATTGCATTTTACCAAACTTGGTTCTGGTGGATATCAGAATGCCGGCTTTATGTTTGTCCATTACAATCGTAATAATACGATATCACTTATCAATTTTTGACAGAAAAGATGCGTAGATTATTAATATCGGCTGTGTTTTCTTTGTTGGTGTCTGGAGCATATGCCCAGATAGGATTGTATCGTAATGATATGAGTATCGGTGTAAACGGAGGATATGTTTTGAGTAATGTCGGTTTTAATCCGAAAGTAAATCAGACATATCATGGAGGTTTTACCGGGGGCGTGTCTTTTAGATATGTTTGTGAAAAGTATTTCAGTACAATCTGTGCTTTGCAGGCGGAAGTCAACTTCGCCCAGATTGGATGGAAGGAGGAAATACTCGATGCAAATGACGCTCCGGTAATTAATCCTGTTACAGGTGTGGCTGAGCAATATAGCCGAACAATGAATTATGTGCAGATACCGATATTTGCTCATTTAGGGTGGGGAAGTGAGGATAAAGGCTTTCAGTTCTTTTTTCAAGCTGGTCCGCAGCTGGGTTTCTGTCTAAGTGAATCAACCAAGATGAATTTTAATTTTGAGGACATAAACCTTGATGATCGTGTTAACCATACGGTTGCTCAAGACACAATGGCTGTAGAGAATAAATTTGACTATGGTATAGCAGCCGGACTTGGAGTTGAGTATTCTCATCCTAAAGTTGGTCATTTCCAGTTGGAAGCACGTTATTATTATGGCCTGGGCAATATCTATGGTGATTCAAAGAAAGATTATTTTGGCAAGTCAAACTTTGGTAATATAATTGTTAAGCTTACTTATTTGTTTGATATTATTAGGACGAAGAAGTAGTTGATTGCTTTTGTCTTTAAAACAAGTAAGTCTTAATTGAAAATAAAAGAAGCGGCAGGTGAGAATCATTTCACCTGCCGCTTCTTATTTCTTGTTATTTATAATAGCGCCGATTATTTAGAATACTTTTCTATCATTGCTTGTGCTTGAACATGCCCCAGCTCTTTGGCCTTTTCTAAGTTTGACATTCCGTTGGCCTTATCTCCTTTATTTATCTGTGCTAACCCTAATATCAGATAACCGTCTGCATATTCAGGTGCAAGCTCAATACATTTTGTTGCAGTTTTTATAGCGTCATCCATCATGTTTACTCTTAGTTCCAATGATGCTTTTTCTGCATAATATGTTGGTTCTTTCGGGGCAAGCATAATAGCTGTTGATATATCTATCAAAGCTTGTTGGTAAAGTTTTGCTTTTACTTCTGCTTGTTCACGTATATAATAGAAATTAGCATTTACATTTCCGTTTACCAGAATTTCGTAGCGTGTGTAGTCAAAAACAGCTTGTCTGAAGCTGTCTGTCGTAATATAAGCTTCTGCACGTGCCAAGAAATACGGAGCTGCTTCTCTAAGTCTTAAAGTGTCTGTTGTTGTTATGGCACTGTCAAGCAGCGCTATAACCTCTTTCATTGGGGCTTTAAGCATTTGTTTGCATTGTGATGCGTTATAGAATAATTCCGGGTTTCTTATTGATGTCTTTGTCAGGTCCATAAACATGTCATAGGCTTTCTGATATTCGCCCTTTGCATATGTTATGAGTGCCTGTTGGTGCTGATATGATGGCTGAGGATTTATTGCATATGCTTTATTGATTTCCTCAAAAGCCTTGTCCAGATTCCAGGCCGCGTATGGTATGTCGCTTTTATAAACTTCTTTGTTGTATATTATTTTGCTGTAATTATAGTGAGCCTCATCTTTGTTTTCAACCTTCTTGATGGCCGTTTCCATTTCTTTTTCAGCACTTTCAAAGTCATTTGCGTCAAGATATATTTGTGCTTGAGCTGTATAGCCGTCAACAGAAGTAGGGTATTGGTTTATGAAATCGCTGACTATAGCCGCATGTTTTATTGAGTCATTCGCTTGTGCAGCCATCATGAGTGTCAGAAGAGCCTGGCTCTTGTCTGTCGGCAATGATGGAGGTATGCCTATCTTTTTCATGGTTTCATCTTCAACAGAAAGTCCTGTTGTCTGCAGTTCTGTAATAAACTTTGCGTCTGTTGCGTGTATGTCTGTTGATGTCGTAGACGGTTGCATTATTCCAATAACTTGTCCTTCAGAATTAACAAAAGGGCAGGCATTTGTGTTTTCCGGAACAGCAAGTGAGAATATATAATATGAGTATTTATCCATAAACGTTTCTACGTTTTTTACAGTTGCAGCTGTTATTGTCGGTGATTTTTCTGCATATGATACAAGCCATGCCTGTGAGCCAGAAGCAGATGCAGATTGTGCAACATTCAGTGGAATAGTTTTGCCGTTGACCTTAAATTTTGCAACGTCATATATATCATTGACGCCCATTATTCTTTCTACATTCATTTCGCGTCCTTTGCTGTCTGTAACAATAGCTTTAGATGCTCCAATAAATGGCTTAAGGTCACTTATTGCTTCACCATTATTGCCGACAAACACACCATGGCTTGTTGAAAGAACAGTTCCATCTGCGTTGTATGTTGTTAGTTTGAATACGGATTTTGCCGCATTTTTTACGGCTGAAGGCTGTGCTTTGCTGTTGCCGCATACACAAACTATGATTAATGTTAAAATAACTCCTATCTGTTTCATCGTTTATAATGTTTTTAATAATTCTTTGGCATTGTTTATGGCTGCATCAGAAATTTCAGAGCCACTGAGCATCTGTGCGATTTCTTTTGTGCGTTCGTCCTTGCTTAAAATGAGCATGCGACTGCTCGTGCCATGTTCTGTTTCTTCCTTAAACACTTTATAATGGGTGGTTCCTTTTGCTGCAATCTGTGGCAGGTGAGTAATGCTTATGACCTGACGGTTGGCTTTTCCCATTTCCTGCATTATATCACCCATCTTTTCTGCAATTTTCCCGCTAACTCCGGTGTCTATTTCATCGAATATTATTGTAGGCAGTTTCACAGCACCGCTTATCATTGCTTTAAGTGACAACATAACTCTTGCAATTTCACCTCCGGATGCAACCTGTGCAACAGGTTGTACAGGTGTGCTGGTATTGGCACTGAATAAGAATGATATCCGGTCGTGGCCATCCTCACTGATATTTTTGTTTTCGATTTTTATAGAGAATCTTACGTTAGGTATTCCTAAGGGTATGAGCCTGTTACGCATTTCCTGCTCAATCACTTTCGATGCTTTTGTCCTTATTTCTGTCAGTTCAGATGCTATGGCTTCACACTCCTTAAGTAAACGTGCTTCTTCTGATTTAAGCTTATCTAACTCTTCATCACTGTTGTCGATATTACTTATCTGTTTCTCCAGATTATTTTGTATATTAATGAGATCTGCAATATTGGACACATGATATTTTTGTTCAAGAGAATAGATTTTGTCGAGCTGACTGTTTATCTGTTCAAGTCTTGAGGGATCGAATTCGATATTGTCGGCTTCTGAATTTATTTCGTCTGATATATCTTTCAGTTCTATAAAACAGCTTTCCAACCTGTCTGAAATAGAACTGATTTCAGGATATATGTTTGTTATGCCGATAATGGAGCGCGATGCTTCCTTCACTTTATCAAGTACATTATTGTCTGATTCATATGAGTTTAGTGAAGTTCCGGCTGAATAGAGCGCTGTCTTTATCTCTTCTACGTGACTTAATTTTTCGCTTTCCCGCTCGAGCTCTTCCTGCATGCCGTCTTTCAGTTCTGCTTCTGTGAGCTCTTTTAGCTGAAAACGGATGTAGTCTTCATTTTTTTTATTTTCTTCAATTTCTTTGCATAGTCTGTCTACGGCTTTCTTTGCATCTTTATACGCATTGAAATGTTCCTTGTATTTTATAAGGAGTTCTCTGTCCTTGGCTATAATGTCGACTACGTTTAGCTGGAAATCTTCTTCGTTCAGCAAGAGGTTTTGATGCTGACTGTGTATGTCTATAAGCTGTTGTCCCAAAGTGCGCATTAGGTTTAATGCAACGGGGGTGTCATTAATGAAAGAACGTGTCTTTCCTGATGAGTTCAGTTCTCTTCTTAATATACAGTCGGTATCGTCAAAGTCGATATTGTTTTCTGTGAAAAAGTCCTGCATGTTATATCGGCTTATGTCGAAATGAGCCTCAATAACACATTTTGAACTATTTGATTTTATGCTTTTCACGTCTGCACGCTGTCCAAGAAGCAGATTTATAGCTCCTAAGATAATACTTTTTCCAGCTCCTGTTTCACCTGTAATGACCGAAAAGCCAGGATTGAAATGTATGTCGAGTGTATCAATCAGCGTAAAGTTCCTAATATATAACTGTTTCAGCATTTTATATTGAAATGAAATATATTATTTTTATTTTTTTATTTTCTCCCAATAACTGTTTTGCGAAGCATTTATAGAAAATAGAATCTCATAAACTGATTCTTTTTCTTTTTGTGTGCCTTTACCGTTATATATGTTTGCCAACTCATCTTTTTTGTAGTCCGTCCATATTTGCGGCAAGGTGCTCAAAGGTTTGTCTTCGTGTGCTTTTTTCAGATTTGTCTCGATTGTTGTTGTGATGTTTGTTCTTCCTCTTTCTACATTGTTGGCCATTTCGTCAAGGCCGCTGCGGTAATAGTCATATTGCAGCTGTCTGAAAGGTTTCATCGCTCCTTCCATGTAGTCATTAATGAATGCAAAGCGGTTTCTGTCATTCTCAAAAGCCTTCCATCCTGTAAAATTCAGATTCTGTGCATTATTTACAAGATTAAGGCATCTTTGCAGAATGTCCTCGCCACCCATAGGCGAGAAACTGTCAAGATTCATACCTATGATCAGATATGCGTAATAGGCAATAAGTGCTGTCAGTTGGTTGTCTATCTGTTCTTCGTTGAAGTTTAATTGATCAAACTGTGCAAATTCAAAGTTAAAGTCGCCGTCTTTATTATTATATAAGGTTGAATTATATGCTGAGTTGTATACTGGCCTGTTTGCTTGAATTAGTGCCGTACATGTAAATAAATTTGATGATGCGTCGTATTTCGTCACAGTTATATTGAAGTTGCATATTATTCTTTCATTTTTCTGAAACTGCAACGATGTCCATTGTTTGTCATTGATAAACTGTTCCAGGGTTTGCTGCAGATTGTCGAAGACACTTGCATCAGTGCCTTGAATCTGATTATGGTTTATTGTTACTTTAGCCAGCAACTCCTGAGCATTTGTGCCTGCTGTGACAAACAACCAACTTATTATAAGTAATAGCAACCTCATTTTGCCTGTTATGATTATGATCTGTTTTTTTCAGTGAAAAGTTTTGTTAATTCATCAATGATATCTACAGCAACGTACTTTTTGTTTTTCTTTTCAAATGTTTTTATTTCATTCTTTGTTATGATTTCAATTTGGTTATCATTGCTGCGGAATGTCGTTCCTTCATTGCGCGTTGAGTTTAATACGATAAAGTCGAGATTCTTCCTTTCCAGTTTACTTTTGGCATTAATTTCTTCATTGTTTGTTTCCAATGCGAAGCCAACCAAAATCTGTTCATCAGTCTTTATACGTCCTAGTTCTGCTGCAATGTCATTTGTTGGGCATAGCTGTATGTTAAGATTATCTTTTTCGCGCTTAATTTTATTTTCTGCGATAGATATAGGACGAAAGTCGGCTACAGCTGCACACAATATTGCGGCGTGGCAATCTTTAAACTCTGTGACGGCTGCATTATACATCTCGTTACAGCTTTCTACATTGATGCGTTTTATCTTTTTAGAGCATTCAATACCAACAGGTCCGCTTATTAATGTTACCTCAGCACCGCGTCTGCGGCATTCTTCAGCCATGGCAAATCCCATTTTCCCGCTAGAGTAGTTGCCGATAAATCTTACCGGGTCTATCTTCTCATAAGTCGGACCGGCTGTTATCATTATTTTTTTCCCCTTCAGCGTATCTTTGTTTTCATCAAAGAATTCATCAAGATATCTTACAATTTCTTCCGGCTCCTCCATTCTTCCCTTGCCTTCCAGACCGCTTGCAAGGAAACCGCTTTGCGGCTCAATGATGATATTGCCATATGACTGCAGACGCTTGATATTTTGTTGTGTTGAAGGGTGTGCGAACATGTCAAGGTCCATTGCCGGAGCGACAAACACAGGTGCTTTCATCGATAAGTATGTCGTTATAAGCATGTTGTCTGCTATTCCGTTGGCCATTTTTCCTATTGTACTTGCCGTGCATGGAGCAATCAGCATAGCATCGGCCCAAAGACCAATGTCAACGTGTGAGTTCCATGTGCCGTCACGTTGAGAGAAAAATTCGCTGATGACAGGCTTATGCGTAAGTGCTGATAATGTTATTGGTGTTATGAATTCCTTTCCTGCCGGAGTTATAACGGTCTGCACCTCAGCACCTTGTTTTATAAGTCCTCTGATTATGAGGCATGCTTTATATGCTGCAATACTGCCTGTTATGCCAAGTACAATTTTCTTACCTTTCAACATGTTGTCTTTATATATGATATTGTGTTATTTTATTTCTTACCCTAGAGTTTATCGCTTGTTGAATTCTCTTAGGCGTATTCGTGTAAGCACTTGCTTGGTGTTGTATGTGAAGTCGCTGCTGAGCATCCAGCTGAAATATCCCGGGTCGCGGTTTAGTACTTCTGCAACACTCCATCCTTTGTATTTGCCAAAATTGAAAACTTCCTGCATACGTGGATTGCCGTCAGAATCTGTAAGGACATTTCCGTTGGCATCCTTCATTTCTTTCCAAATGATACGTCCTGCGAAATCAACGTTATTGTTGAGCTTTGAGAATTCTGCAAGCTCGTTCATGTCGTTGTTTAGCTGACGTTCAGGCTCTTCCTGTTTTCCGGGGGCATACATGTCGAGCTCTCCTTGCAGCACTCTGTAGGTAGCCTCAGTATCCTGATCAGCTTTATGAGCCACAAAGTCGTCTTCCATCTTTCTGCCGCAATAGAATTTATATGCTGCTGCCAGATTTCGGCGTTCCATCTTGTGGAATATTGTCTGAACGTCAATCAGATTACATTTTGAAAAGTCAAAGTCGATGCCTGCGCGCAGAAATTCCTCGGCAAGCATAGGCACGTCAAAATGGTTTGAGTTGAATCCGGCAAAGTCACATCCTTGAAACTTGTTTGCCAAATCTGTTGCAAGCATCTTGAATGTAGGAGCATTTGCTACGTCTGCATCTGTAATGCCTGTAATGTCCACAACTTCCTGCGGAATACTTCTTTCGGGGTTTACAAACTGGTTTGAGCGTTCCTCCTTACCGTCAGGATATACCTTAATATAAGAAATCTGTATAATCCTGTCTTTAACAAGATCAAGCCCTGTTGTCTCCAGGTCGAAGACAATCAGGGGCTTTGTAAGATTTAATTTCATTCTTCTGATTAATCGTTTAATAACATTGGCATGATAAGCATCAGTATATCTTCATTTTCAGGCTGTTCTGCCGGAAGTATCAGGCAGGGGCGACTTGGGTCTGCCAACTTTAATACAACCTCTTCACAGTCAAGATGGCTTAATATTTCCATCAGTGAAGTACCCTTGAAGCCGATGTCCATTATGTTGCCGTTGTAGTCGCATACAATCTCTTCTTGTGCGCTTGTGTAGAAGTCAACATCCTCTGATGATATAACTACTTTGCCCATTTCGATATGCAGTCTTATCTGTTGGCTGCTGTCGCTTGCGAATGGTAGGACACGCTTTAAAACTCCTATAAGTACAAGTCTGTCTATCGTAAGCTGGTTAGGATTGTCTTGTGGTATTACGGAGTTGTAGTTCGGGTAGCGTCCTTCAATCAGGCGGCAAGATAACGTTCCGTCTGAGAATATGATGTTTGCATTGCGGTCATCAAATCTGATTATTATGTCATCATCATTTTTCTGCAGCACATTTTTTAATAATGTTGCAGGTTTCTTGGGCAAGATGAATGACAGCGTATTGTCTGACTTTATGTTCTTGCTCTTTGTCTTTACGAGTTTATGTCCGTCGCTGGCAACTATTGCCAATGTGTCTTGGCTCAGGTCGAAAAAGATACCATTCATCACCGGGCGCAGCTCTTCGTTGGCGGTTGCGAATATCGAGCGTGAAATATCGTTGTTAAGTGTTTTAGAGTCGATTATTATTGACGTCGCATTTTCGGGGAGTGACTGGAACTTTGGAAACTCTTCACCGCTCTGTCCTGTAAAGTTGTATACACCATTCTGATATATCACCTTTATTGCAAATGTCGTCATGTCCACATCCAGTGTCAGTGGCTGTTCCGGCAGCTCCTTTACGGCATCTAAAATGGTTTGGTTGTTGACTGCGAACACACCGCTGTCACATGTTTCGTCGAGTTGTATGTTCGTTGTCATAATGTTTTCGCTGTCTGATGCAGTTATTGTCAGATGATTGCCGTTTACCTCAAATAAGTAGCAATCCAATATAGGCAATGAATTTTTACTGCTGAACACTTTTGATAAAGCCGATAGGCGGCTGGCTAAAGCCGTGCTTGATATTGTAAGTCTCATTATTTAATATTATTATTCGTTTTATCTGCGTAATTAATAGGACACAAAAATACAAAAAAGCAAACTCTAAAACAAAAAAAACGTGTAAAAATTTCTTTATTTACGAGTATTTTAGTAATTTCGCAATTCAAAAAATAGAAACAAATAATATATAAAGAAATGGAGATTGAAGGAAAAATTATAGTTGTTCTTCCTGCAAGAGAAGGCGTTTCTGCCAGAGGAACACAGTGGAAATCACAAGACTATGTAATAGAGACTCATGAGGCTTATCCAAAGAAATGTTGCTTCAATGTTTTCGGTGCAGACAAGATACAAATGTTCAATATTCAGAGTGGTGAGGAATTGCGTGTAAGTTTTGATATTGATGCGCGCGAATATCAGGGTAAATGGTTCAATTCTTTGCGTGCTTGGAAAGTGGAGCGTATTGATCCGAATGCAGCTGCTGCACAAATGAATGCTACACAGGGAATGCCTTATACAGCTCCGGTTGCTGCGCCTCAGGCTCCAGTATCAGCAGAAACTCAGCCGGCTTCAGAGGCTGCTCCTTTCCCGCCGCAGCAAGAAGGTGAGAGTGAAGATGATTTACCGTTCTAATTATATAACGGGTAAGGTGCATTTATGTTTATTGTGATTATATCTGTTTCAGATTCATTGATCAATAAACATGGGTGAGGTTAAGAACTTTATATCCGGGGATTTAGGTTAGTGATTATTTATGAATGTAATCAACTTATTTGTTCTGTCCGGAATTAGATATTAAACGATAGGCATGGCATAAAATTTTATGTCATGCTTTTTGTTTTTATATAATGTCCTTTTTGTAAGGATATTTTGTCGTGTATTGTTGCTTTAAATGAATTTTGACGCTCTCAGATTTAATTATTTGTAATTGAGTCTTGTGTTTTGGACAAAAAGTAGTAAAATGTTATAATTTCAGTAATACGCTGATTGATAGGGCTTTATGCCGTTTAGACCATCTATTGATACTCCTTTTTATGCTAAAATCAATGCTTTAGCATTGCAAACTCAGTGGTTTTAGCTTGCAATTTGCCTGATTTTATAGCTCATAATCATTGTTTTATTCTCATAAATGGGTTGATTTTTTATGCTTAAATTCGAATAGTGTAAATAAAGGTTAATTAATCGTGTGCATGTACAAGGTAAATTTAGAATTTATTACATATTGATTTTCTAGATTGGAAAATATTTTTGTCCTGATTTTTTACTCTGAAATTGAAAGAGATTTGTTGTTGATAATCATATATTAACTGATTCTGTTTTTATCGTATACTAAATGCCATAAAGTGTGGTCTTGGTACGCAAATGTGAAGATTTTCTGATGTGTAAGAGTATTGTGTGTTGTGTTTAAACAAAAAGAATGCTGGATTTAAGAAATAAATCCAGCATTCTTTTTTCATGTATATTAAGCATTCAGTTGCTTGATAACGTTATTATGTGCAACTTATTCTTTTATGTTAGGTTCTTCAAGTCCGAAGCCTTTCTTCTTGTCGAAAGCTTTAAGGGCGAAGCTTAGAATCAATGCCAGTACTCCTAATGATGCGAATATAAGCATCGGAACCAAGTAGCCGCCTGTAGCTTTCAGAGTCATACCTATTATAAGGGGAACGAAACATAGACCTATATTCTGTATCCAGAAAATAAGAGAGTATGCACTTCCTAAAATTACCGGGTCTATAATCTTCGGGACACTTGGCCATAATGCTGCGGGAACCAAAGAGAACGAAACGCCGAGAATTACTATAATGAGAAGTGCGAACCATTCGTTAGGATAGATTGGCAACAAGAATGCAAAGCTGAGGTGGCATGCTATCATTATAAGTGAACCGAGCATAAGCATTGTTGCGCCTTTTCCCTTGTGGTCAAGGAATGAACCAAGCACAGGAGTCAGTATCATTGCGAGAATCGGGAACCATCTGAACAAATCTGCTGCAGCTTCTTTTTCAATGTGCAGTGTTACTTCAAGATAGTTTGTTGCATATCTTTGGAACGGGAAGATTGCAGAATAGTAAAGTACACACAGTAATGCTACAATCCAGAACATCTTGCTGCTGAATATACGTCCGAGGTCGCTTACTTTAAATTCTTCAGTTGGTTCGTCTGAATTAGCCTCTCCAAGCTGTTTGTCCAGTTTTGCGTCCATTACGGAGAACACAATAAAGTTGATAAGGCCGATAATCAAAAGAACGGTACAGAATGCTATTGGTGCCACAACAGAGTTGTCGAACTGTGTAGCAATTTTAGGTGAAACAGAGAATACAGCAAACACGCCAAGACGTGCAATTGCCATTTCAAGTCCCATTGCCAAGGCCATTTCTTTGCCCTTGAACCATTTTGCTATTGCTTTTGACACTGTTATACCTGCCATCTCACAGCCACAGCCGAACACCATGAAACCAAATGATGCCATTTTGGCACTTCCGGGCAGTGTTGTCCACCATGAGTCAAGCCAGCTGCACATGGCTGTTGCCTGGAACCAGTCACTTACACCAATATATTTTATAGAGGCGCCTATAACCATTAATGATGTTGACAATATACCAGTGAATCTTATTCCGCACTTATCGAGGATGATACCTGCAAGGATAAGAAAACCACACACGTTAAGGATGTATTCCGAAGCGGCGTATGTTCCGAAAACTCCACTGTCCCAGCCTCTTTCTGATTCGATCAGCGACTGTAATGGCGACATTACGTCAACAAACATATAGGCAAAAAACATTGCCAATGCTATTAACACCAAAGCTGTCCAGCGCGCTGCGGCTGAATCATTCAGCTTTCTTTGAATTGCTTCTGTCATTGTTTTCTTTTATTTTTACTGTTAATTATTTCGGTGTTTAAATTATTTCAGCCAGCGGTCAAGCCAGTTGAAGAAAGTTCTTTGCCAAAGTACGCCATTTTGTGGCTTCAGCACCCAGTGGTTTTCATCGGGGAAAAGCAGAAGCTCAGCAGGAATACCTCTCATGCGAGCAGCATTAAATGCACCCATACCTTGGTTCGCATTGATGCGGTAGTCTTTTTCTCCGTGAATACACAATATTGGTGTGTCCCATTTGTCTACAAACTTGTGTGGTGAGTTGGCATATGTTCTCTTTGCATTTTCTGTCATGTCCTTGTTCCAGAATGCATCATCATACTCCCAGTTGCTGAACCAAGCTTCTTCTGTATCAGTGTACATTGATTCTAGATTGAAAGCACCGTCATGAGCGATAAAACACTTGAAACGCTTGTTGTGATGTCCGGCAAGATAATATACGCTGAAGCCTCCGAAGCTTGCACCAACAGCACCGAGACGATCCTTGTCTACGAACGGGAGATTCTTGCATGCATCATCAATTGCACTTAGATAGTCATTCATGCACTGGCCGGTCCAGTCGCCTGAAATTTCCTCATTCCATTCACTGCCGAAGCCTGGCAGACCTCTTCTGTTCGGAGCTATTACAACATAACCGTTGGCCGCCATTATCTGCATGTTCCATCGGTAGCTCCAAAATTGTGAAACAGGGCTTTGCGGACCGCCTTCGCAGAACAGTAGGGTAGGATACTTCTTTGTTGCATCGAAGTGTGCCGGAAGTATGATCCAATACATCATGTCTTTGCCGTCTGTTGTCTTTGTCCAGCGCTGCTGAATTTTGCCAAATGTCATTTGATCATACAGGTGCTTATTTTCAAATGTTATTTGTTCAACTTTTGCTGTCTTTTCTTTTTTGCCAGGAGTTACTATGTATAACTCAGATGCTTGAGACATGCTGTGTCTCTCTGCTAGCAGTTTTTTGCCGTCATTAAGCATCTGAACTGAGCCATAATCATTCCAACCGTCTGTAAGTTGCATTACATTGCCCTTAAGATTGGTCTGATATATGTTCTCACAACCATGCCAAATGCCGAGGAAATATAAAGTTTTTGAATCTGCAGACCAGCAGAAATCATCGACATTAGAGTCGAATGACTCTGTTGTATATGTCTTTTCCCCAGTTTTTAAGTTATAGACGCAAAGTCTGTTGCGGTCGCTTTCATATCCGTTGCGTGCCATGCTCAACCATGCGACATATTGGCCATTGGGAGAGAATTTGGGATTTACGTCATATCCAGGGTTGTTTTTAAGATTTTCTTCAGAGTTAACTGCCTGGTTTTTCATAGACTTTGTCATGTTGATTTCAGGCTCTTTGTAATTTGCGGGCTTGCAAATATTTACAGTCTGTTTAGACTCTATATTATAAAGGTATATATCTGTGTCAGTTGAAATTGCATAATTTATTCCGGTCTTCTTTCTTGAAGTATATGCAATTGTTTTTGAGTCAGTGCTCCATGCTAGCTGCTCTGCACCTCCGAAAGGCTTAACAGGACATTCGTATGGTTCACCTTTCATTATATCAGTGCCTTCTCCAATGCCGTTTGACGTTACTTCAGCTAGATAAGGGTGGGGGATAGATTCAACATATTCATCCCAGTGTCTGTAATTCATATCTGTGATGACTCTTCCTGTTGTTAAAGGTAAGTCTTCCGGCTTTTCTTTTATAATTCCATGGTAAGGGATTTGTTTGATAAGTATAACATACTTTTCGTCAGGAGAAAATTTAAATCCGTCAATACCTGTTTTGTCGTTTGTAAGTTGCTTTCTGCCGCTTCCGTCAGGATTCATTTCCCATATTTGGCCGTCACATAAAAAAGCAATTTTCTGACCGTCTTTTATCCATACTGCATCCGTCTCACTTTTTGCAGACGTAGTCAGCATTTTGTTATTCTTTCCATCAGAATCCATAATGTAGATTACCTGATGGCCTTTGTTTTGTTTTACACTGTAATAACCTACTTGGTAGATAATGTGTTTTCCATCTGGCGAGGCCTGTGCAGTGCCGATTCGACCCATTGCCCACAGAGCCTCTGGTGTCATTAGATCACTTTGTAAGGTGATGTTACTTTTACCGATGAAGCTCGCATTTTCTTGTGCGTTAACCGAACTACAACAAATTGAAAGTGCGGTTGCTAAGATTGTTGCTTTGTTCATAAATTTAGTGTTTTTAGAATATAGGGGCATACTTTTGCATGCCCCTATTAATTTATAAATGTGTTTTTTCCTATTTTCTCATTTTGTCTTGTGCCTCGCGTTGGCGTTTTAACTCCTCTGCCTGTTTTTGCATGGCTTCGAGTCTTGCCGCCAAGCCGCTCATCTTTTTAGGATTATTCTTGTTTTCCTGATATCTTGCTTCAAGAATACTCAACAATTTTTCATCGTTTGTAGTCTTGCGCAAAGTCCACATGATGGCAGCACTGAAGAACAAAGATACAAAGTAATAGAAGTTAAGGCCTGATGAATAGTCGTTGAACATGAAGAAGAACATAACTGGCATAAGATAAGTCATCCATTGCATCATCTTCATTTGTTCAGCCTGAGCTCCGACCATCTGGTCTTTCTGCTGACGTATTGTCATTATTGAATACAAAACGTTTGCTACACAGAATAGAATACATGTTAAACTCAGGTGATCACCTATGAGCCATATGTTGTTATGCCATTCGATTATCGGATCGTATGTTGACAAGTCACTTATCCATAAGAAACTTTCACCACGTAGCTGTATCGCATTGGGGACAAAGTTGAACATGGCAATCCAGATAGGCATCTGTATTAACATTGGGAGACAGCCGCTTAATGGACTTACACCATATTTGGCGTATAGTGCCATCATTGCCTGCTGCTTCTGCATCTGGTCTTCAGGCTTGTTGTATTGTTTGGTCGCTTCTTCAAGTTTTGGTTTTAAAACTCTCATCTTTGCTGAAGACATGTAGCTCTTCTTGACCAAAGGATAAGTTATTACCTTAAGTAAAAGGGTGATCAATATAAGGACAATACCCATATTGATGTTCAAGCCTGTAAGCCAGTCGAACACGTATAAGGTGAACCAACGGTTAATTATACGGAACAAAGGCCATCCAAGATATACCAAGCGGTGAAGCTCTAAATCTTTGTTGAATGTGCTTTCTTTTTCAATCTTTTGCAACAGTCTGAAGTCGTTGGGACCATAATAGAATTCAAGTTCAGTTGAATTATTGCCTGTTGGGTCAAATGATGTCTTGACCTTTGCACCATATTGTTTCAGGTAGCCAGAACCTTTTTCCTGTGGAATGCTTGTCATTAATGAGTTTGTTCCCAAGTCGTCCTTTGCAATCATTACTGCACTGAAGAACTGGTTCTTGAAGGCAACCCAGTCGATGGCGTCTTCTATTTTCTCATCAACCTTTTCACTTGTCTCGCTAATATAGTCAGTACCTCCATCCGTGAAATGATAAGTAAGGGATGCATACCGGTTTTCAAAGGTAAAACCCTTTTCTTGTTGGCGGCAGTGGTCTGTCCATTCGATGTCAAGTTTGTTGTAGTTTGGTGAGAAAAGTCCGCTCATTCCATTTGCTTTTAAAGAGAAATGTAGCAGATAGTTCTTGCCAAGCTTATAATTCATTACTAAGGATCTTCCATTAGAGCCAACAGCAGTCATTGTAACTGTTGAGTCTGTAATGTTTGAAGGTGTAAAGTATAGATCGCTTGTTATGATATTTGTTTCTTTACCTTCAAGCATGAATTTTAAAGACTGATCTTTACTGTCAAAAAGAGTAAGGTCTTTATTGCCCTTGTTATCTTTAAAGTCCTTTATTACAGCTTTTTCAACAGTACCGCCTTTTGTGCTGAGTGTGAGCTCTAATTTTGAATTCTTCAAAATAATGTTTTGAGCTTTACCGCTTAACGACTTATAGAAAACAGCTGTAGTATCTGCATTTACATTATTTTGTGCATTCTGATTAGAGGCTTGTGCCTCAGCGTTACGGCTTTCTTCGGCTTTTTTCTTTGCAAGAGCTGTTATCGAGTCTTGCATACGTTGTTTGGCAATATCTTCTTCAGATGGTTGAGTATACCAGCTGAAGCCGATTAGCAGAGCAGCGATGAGAACAAAGCCAATGATTGTATTCTTATCCATCTTTTGTTTCTCTCTATGGTGTTATTTTTATTCTTTTACCTTTTAATAATATATCAATTTTTGCTTTTTTTGTTCTCTATAGCCTTTTTGATAAAATCAAGGAACAGCGGATGTGGATGAAGTACTGTGCTTGAATATTCCGGATGGAATTGTGTGCCGATATACCATTTCAATCCTGGTATTTCAACTATTTCAATCAGATTGCTTTCAGGATTACGGCCAACACACTTCATTCCGGCTCTTTCGTATTCTTGTTCGAAATCGTTATTAAATTCATAACGATGACGATGACGCTCCTGGATATATTCTTTCTTATAGATATCGAATACGCGTGAGCCTTGTTTCAAAATACACTCATAAGCACCAAGTCGCATCGTGCCGCCCATGTTTGTGATGTTCTTCTGGTCTTCCATAATATCAATGACATTATGTTCTGTCTTCTCGTCCATCTCTCGACTGTTGGCATCTTCGTATCCAAGGACATTACGTGCAAATTCAATTACCATCATTTGCATACCCAGACATATACCGAATGTTGGAATGTCATGTGTACGTGTGTAATGTGCGGCGACAATCTTTCCTTCTATTCCTCTTTGACCGAATCCCGGGCAAATAACAATGCCGTCCATATCTTTAAGCTTTTCGGCAACATTGTCTTCTGTAATCTTTTCGCTGTTTATGAATGTCGTTTTGACTTTGTAATCGTTATATGTTCCTGCCTGTGACAGACTCTCCAGGATACTCTTGTATGCATCCTGCAGGTCATATTTTCCAACAAGTCCGATATTTACGATTTCTGTTGCTTTATGTCTACGTTCCAAGAATGAACGCCATGGACCTAATGTCGGTGTTTCACCAACAGGTTCACCCATTTTGCGCAATATCGTTTCGTCAAGCTTTTGTTCCTGCATCCTTACCGGAACTTCGTATATTGTCGGCATGTCGACACTTTGTACTACTGCGTCAGCGTCAACATTACAGAAGTTTGCAACTTTCTTTCTGATATTGTCGTTTATTGGATGCTCGGTTCTTAACACAAGGATATCCGGCTGGATACCAACGCTTTGCAGCTCTTTGACTGAGTGCTGAGTCGGCTTTGTCTTTAATTCTTTGGCTGCAGCCAAATAAGGAATATAAGTAAGATGGACACAAAGAGCCCTCTTGCCAAGTTCCCATTTTAGCTGTCTGATACTTTCTAAGAAAGGCAAGCCTTCAATATCTCCTACTGTACCTCCGATTTCTGTAATTACGAAGTCATAGTTGTTCTTCTTGCCAAGCAACATTACGTTGCGCTTTATTTCATCTGTGATATGGGGGATTACCTGTATTGTCTTTCCCAAATAGTCGCCACGGCGCTCTTTGTCTATGACGGCCTTATATATACGGCCTGTTGTAAGGTTATTGGCTTTGGTTGTCTGAATACCGGTAAAACGTTCGTAATGTCCGAGGTCAAGGTCTGCCTCGTGGCCATCCACTGTTACATAACATTCGCCATGTTCATAAGGGTTCAGCGTACCCGGGTCAATGTTGATGTATGGGTCGAACTTTTGGATTGTGATGTTGTATCCTCTGGCCTGAAGAAGTTTGCCTATTGATGACGATATTATTCCTTTTCCAAGAGAGGAAGCTACACCGCCGGTAACGAATATATACTTTGTCTCTGCCACGATTATAATATTTTGGTTATTTATTAATACTAATATACAAGGTGCAAAATTAAGAAAAAATGCTGATATGCCAAAATTATAATCTCTTAATTTTAATAGTTTCGTGTGTGTTGAAAAAAACAGCCATTAATGTTCTGTTTTTGAATATTAATACTAACTTTGCACGCAAAAAGTGCTAAAAGTATGAAACATAAGCAAATATTGATATTAATAATCTTGGAGTTCTTCTGTGCGGTGTCTTGTTTCGGAGCGCCTATTAAGCATCATAATGGCCGAAACATAAGCAGAGATTCTTTCATCGTAGCTTCGTATATTGATTCGCTTAAAGCGTGTAAAGTCCATATGGATTCTTTAATGTATGCAGCTGATACTTTGGATGATGATGCAGGATCTGATGCCCGCTTTTTCCGCGTTTTTGCTCCTCTGACATTTTATTATTCTGTAGCTGGTCATACTTTTAGCATTAATGATAAGTACAAGGGTGTTGATGATGTGAGCAGCGCTATTGATGATGCGTTGATGTCTGTTTATGTTAATCATCCGGAATATGTCGTAAATACGGAAAGTGACTTAAGCAAAATAGGCTCTTTGCATGAAGAGATAACTTCGCCAATACGTCATAAGGTTGATTATTCTAGGGAAGAGGCTTCCGCACCGGACGTAAGCCTTGACGCTCCTGTTGAAATTGTCATAGAGAAACCGAACTTTTGGACTTTTGGCGGTGACTACTATTTGCAGTTCCTGCAAAATTATGTCTCCAGTAACTGGTATAAAGGTGGCGAAAGCAATTATTCAATGGTTGCAAGTACCACGCTACAAGCGAATTACAATAATAAACAAAAGGTTAAGTTCGAAAATAAACTTGAGCTTAAATTAGGATTCCAAACCTCAAGCGGAGACACCCTGCATAACTTTAAGACTACAGAGGACCTTATAAGATATACGGGTAAATTGGGACTTCAGGCAAGCAAGAATTGGTATTATACATTGCAGCTTATCGCATATACCCAGTTTATGCGTGGCTATAAGAGCAACGATCCTGAGGTATATTCAGATATTTTATCGCCGTTGAATATAAACTTATCTTTGGGTATGAGCTATTCGGTAAACGCTTTTAACGGAAAACTAACAGGATCTTTGCAGATGGCTCCTATTGCATACAACTTCAGATATGTCGGACGAAAATCGCTTGCAACAAGATATGGACTAGAGGAAGGTTCGCATACAATGAATGATGTGGGTTCTGAATGTACGATAGATTTGACATGGGCTTTTTCGGATTTGATTAAATGGAAGACCCGTCTTTATGGTTATACGACTTATGAACGAACTGAAGTAGAATGGGAAAACACTTTTACATTCCAGTTTAATAAATATATCTCGACAAATATCTTCATATATCCGAGATTTGACGACGGATCGTCAGTGCGCCATGATGACTATGGATATTGGCAGTTTAAAGAATATGCCTCAATAGGTTTTGCATATTCATTTTGATGTGAATAAGGTTAGTGATGAATATTCTTATGATATAATGGTAATAAAAAAGGGAGCTCAATGCTCCCTTTTTATTTATTTTGCTTCTTCCATTGTGCCTTCTACATATAAGCGCACAATTTCATTCTTTGCGTTAGACTTTATTGTGATTGATTTCTTAAAATGTCCAGGAAATTTGCCTTTGCCGTTGTATGTCACTGTCACTGTTCCCTTTCCGCCGGGAGCTATTGGAGCTTTAGTGTATGATGGAACTGTGCATCCACAGCTGGCCATTGCTTGGTTTATTACGAGTGGGGCGTCTCCCACGTTGGTAAAGTTAAATGTACACTTTTGTACGGGATTACTTTCTGAAAATTTGCCGAAATTATAAGTTTGCTTGTCAAACTTAATTTCTGCCGTCTTTTGTGCTGCTGCATTGCTTATGCAAAGTATCAGCAACATTGAAATGAATAGGATCTTTTTCATTTTTATTCGGTTAAAATAATTTTTTGCAGCAAATTTACATCTTTTTTTTATAAAATATATAATCGATGATTTATTTTGTGTTAATTAATTATGATTTGATTGTAAGATTATATTCAAATTCGTTTTGTAATATAATTTTGTCAAACGGGGTAGTTGGCTGCATGTTTTATGGGCATGCCATTTCGTGCCTGTTTTTATCAGTTCTAGGATAAAGGGGAAATATCTTTAATTATTTTGGTTTAGAATGGTTGTGTGATTATTCGTTTTAGCCTTAATTTGTAAATTGTATTTTTGTGTCTGGTATGGTAAAATTTTATTACTGATTTTGTGCTGTTATTTTGCAAAAAGTTTTCTCTAAAATAGAAAAAGCATCGTAACATAAATTAAATGTTGATGGACGTTCTTCGTGTTTTTATAACCTTTTTTATTGCTTTCGTGGTCGAAGTCTGTGTGATGTTATTGTTTTTAGGCGTAAATTCATTGTTTTTTATCGGTTAAAGCATTGCTTTTGTGTCCTGAAACCATGCTTTTTGCTGTGTAAAAGGGCATGTTTTGTATTGGAGAATGTATCAGGTAATTAGATGTTCTGTGTTAACCCATTGATATGTAGTGAAATACGAAAAATGAGGTTTTTCGCTATTTTCTAAAGGAAATACATTCATGTAAAAAATAATGGCGTTTTCAGAGGCTTTTAACCAAAAAGTTTTCTGTTTTTTTAATGTATTTATTATAATTGTCAGAGGGATGTTTGGGAGTTGCTTGCTAGTTTGCAATTTTGAAATTTTTGGCTGATAGTGCTGCGTATTTGTTCCTCTAAAAGTTGGAGATTTTTTGTGTTCTTCATCTTAAAAAGAGTTATCTGTATAAGCCGGTGAACGGATGCCTGCTCGGTTTAAACAGTTGAAATTTATACTATCATAGAGTGTAATTTTACTTTTAGCCATTTAAAATTTGTTCATTCGGTCATTTTTTGTACTTTTGCATCATAATTAAAGTAATTTGTAAGTTTATGTATAGAACAAATACATGTGGGGAATTGCGCTTGTCTGATGCAGGCAAGACAGTTACTCTGGCCGGATGGGTTCAGCGCATCCGTAAAATGGGCGGAATGACATTTGTCGATATCCGTGACCGATATGGTATTACACAGCTTGTCTTTAATGAAAACGACAATGTTGAGCTGTGTGCTGCAGCCAACAAGCTTGGACGTGAGTTTTGTATACAGGCTACAGGACTTGTCAACGAACGCGAGAGCAAGAACAAGAATCTGCCTACTGGTGATATAGAGATTATCGTCTCTGAGATGAATGTCCTGAGTGAAAGCATCACGCCGCCGTTTACAATAGAGGATAATACAGATGGTGGTGATGATATAAGAATGAAATATCGCTATTTGGACTTGCGCCGTTCATGCGTCCGCAAGAATCTTGAATTGCGCCACCGTATGACAATATTGATACGCAACTTCTTGGATTCAAAAGATTTTATTGAGGTTGAGACACCTATATTAATAGGTAGCACTCCTGAAGGTGCACGAGATTTTGTTGTGCCTTCACGCATGAATCCAGGACAGTTCTACGCATTGCCACAAAGTCCGCAGACTCTGAAGCAGTTGCTTATGGTGAGCGGATTTGACAGATACTTCCAGATAGCAAAGTGTTTCCGTGACGAAGATCTTCGTGCTGACCGTCAGCCTGAGTTCACACAGATAGACTGTGAGATGTCTTTTGTTGATCAGGATGATGTTATCAATCTTTTCGAAGATATGGCACGCCACTTGTTTAAGGAAATACGTGGTGTGGAATTACCGGCCAAACTACAGCAAATGACATGGCATGAGGCAATGCGCAGATTTGGAAGCGATAAGCCAGACTTGCGTTTTGGAATGGAATTCGTTGAACTAATGGATACTCTAAAGGGCACAGGCTCGTTCGAGGTGTTCAATAGTGCAGAATATATTGGCGGAATCTGTGTGCCGGGCTGTGCTTCTTATACAAGAAAGCAGATAGATCAGCTGACTGATTTTGTCAAGAAACCGCAAGTTGGTGCTAAAGGACTTGTTTGGGTTAAGTTTAATGAAGACGGTTCTGTAAAAAGCAGCATAGATAAATTCTATGATGCAGATGTCTTGCAGAAACTTAAAGAAGTGATGGGGGCAGGTAATGGTGACCTGGTATTGATTCTTAGTGGTGATAATGCAAACAAGACACGTGTTCAGCTCTGTAGCCTTAGATTGGAAATGGGCGACAGGCTTGGCTTGCGTGACAAGAATAAATTTGAATGTCTGTGGATTATTGACTTCCCGCTGTTTGAGTGGAGCGATGAGGAACAGCGCCTGATGTCTACTCATCATCCGTTTACAATGCCAAATCCTGATGATATTCCATTATTGGAAGAGCATCCGGAAAGAGTGCGTGCTAAGGCGTATGATTTCGTTTGCAATGGTATTGAATTGGGTGGAGGAAGCCTTCGTATCCATGACGGACGTCTGCAAGAGCGTATGTTTAAGATATTGGGCTTCACGCCGGAGCGTGCGATGGCTCAGTTCGGCTTTTTGATAAATGCATTTAAGTATGGCGCACCTCCTCATGCAGGATTGGCTTTTGGCCTTGACCGTTTTGTTTCTGTAATGGCAGGATTAGACAGTATACGTGATTGTATTGCGTTCCCGAAGAATAACAGTGGACGTGATGTCATGTTGGATGCACCGTCTGCTCTTGATGAGAAACAGCTGGATGAGCTGCAGATAAAGGTTGATTTAAGTCAAGAAAATTGATATTAAAAAAGCACTTAATGTGTTGAATACGATTTTTCTTGATAAAATTTTTAATAATTTGAATAAAATCACTATATTTGCATCGAGAATTTGAAAAGATTGTATGTCTTTTAGACATTGTCGATCTTAATGTGTTTTACTTGAATTATGACAGAGAAGAACGTAAGTGTAAGAAAGACAGCTGCAACAAAAGCTGTTGAGAAGAAAGCAGCACCGAAGAGAAGTACTGCAAAGAAAGTTGAATTAGAGATTAATGCAGAAACAGTAGGATTTAAGGCTGGTGATGTATATCAGGCCTTAGCTACAGCTGAAAAGCCCTTGAGCGTTGCTGAGATTGCTAAAGCAGCTAAAATTACCACAGAAGAGACTTTGCTCGGTATGGGCTGGCTCTTTAAAGAGGGTAAGATAAAAGATGCAGAGAACAAGATTACATTAGCTTAATCTGTAGAAAGAATATTTAAAAAGGGCTGGTAATATTTTCTTACCGGTCCTTTTTTATTATCATAATACTATGAGCTACGACCGCGATATCATCTTTATTCTTAACGAGGCCGGGCCTAAAGGCTTGAGCGTGAAAAAGATAGCAAGGCATGTCTATAATCATAACAACGGATTCTTCAATGTCGTGTCGTTTGAAGACGTCTACCGTTATGTTTCGTCATATTTGATCCGTACAAGTAAAGTGCCTGATTCTATTGTTGAGAAGACAGATGAGCGTGGAGTGTATCGCATCAATAATTCTTCTAAAATGTCTCTTCAACTGCAATTTGAATTTTGTGATGACGAAGAAAAAGAAGAGCCTGAAAATAAACATGAAGACTTGTCTTTGTCATTATTTTAAGACACTTTAAGATACAAAAAAATCATAAATTCAAGGGAAATGCATTTCTAAATCGTCTTTAATATAAAAAGTATTTTTATTATGTCTGGTAGATATTTGTTAGGTTTTGATGTCGGAAGCTCTTCAGTAAAGGCATCTTTAGTAGATTCAGATAGCGGCGTATGTGTCGCATCAGCATTTTATCCAGAAAAGGAAGCACCTATCATAGCCGTGAAATCTGGTTGGGCTGAACAAGATCCTCAAATGTGGTGGGATAATGCAAAACTCAGCTTGAAAAAGGTTATGGCAGATTCATCTGTTAAAGGTGAAGATATTAAGGCAATTGGTATATCTTATCAGATGCATGGCCTTGTGTGTGTTGATAAGAATCAGAATGTATTGAGGCCTTCTATAATTTGGTGTGATTCTCGAGCTGTGCCTTATGGTGAAAAAGCTTTTGAAAATATAGGACCCAAAGAGTGTCTTGGCCATTTGCTTAATTCGCCGGGTAATTTTACGGCTTCTAAGCTTGCATGGGTGAAAGAGAATGAACCGCAGCTGTTCGAGAAGATATATAAGATAATGTTGCCTGGTGATTACATCGCAATGAAACTGAGCGGTACTATTAATACTACCATCAGCGGATTGAGTGAAGGCATGTTATGGGACTTTAAGAATAAAAAAGTTGCAAAATTCCTGTTGGATTATTTCGGCTTTGATGAAAGCTTAATTGCTGACATTGTGCCGACGTTTAGTATTCAGAGCGAAGTCTCAGAGGCCGCTGCAAATGAATTAGGCTTGAAGGCAGGAACACCTATTAGTTATAGGGCGGGTGATCAACCTAATAACGCTCTTAGCCTTAATGTGTTTAATCCGGGTGAAATCGCGTCTACAGCTGGTACTTCAGGTGTCGTTTATGGCGTTTTGGGCGAAGCTAATTATGACATTAAGAGTCGAGTTAATACTTTTGCCCATGTTAATTACCAAAAGGATATGGAACGTCTTGGCGTTTTGTTGTGTATTAATGGAACAGGAATATTAAACGCTTGGATGCGCCGTAATGTTGCACCTGAAGGAATTTCATATTCAGATATGAATGATATGATGGCAAGTGTTCCGGTAGGAAGTGATGGAATAACAATCATTCCTTTTGGTAATGGAGCTGAGCGTGTGCTTGAGAATAAAGAGATCGGCTGCTCTATCCATGGCGTAAATTTCAACAAGCATGGCAAAGCCCACCTGATGCGTGCAGCACAGGAAGGTATTGTCTTCAGTTTCTGTTATGGTATGGAGGTAATGCAGCAGATGGGTATGGATATACATAAAATACATGCAGGTAAAGCCAATATGTTCTTAAGTGAGTTGTTCCGTAATACCTTAGCTGGAGTTAGTGGCGCTACAATAGAACTTTATGAAACAGACGGAAGTGTAGGAGCTGCCAAGGGAGCCGGTATGGGTTGTGGCATATATAAAGATCATGATGAAGCTTTTGCTACATTGAAGAAGTTGGCTGTTATAGAGCCGGATGAAAAACGACGTGCAGAATATTTGCAGGCTTATTCATTATGGAAAGAGACTTTATTGCAACAAATTAATCATTGATTAGTAATTTCGAGATATAATTATTTAGGTTTAATAAATTAATAAATAACGGTTATGGTAAAAGAGTATTTTCCGCAGATAGGAAAAATTAAATTTGAAGGTAAGGATAGTAATAATCCTTTAGCTTATCATTATTATGATGCTGAAAAAGTAATAATGGGTAAGAAGATGAAAGATTGGTTGAAGTTTGCAATGGCTTGGTGGCATACATTAGGCGCAGCAAGCGGTGACCAGTTTGGTGGCGGAACACGTACATATGCATGGGATGAAAAAGCTGATGCAGTTGAGCGTGCTAAGGACAAGATGGATGCCGGATTTGAAATAATGGACAAACTTGGCATAGAATATTTCTGCTTCCATGATGTTGACTTGGTTGACGAGGGTGAGACTATCGAGGAATATGAAGCTCGTATGAAGGCAATCACTGATTATGCTCTTGAAAAGATGAAGGGCACAAATATCAAATTGCTGTGGGGTACTGCAAACGTTTTTGGTAATAAGAGATACATGAATGGTGCTGCAACTAATCCTGACTTTGATGTTGTTGCACGTGCCGCTGTGCAGATAAAGAACGCTATTGATGCAACAATAAAGCTTGGAGGTGCTAACTATGTATTCTGGGGTGGTCGCGAAGGCTATATGAGCCTTTTGAACACTCAGATGCAGCGTGAGAAAGAGCATCTTGCAAATATGCTGAAAGCTGCTCGTGATTATGCTCGCTCAAAAGGATTCACAGGAACATTCTTGATTGAACCTAAACCAATGGAACCGACAAAGCATCAGTATGATGTTGATACAGAAACTGTTATCGGATTCCTCCGTGCACATGGTCTTGAAAAAGATTTCAAGGTTAATATTGAGGTAAACCATGCAACACTTGCAGGTCATACATTTGAGCATGAGCTTGCTGTTGCTGTTGACAATGGTATGCTTGGAAGCATTGATGCTAACCGTGGTGATAATCAGAACGGATGGGATACAGACCAGTTCCCAATTGATAACTGGGAGCTTACTCAGGCAATGATGCAGATTATTCGTAATGGCGGATTAGGAAACGGTGGTTCTAACTTTGATGCTAAATTGCGTCGTAATTCAACAGATCCAGAGGATATCTTCATTGCTCATATCAGCGGAATGGATGCTATGGCCCGTGCTTTGGAGAATGCAGCAAATCTGATTGAGAACTCTCCAATTTGTGACATGGTTAAGGAGCGTTATTCTTCATTCGATTCTGGTAAGGGTAAGGAATTTGAAGAAGGCAAACTTTCTCTTGAGGATATTGTAGCATATGCAAAAGAGAAGGGTGAGCCAAAGCAGACTTCTGGCAAGCAGGAGTTGTATGAAACTATTGTTAGCTGGTATTGCAAATAAATATTGAATTAATAGATTTGTGCAGACGATATAAAACGGCTGCACAAAATCTTTTGGCGTATTTAATGTCATTGTAGATAAGTTCACTTGTCTAAATAGACGACAGCCGCAAAGAAAAAATCCATATCAACATTCAGTGCTGATATGGATTTTTATTTTGTTTCTACCTATTGTCTTGCCAATCTATATTGGTAAACTTATTCCTTATAAGGAAATATGGCTATTTATAAATTCAGTTTTTATGATTGATGCAAATTCCTAGTTTGTACCATTCGTAAAGCTTGTGGATGCCCTCATCTATCTCTATTTTATGATGCCATCCAAGATTGTGCAGTTTTGTAACATCTGTAAGCTTTCTTGGAGTTCCGTCTGGTTTTGTCGCATCCCATAATAGTTGTCCTTTAAAGCCAATTTCATGCATTACTTTTTCTGCAACATCACGTATGCTTATTTCTTTGCCGGTGCCGACATTAATGTGACAGTTTCTGATTTCTTTATCATTAGGCGAGTATGTGTCTTTGAAATCTACGTTTAATAAAACATAAACGCTTGCGTCTGCCATTTCTTCACTCCAGAGAAATTCTCTCATTGGACTTCCTGTGCCCCATAATGTTACGGCCTGTGGCGTTATTCCGAATTTATCAAGAATATTTAGTATTTCCTCATTCGTGTTTTGTCCACATACTCCTTCAACAGGTCTTAAGTTTAAGTCTTTACGAACAGCTTCCCAATTGTTTTCGTTAAGGCATTTTGCCAAATAAATTTTACGTAACATAGCAGGCAGAACATGACTATTTTCAAGATGGAAGTTGTCGTTTGGACCATATAGGTTTGTCGGCATTACTGCAATGTAATTGCATCCATATTGCAGACTGAAACTTTCACACATTTTTAAACCCGCAATCTTTGCTATTGCATATGGCTCGTTTGTGTATTCAAGTTCAGATGTCAGCAGGGCATTTTCCTTCATGGGCTGTTGTGCCATTTTTGGGTAAATGCATGTACTTCCTAAGAACAACAATTTTTTAACATTGTGCTTGAAACTTTCGCCAATGACATTTTGTTGTATTTGAAGATTTTGATAGATGAAGTCTGCCCTGTAATTAAGGTTGGCCATGATGCCTCCAACATGTGCAGCTGCTAACACTACAGCTTCAGGACGTTCTTCGTCAAAAAATCTTTTAACAGCAACTGGGTCAAGTAAGTCTAGTTCCTTATGCGTGCGTCCAACCAGATTGTTATACCCCCTTTGCTTAAGATTATTCCAAATTGCAGACCCCACTAGTCCGTGGTGGCCTGCAACGAATATTTTTGTATTTTTGTCTAACATCTTTATTCTGCCATTTGTGCTTTGATATAGAGTTTTTTCACAAACTTCATATCATGTTGTACCATTATTCTTATTAATTCATGGAATGATGTTTTTGTTGGATTCCATCCGAGAATCTTTTTTGCCTTTGCAGGATTTCCTAATAGTTGGTCTACCTCACACGGGCGGAAGTATTTTGGGTCAACTTCAACTATTGTCTTGCCAGTCTTGGTGTCAATACCTTTTTCGTTGACACCTTCACCTTCCCAACGGAGTTCTATGCCTGCTTCTTTGAATGCTAATGTACAGAATTCTCTTACAGTGTGCATTTCTCCTGTAGCAATGACAAAGTCGTCCGGCTCTGGTTGCTGTAGAATGAGCCACATGCATTCAACGTAGTCGCGTGCATATCCCCAGTCTCGTTGTGCATCAAGATTGCCGAGATACAATTTGTCCTGGAATCCTTGAGCAATACGGCAGGCTGCAAGAGTTATTTTTCTTGTAACGAAGTTTTCTCCTCTGCGTTCACTTTCATGGTTGAAAAGAATACCATTGCAACAATACATATTATAGCTTTCGCGGTAGTTTTTCATAATCCAGAAACCATAGAGCTTGGCTACAGAATACGGAGATCGGGGGTAGAATGGGGTTGTTTCAGTTTGCGGCACTTCCTGAACTTTTCCATAAAGTTCAGATGTAGAAGCCTGATATATTCGGCATGTCTTGTCTAGTCCGCAAATGCGTACTGCCTCAAGCAGTCTTAATACGCCTACAGCATCTGTATCTGCTGTATATTCTGGAACATCGAAAGAAACTTTAACATGACTTTGTGCCGCTAGATTATATATTTCGGTTGGTTTGATTTCTGCAATTATACGTATTAATGATGACGAGTCGGTCATATCAGCCCAATGCAGGTTTACAAGTCTTGATTTCTTCATGTCTCTTACCCATTCATCCAGATATAGATGTTCAATACGTCCGGTATTGAATGAAGACGAACGGCGGAGCAGTCCATGAACTTCGTATCCTTTTTCAATTAGAAATTCGGCAAGGAAAGAACCGTCCTGACCGGTTATACCGGTAATTAATGCAATCTTTTTTTCCATTTTAATCTTTTGTGTCTTTAATTATTTATTGTCGCTTGAAAATTGTTTTATACGCTGTTCTTCAGACAACTTGCAAATTAAAAGCTTGTTTCCGTCGTCTGCAACAATGTATCCGTCTAGTCCTTGAATAACTACTTTCTTTTTGTCTAGAGTATGTACGATGCAGTTGTGGGTATCAAAAAGCGAGACATTTTCTCCAATGACTCCATTGCCGTAAAGATCTTTTTTTGTTTGAACAAGCAATGAGCCCCATGTGCCGAGATCGCTCCAGCCAAAATCAGCGGGACATACGAATATTTCCTCGGCTTTTTCCATAATTGCATAGTCAACCGATATGTTTTCGCACTCAGGGAATCTTAAGTCGATTTCTTCCTGCTCTTTAGGAGTGCCATATACAGGCTGCAGGCTTTCGAAAATTTTGCTTATTGCAGGCTGATAAATGCGGAAAGCATTTACGATAGTGTTGACGCTCCAAATGAATATTCCTGCATTCCAGAAATAACTTTTGTTTTGGATATATTTTTTTGCTGTTTCTAAGTCTGGCTTTTCTCGGAAAGAATCAACTCTGAATATTTCTTTATTCCGTGGAGAGCATGACGACAGGTCAGCCTGAATATATCCATAACCTGTTTCCGGGCGCGTAGGTTTCATTCCAAGAGTTATTATCGCATCTGTTTCACTAGTGAATTTGAGGCATTGAGATATGACTCTTTTAAACTCTTCGCAATTTGTAACTATATGATCGCTTGGTGTGACAACAATATTGGCATTACGGTCTTTGGATTTTATTCTCCAACTCACGTATGCTATACATGGAGCAGTGTTGCGTCTGCATGGCTCACATAAAATGTTGGTAACCGGAATTTCCGGCAGTTGTTCTAAAACTAAGTCTTTATAGCTGCGGTTTGTTACAACCCATACGTTTTCAGGAGAACATATTCCCTTGAATCTGTCGAATGTTAGTTGTAGCAGGGAGCGTCCTACTCCTAATACATCTATAAACTGTTTGGGTTTTTCTGTTGTACTCATTGGCCAAAAACGGCTGCCAACCCCGCCAGCCATTATGACTAAGTGATTATTATTATAAGCCATAAATTAAATAATGTAAAAATTATAACTAAGGCAAAAGTACTAAAAAATTAGATACAAAAGAAGGTTTTTGAAAAAAAACACTATTTGACATACGAATAATGTCTTTGCTGCCATAATTCTAAACTGGCGCTTATTTTGAAGACTAGTCTTTTACTGATGTACTTTAAAACGTCGTATATTGCTTATTTTCTGTATTTTATGCTATTTTGATATTTCTTTTGTTTAAGTAGATAGATGTGCCTGTTGTTAATAAATGTTATTGCTATTAAGGTTTATTTGTGTTTTATCTGTGCTAATTCTAAGTAGGTTTATCAAAAAACAATGATTGGTTATTGTCGTATTTCTTATCTTTGTCGCCAAACAAGCACTTAATAAAGATAATATTTTTATTTTAGGTGAAGTTCTTTTGCTTATTTTAATAACAAAACCTGATATATAATGAAAAACTATCCAAAAATCGGAATTCGTCCAATTATTGATGGCCGTCAAGGCGGAATAAGAGAAAGTCTTGAGGAAAAGACCATGAATTTGGCAAAAGCTGTAGCAGAACTTATCTCTAATAACTTAAAAAACGGAGACGGTACTCCTGTTGAATGCGTCATAGCAGACGGTACGATAGGTCGCGTAGCTGAGGCAGCACGATGTGCAGAGAAGTTTGAAAATAATGGTGTGGGGGCCACAATTTCCGTTACATCATGCTGGTGTTATGGATCAGAAACAATGGATATGCATCCGTATTGGCCGAAAGCCGTATGGGGATTCAACGGTACGGAGCGTCCGGGAGCAGTTTATCTTGCTGCAGTACTTGCTGCTCATGCTCAGAAGGGACTTCCTGCATTTGGTATTTATGGACACGATGTGCAGGACTTGGATGATAATACAATACCAGCTGACGTGGCTGAGAAGATATTACGTTGGGCGCGCGCCGCTCAGGCTGTAGCAACCATGCGCGGCAAGTCTTATCTGTCTATCGGAAATGTAGCTATGGGTATTGCAGGAAGTATTGCCAACGCTGATTTCATGCAGGAATATCTTGGTATACGTGCAGAACAAGTGGATATGACTGAAATTCTGCGTCGTATGGACGAAGGCATCTATGATAAGGATGAATACAAGAAGGCCATTGAATGGGTTAAGAAATATTGTGTTCCAAATGAGGGTGAAGACATTGGAAATAGAGATGTCAAGAAAAAGAACCGTGAGGAAAAGGATGCCGACTGGGAGTTTGTCACAAAGATGACAATGATATTCAGAGACTTGATGACTGGCAACGAGAAGCTGTTAGAGGCCGGATTTAAGGAAGAGGCATTGGGCCATAATGCTATAGCCGGAGGTTTCCAGGGACAAAGACAATGGACAGACTATAAGCCTAATGGTGATTTCTCTGAGGCAATGCTAAATACGTCGTTCGACTGGAATGGTATACGCGAGCCTTACGTGTTTGCAACAGAAAATGACACATGCAATGGTCTGACAATGCTGTTAGAGCATTTGCTGACAAACCGCAGCGCTATATTCTCTGATGTCAGGACATATTGGAGTCCAGAGGCTGTTAAGCGTGTTACGGGTAAAGAACTTAGCGGACGAGCTTCTGGAGGTATTATACATCTTATAAACTCTGGTGCCACAACTTTGGACGGAACAGGCCAGTGTTGTGATGCAGACGGAAATCCTGTGATGAAACATCATTGGGAACTTACAGACAAAGAGGTTGAAGCATGCCTTTCTGCTACTACTTGGTATCCGGCAAACCGTGATTATTTCCGTGGTGGAGGTTTCTCTTCTAACTTCTTGTCAAAAGGTGGCATGCCTGTAACTATGGCACGTCTTAACCTTGTAAAGGGACTCGGACCGGTGCTTCAGCTTGCTGAAGGATGGACGGTAGACATCGATCCGGAAATACATAAGATAATAGACAAGCGTACAGACCCGACTTGGCCAACTACATGGTTCGTGCCGCGTCTTTGTGACAAACCTGCCTTCAAGGATGTTTATTCTGTTATGAATAACTGGGGGGCAAACCATGGAGCCATCATTTATGGTCATATAGGTGCAGACCTTATCACTCTTGCGTCTATGCTCCGTATACCAGTTTGTATGCATAATGTTGATGACGACAAAGTGTTCCGTCCTGCAACATGGAATGCTTTCGGCATGGATAAGGAAGGAGCCGATTTCAGGGCATGTGCCAACTTCGGACCTCTTTATAAATAATTTTTTATAGGTTGAGAAAGTATCATTAGAGGGAGCGGGAACGGACTTTGTACGTTTCCGCTCTTTTTCATGTAGGTTTCTGCATTTTATGAATTTTATGGCCGTTATATCTTATTGGTTGCCGGAACGTTATGCATGTGCAATTGATTTTGTCCGTATATATACATATTGTAGCTACCATGCTGTTTTCAAAGCTGTACGTTGTATGCGTTTTATCTGATATGTGTCCTTTCGCAGTGTAAAATGCCGTCTTTCTGCCTTCAATTTGCCGCCTTTTGCCGTATGAAACATGCCCTTTTGTAACTGCTTGAATGTCAATGTTATATATGTTCGGATGAAATCCATTGATTTGATAACGGTAATCCAATGAATTTTCGTTCATAAATCAGTGAATTAGCGTTGTAAAATCATAATGTTTTGTTTGTCACTATTTTAATATAACTCATATTTCTGTTATGATGTAAGCTAAAGTCATTATAAATCGCTGATTGTCAGATTTATGACATGTCATCATTTGCATGTGTGCAGAAAATGTGTTAACTTTGCACCGCAAATTACAAATAGTAAATATTTAAAAATATGAAAGCATTTGTTTTTCCCGGACAGGGAGCACAGTTTGTAGGTATGGGCAAAGACCTGTACGAGAGTAATCCATTGGCAAAAGAACTTTTTGACAAGGCTAATGACATTCTCGGTTATAAGATAACAGACATCATGTTCAACGGAACAGATGAAGAACTTAAGCAGACAAAGGTAACTCAGCCTGCAGTATTCCTTCATAGTGTAATCAGTGCATTGTGCATGGGTGATGCTTTTGCTCCTTCAATGGTTGCCGGTCACTCTCTCGGAGAGTTCTCTGCTCTCGTTGCTGCCGGTGCATTGAGCTTTGAGGATGGACTTAAGCTTGTCTATGCTCGTGCAATGGCAATGCAGAAGGCCTGTGATGCTGCTCCTTCTACAATGGCTGCAATAATAGGTCTTCCTGATGAAAAGGTAGAGGAAATTTGTGCCGAAGTAAACAAGGAGGGACATGTATGTGTTCCTGCAAACTTTAACTGTCCTGGACAGCTCGTTATAAGTGGTAATATTGAAGCTATAAATGAAGCTTGTGAGAAGCTTAAGGCAGCAGGAGCTAAGCGTGCTCTTCCGCTGAAGGTCGGAGGCGCTTTCCATTCTCCTCTTATGCAGCCGGCTAAAGACGAACTTCAGGCAGCTATTGAGGCAACAGAATTCAGCGAGCCTAAATGTCCTGTATATCAGAATGTTGACGCTAAGCCTCATACTGATGCTGCTGAGATAAAGAACAATCTTATTGCACAGCTTACAAGTTCTGTAAAGTGGACTCAGTGTGTTCAGAACATGATTGCTGATGGTGCCGACGACTTTACTGAGTGCGGACCCGGCAAGGCTTTGCAGGGAATGATTGCCCGTATCGACAAAAATGTTTCAGCTCATGGCATTGCATAAACAGCAATGATGAAACATCATAAGATACTTATATATCAAATCTTTACGCGCCTTTTCGGCAACCGTTCATATAATTGCGTTGAAAATGGAACTCTTGCCGAAAATGGCTGCGGAAAGATGAGTTTTTTTGACGATTCGGTATTAAGACGTATAAAAAAACTCGGTGTAACACATGTCTGGTATACAGGTGTTATACGTCATGCTTCTAAAACAGACTATTCTGCATTTGGCATCCCGTGCCAGCATCCTGCTGTAGTTAAGGGTAGGGCAGGATCACCATATGCCATTGTCGACTATTATGACATCGACCCGGATTTGGCTGATGATGTTGACAGGCGTATGGAAGAATTTGAGGCTTTGCTGCAGCGCAGCCATAAGGCCGGGCTTAAGGTTATTATCGATTTTGTGCCAAATCATGTTGCACGCCAATATAAATCGGTAAAGAAGCCTGATGGGGTGAAGGACTTTGGTGAGACAGATGATGTTAACAAAGGGTTTTATCCTGATAATAATTTCTATTATTGCCCTAATGAGAGCTTCGCTCCATATTTTGATTTAAAAGGTGAAGCAGATGATTCATATAGTGAATATCCTGCCAAGGCTACCGGAAATGACCATTTCGATAATCATCCTGGTATTAACGACTGGTATGAAACCGTTAAATTAAACTACGGTATTGATTATTGTGATGCAGGTGGCCGTTCTTATCATTTCGCTCCTGTGCCAGATACATGGCATAAAATGAGAGATATACTCTCGTTTTGGGCAGCTAAAGGTGTTGACGGCTTCCGTTGTGATATGGCTGAGATGGTGCCTTCCGAATTCTGGTATTGGTGTATTGGTAAGATAAAGACAGATTATCCTGATATAGTGTTTATTGGCGAGGTATATAATCCATCACTTTACAGGAGCTATTTGGGGAGCGGTTTCGACTATCTTTATGACAAAGTCGGCATGTATGATTGCCTTTGCAGAGTCATCCGCGGAGAAAGTGCTGCTTCAGACATAACTTACCAGTGGCAGGCTGTTGACGATATAAAGGAGCATATGCTTTATTTCCTTGAGAACCATGACGAACAGCGCTTGGCCAGTGATTTCCTTTCTGGTAATGCATACAAGGCTTTGCCGGCTGTTGTTGTAAGTGCCTTGCTCTACAACAATCCGTTTATGTTATATGCCGGTCAGGAGTTTGGCGAACGTGGTATGGACAAGGAGGGATTTAGCGGTTTGGATGGACGCACTACGATATTCGATTATTGGACGGTTGCATCTCTTTACAATGGGTATGTGAACAGACGTAAGCTTACATCAGATGAAAAACGTCTGGAAAAGGCTTATTCAGCCATTCTTAATATAGCCAAGAAGGAAAAGGCTGTGAGTGAAGGCATGTTTTTTGATTTGATGTATGTGAATCCTAAAAGTGACATTTTTGATTCTCATCGTCAGTATGCTTTTCTTAGAAAGGCAGATAATGAGGTGTTGCTTGTTGTGGTTAATTTCTCAGATTCAGATGTTACATGTGGCGTAAATATACCCAGGCATGCATTTGATTATATGCAGATGGCAGAGAAATCTGTCAATGCAACTGATTTGCTCACAGGCGACACTGTTATGCTGCCATTTAAGGCAGATTCTGCTGTAGAATTAAATATTCCTGCATACGGAGCTCGGATATATAAATTTTTAGTATAGAAATCATTATATCATACATCTTTCTATCAGTTCATAAATTAATGCCATGGCAGAAGATTATATTTTGAATGCGCACAATAAGGAAGAATTTCCACCTGCACATACTGCAGAACATCTTCTCAATCAGACAATGATACGAATGTTTGGTTGTGAGCGGTCAACTAATGCTCATATTGAGCGCAAAAAAAGTAAGATAAGTTATGTTCTTGACCATAAGCCTTCCCGTCATGAGGAACGTGATATTGAGAGGAAGATGAATGAGCTTATCGATGAGGACTTGCCTGTAAGTTTCGAGTTTGTCAATCGTGATAATGTGCCTGAGGGAGTGTCGCTTGACAGGCTGCCGGAAGATGCGTCTGAAATATTGCGTTTAGTCCGTATTGGCGATTATGATATATGCCCGTGTATCGGTAAGCATGTGCGTTCTACGTCTCAAATTGGCCGATTTGAAATTCTAGGAACTAATTGGGATGAAGAGAAACATACTTTCCGTATAAGATTTAAAATTGTGCAATAAATAATCTTTCGCGATTTTGTAAGTCTTAAATATAAAAAAGATGTGCCCAAATATGGACACATCTTTTTTATTTTGTTTCAATTTCCTCCTGCATGTCAATAAAATGCTTCTTGCTGTCATAAAATTCGTATTGCAAGAAGGCCATTTTCTGAGAAGGAATTACATGTACGCCCATGCCATATTTCATCTGCCATTTGCGTTTAAGGCTTATTATGCCTTGATTGATATATGCTGCTACATAGGGATGTACATGCAGATAGAATTTCTTAATTCCAATCTTATTGACTAGTCTGTCAATTTTTCTCTCAAGCTGGTCAACAAAAAGTATGCTGGATTTTATCGTTCCTTTGCCAAAACAAGTAGGGCAGGTTTCTTCCACATTAACATCCATTGCAGGACGGACTCTTTGGCGTGTTATTTGCATAAGTCCGAATTTACTTAGTGGTAAGATATTGTGTCGTGCACGATCTTTTTGCATATTCTTGCACATTCGTTCATAGAGCAGTTGCCTGTCTTCGGCTAGGTTCATGTCTATGAAGTCTACAACAATAATACCTCCCATATCTCTTAAGCGCAATTGTCGTGCAAGTTCGTCTGCTGCGCCAAGATTAACATCAAGTGCATTGGCTTCCTGGCCATTTGCGGAGCGTGTTCTGTTTCCGCTATTAACGTCTACAACGTGCAGGGCTTCTGTGTGTTCTATAATTAGATATGCACCATGCTTGTAGTTTACAATTTTGCCAAAGCTCGATTTTATCTGTTTGGTGATGTTAAAATTGTCAAAGATCGGGACATTACCAGAGTACATCTTTACTATATTTGCCTTGTCCGGGGCAATTAGGGTTACGTAATGTTTTACTTCTTTGTAGACCTCTTCATCATTTATATATATATTTTCGTATGACGGATTAAACAGGTCGCGTAACAATGCAACGACACGACTAGTTTCCTCATATATTAGTTGAGGTCTTTTTTCTGTCTTTTGTACTTTAGTAATGGTTTCCTCCCAACGCTTTAAGAGAATCTTCAGTTCGGTGTCAAGTTCTGCAACTCTTTTGCCTTCGGCAACAGTACGTACAATAACGCCAAAATTTTTAGGCCTTATACTGTTGATTAGCTGTTTGAGTCGTGCTCGTTCCTCACCACTTTTAATTTTTGAAGAAACAGAAACTTTATCATTAAATGGTATCAGAACCAAATAACGTCCTGCAAAACTTAACTCACCAGTCAGTCTGGGACCTTTTGTTGATATTGGCTCTTTAACAATCTGTACCATCACCTCTTGTCCGACACGCAACGTATTCTGTATGCTTCCGTCTTTTTTCAAATCAGGAAGATGAGTCGCTTTTGACAAGGGGAAAAGTTTCTTTCTGTCGCTTTTTACTTGTTTTAAATACTTTTCGTATGAGTCAAATTGGCTTCCTAAGTCAAGATAATGGAGAAAAGCATCACGTTCGAAACCAACATCTACAAAACAGGCATTAAGCCCCGGCATCAGTTTTTTGACTTTTGCCATATAGATGTTGCCAACTGAGAAAGACGCTGAGCGCTGCTCAGTCTGATACTCTACTAGATTTTTATCTTCCAGCAGGGCAATCGAAATCTCTTTCTGTTGGACGTCAATTACAACTTCGCTGGTCATTTCTGGTTTTCTGAACTTAGTTTTGTCAAAAAAGAGGGCATGTCCACCGGTCGTTATAGGCTGTGATGACATGCCCTTTAATTTCTGAATTTACAGACTTATCGAAGCAATTTACTTGCTCTTATGTCTGTTCTTTCTTAATCTTTTTTTACGCTTGTGTGTAGCCATCTTGTGGCCCTTTTTCTTCTTACCGCTTGGCATAGCTTATAAATTTAAATGGTTTATATAATATTGTTAAATTAAAAATCCGCACTTATTCGCCTTTCATTTTGCTTACAAAACTCTTAGCGGGCTTAAAGCTTGGAAAATCGTGAGCTTTAATAACTATTGTGGTATTCTTTGATATGTTACGTGCCGTTTTCTCGGCTCTATGCTTAACGATGAAACTGCCGAAACCGCGCAGGTATACATTTTCTTTCTTTTCAAGTAAGCTTGTTTTTATAACTTCCATGAAAGCTTCAACTGTTGCAGAAACATCTTTTTTCGCAATACCTGTTGATTCTACAATTTCCTCAATTATATCTGCCTTAGTCATTTTTATATGAATTTACTATTTATCGGTTCTTAACTTTTCATTTGGGCGTGCAAATATAATAGTTTTTGTTGTGAAACGGAAATTTATTTTGCTTTTTTTGCGATTTTGAAGCCTTAAATATGCTCTAAATCACTAACTTACATAATTTTGTCATTAATTATGTGTCGCAATTTATGTGAATATTATTTTTATTGTAAGTTATTAAAAAGTGATTTTACGCTTCCGCATAATATATGGTTATTATTATATTTTATTGGTTTTTAATTGTTCTGTTTTTCATTATCCTTACTTTTTGAATTAATCAATTTGCTTTTATGTCTGATTGGCATTAAACAGAACCGCCTTAACATCTGATTAAATGTTAAGGCGGTTGGTCTGTTTATACTTTTTCTCTTATTTAGTTTCTATAAAATCAGGCTGCCTATTTGGTAACAGCATGCAGAAACGCACCATGCCAGAAATGTTGTATAAACCATTGTAAATATTGGCCACTTCCAACTACCTGTCTCGCTTTTTATTGCTGCAATTGTTGCTATACAAGGGAAATAAATCAATACAAATAGCAAATACGAAAAGGCAATGAGCGGAGTTATTCCGTCCGCCTGCATCTTTTTATTCAGAATTTGATATTTTTCAGATTCATTGGATACATTATCTTCATCGGCATAAAGTACACCCATTGTTGATGCTATGATTTCTTTTGCGCCAACTCCTGCTACAAGACTAACGTCAAGTTTCCAGTCGAAGCCTTGTGCCCTGAATATAGGTTCAATTGATTTTCCGATGACTCCAATATAGCTTTGTTCTTTTTGTTCTTGATTGCTTAATTGTTCATTATGAGGGAAATAACCTAAGGCCCATACTATTAGACTTGCAACGAGAATTATTCCTCCCATTTTTTTTAGGTACTGCTTGCCTTTTTCCCAAGTATGGCGTAGTATGGCTTTTGCTGTAGGAAATCTGTATGGAGGCAGTTCCATGACGAAAGGAGTGTCGTCTCCTTTAATAAGCCATCTGCTGAATATGCGGCTCATTAGCACAGCCATAGCTATGCCGATGACATAAAGGGATATCATGATGAGCGACTGATATTTTACTGCAAAGAATGTACCTATAATCATTATGTAGATAGGTAGGCGTGCGCTGCAGCTCATAAGTGGCAATACCAATATCGTAATTAGTCGGCTGCGTCTGTTTTCGATAGTTCGTGTTGCCATTACGGCTGGTACGTTGCATCCAAATCCCATGATAAGCGGAATGAACGATTTACCGTGCAGTCCCATCTTGTGCATTACTTTATCCATGATGAAAGCAGCTCGGGCCATGTAGCCAGAGTCTTCCATGAATGAAATTATAAAGTATAAGATCAATATTTGAGGAAGAAATACGATTACGGCTCCAACACCTGCTATAGCCCCGTCAATGACCATGGCTTTAAGTGGGCCGTCCGGCATTATAGATCTCATGAATTCACTTATGAGATTTACACCACTTTCAATCCAGTCCATAGGGTATTGGCCTAACGTGAACGTAATTTCAAACATTAGGTACAAGAATATGAAAAATAGTGGGAAACCAATGTATTTGTTTGTTATTATGGCGTCAAGGACATGAGTAAGCTGATATGTGTCTGTTTTGTTTCCTTCTTCACAACCAGCTTCTTTCATGGCTCCATGTATGATGCCATATTTTGCATTCATTATGGCTGTTTCGCTGTCTTCTCTGGTTTCTTTGAGAATTAGTTCAGCTGCGTTGTCCCGAATTTTTATGATATCTTCTCCGTTTGGAAGGTCTTTTACCTGAGTTTCTATTTTTGAATCTTTCTCAAGTAACTTTATTGCCAGGAAACGTGTTGAATATTTGTAACGGATTTGTTCGTTTTTTTGTATTTCCTTTTTTACATCGTCAATTGCTTGTTCTATGTATTTTCCATGATTTAAATGGATGTGTCTGAGATTGTTCTTTCCCGGTTCGGTAACACCTTCATATACGTTTATGACAGTTTTGAAGAGTTCGTCAATGCCGCGTCCGGTTTTAAATACTGTAGGGACAAATGGCATTCCGAATAATTCACCGAGTTTATCGTAGTCAAGTTTGTCCCCTCTAGATTCAAATTCGTCGAACATGTTTAATGCTCCGACAATTTTGAGATTCATGTCAACCAGTTGTGTCGTAAGGTAGAGGTTTCTTTCAATGTTGCTTGCATCAATAACATTAATAATGACATCAGGAGTATTGTCGATTATTTGTTTACGTACATATAATTCTTCGGGGCTATATGCTGAAAGTGAGTATGTGCCAGGCAAATCTACCAGATTGAAACGATATCCATTGTATTCAGCGTGTCCTTCTTTGGCGTCTACTGTAACACCAGAGTAATTGCCGACTCTTTCGTGTGCGCCAGATGCAAAATTGAATAATGATGTCTTTCCGCAATTGGGATTACCTACCAAAGCAACGTTTATTGTATGACTTTTTTCCAATGCAACTTTGTGGAGCATTTCATCTGTGAGCAGATAGTCTTCATCTGCTGTTTGAGATATGTTTGTCATTCCCAACTTCTTCGCCTCTTCTTCTTCTAGCTGCGGGGCGTTGTCGGCCGGTATGATCTCAATCATTGCGGCTTCTGTATGCCGTAATGAGATTTCATACCCCATTATTTGATATTTCACGGGGTCCTGAAGTGGAGCGTTAAGCAGTACTTTGACGATTTTTCCTCTGATGAATCCCATTTCAACAATGCGTTTGCGAAATCCACCATGTCCCATTACCTTAACAATAACACCTCTTTCTCCTGTCTTTAGTTCTGATAATCTCATCTTTTTGCCATTTTAATAAGTAATGCAAAAGTAACAAAAAATAATGATTTCGTATTTATATTTTAGTAAAATACCTATTAATGATGATAAGTTAGTTAATGTGTTGCCTATATTTATATTTTTGGCTATAGATTATCATTATGCAATGGTAATATTTTGCTTTTCTTGAAGCCTAAGGAGAGTCTGATGTCGTTTTGGTAAAAATGTTTTGCAGGAAAAGGAATGTGAAATAATTGTCGCACATCCTTTTCCTGCAAAATTGTTTATAATTAATTTCTTATTGTTTAGAAATGATAATCGGGTTTTCTTGTTCCTTTTTCCATTCTTTTAAATAGTCAAACCATTTTTCTGCATTGTGAAAACCGAACTTTTCATTGTCACTGCAGAATGTGATTTTATAGTTTATCTCATTAGTTTTTGAACTAATTACGAAAGCATAGTTGTCTTTATTGGCGGCTTCTTCGCTGATAATGTATTCTTGTGGTATGTAAATTCCCAAGCCTACTGTTTCGCGCTTATGTCCTGCGCTGTCTTTTTCAGATACAGGCCAATCTGTTCCCCAACATCCACGTAAACCTTGTTTGTCTGAAAATTCCTTAGAATTTTTTACGTTTATTATACCTGTAGAGAATTTATACTTATCTACGCTTTTGCTGAATGTAGCTTTGACATAGCATTCTCTTCTTCCTGCATAAAGAATGTAAAGAGTGGTCATGTCTATTGGTTCCTGACCAGGTTGCGGACGCCATGCAACATCCTTAACTTCAACAATTGTACGTAATGGGCCGCGTGAAATGATGCGTTGGCTTCTTTTGTCGACATCAGTAAGCATTGTTGGCTTACTTCCGTCCCAGCCTCTAAGTGTGCCTAAGCCTAACGTTGAACCTACCCATAATACATCATCTCCGAAACCTGCTTTTTTCTGATTTTCGTCAGGATAGAATTGTGTTTGTTTTAATTCCAGACCTTTGTTGTATTTTCCGTAGATGTCAACAGTTTGTCTATGGTCGAAATATATTCTGTATGCGACCATGTCGTTCTCAAAAGCAGCTCCGTGGTGATGTAATGACCAATAAGGATTCACGTCTCTATCTACAGTTAGATGAGAAATATATAAGTTCTGTTTATTGCTTTCTTTTATTTTTTTATTACTCAAAAGCATTTCTACATAAACTTCTGATGGATATTCCTTGGGCAGTCCTTCATTGGACAATGTGATATTTATTTTTTTTGAAGATTTTTTTTCAATATCAGTAATGAAACAGAGTTCATCCATTATGCCATCCTGGTTAATGTCGTCAAGCTGACATGGTATTTCTTTACCTTCACATTTTACTGTTGCTGATCTTACAATGTCTGTGTTATAGTCCTTCAGGTTGAGCACTATTGGCTCATTGAGCTTTGATGTTTTGGAATTGTTTGTAACTGTAATTGTGATGTCTTTCTGGGAAAATCCAGGAATACTGAGCAGCAGAGTTATTACGCCTGTTAATATTTTTTTGTTCATAGCAATTAATTTTTATTCAATGCAAAGATACGTCTAAATAATTTAAATGCAAAATTGAAATTGGCTTATAACAAATATTGTTGTATTATATGTATAAAAACAAAGTTGATTTATGCTTTTGTTAATGTTAGTTGTTTATTAATAAATGTGGAATATAAATTCATTATTGTTGACTGATTTTTATAAAATTAAAGTTAAATTGCCGTTTTTTAGAGTTTAATTTAATTTTTTTAGCTAATATGTTTGGGGATAATTAGTTTTTTACTAACTTTGCAGGGTAAAAGATTAATGTGTAGTGAAGTTTTCCAAATGGTTATTAGTATTATCAGTTTTTCTTCTTGAGGCATGTGAGCTTAAATTGAAGCCTTTTGAAGATGAGAGCGTCAAGCAACGTATTGAGGTATGTCGCTATGACCGCTTGGAAAGTCAGTATCTTACGACTGGAGATTTCTCTGCATTACAGCAGATGAATACAGACTTTCCTATGGAAACGAGAACATTACTTGAGGATGTTTTGAGAATTGGTGAGGTAAATGATCCGCAGATTAATCACAAGTTTTTGGCATTTTATCAAGATTCTACGCTTCAGACAATACTATCAGATGCAGAGGCTCAGTATGCAAATATGGATGATATAAACAAACTGTTAAACAGTTCGTTTGACCGTCTTAAAGTTTATATTCCAACGTTACCGATACCTCAGATATATGCTCAAATTGGTGCGTTAGATCAAAGTATTGTTGTTGGAAACCAGACCATAGGCATCTCATTGGATAAGTATTTGGGTAAAGATTATCCTTTGTATAAAAAATATTATTATCCATCACAGATCAAGACAATGACGCGAGATAATATAGTACCTGATTGCCTTAATTTTTATCTTCTCAGTCTTTATCCTATGCATGATTTCGAATCACGTACCCAGCTAGAGAGAGATTTGCATATAGGAAAGATTATGTGGGTTTGTAATATTGCTTTGGGATATAAATTTTTTAAATCCCGTTATGTCAATATGATAGACCAATATATGAATAAAAATAAGTCAATTTCAATAGAAAATCTTCTTAAGAACAATGATTATTCGTACATTATAAAGATGTAGAATGTAAATTTTGATATTGGAATATTCTGAAATTTTATATATTCAACAATATAAAAATACCCAAGAGTACGTTTTCGTATCTTGGGTATTTTTATATTGTTGAATTTTATCAACTCTCTTTAACTATGTCAGGGTCGCTAATTCTTATTTTACAGGAATTTTCTCAATTCTTCTCTGATGGCGTCCACCTTCAAAGGCAGTCTTAAAGAATACATCAAGTATTTTTTCGGCTGTTTTATTGTCAATAAAACGTCCAGGTAATACGATTACATTTGCATCATTATGTTGGCGTATGAGTTCACTTATTTCAGGTGACCAAACCAAGCCGGCACGAACACCCTGATGCTTGTTCAATGTAATAGCCATACCTTCACCACTTCCGCAGATACCGATGCCTGGATATACTTCTCCGCTTTCAATTCCTTCAGCCAAAGGATGTGCAAAATCGGGGTAATCACAGCTCATGTCACTATATGTGCCATAATCTTTATACTGATAGCCATGGTCTTCCAAATATTGGATGACAAACTTTTTTAACGGAAAGCCTGCATGATCGCATGCTAGTCCTACAGTCTTGATGTCCATAATTATTCCTCCATAAATAATTTAACCTGTTTGTATACGTTTTCGGCTGTATATCCGAGTTTTTCATCCAATACTTTATATGGCGCAGAGAATCCGAAGCTTGGCATTCCAAATACTTTACCATTGGCACCTACCAAACCTTCCAATGTTACAGGCAGACCTGCTGTCATGCCAAATATTTTGGCGTTTTTAGGAAGTATACTTTCTTGGTATTCTTTGCTTTGATTGCGGAAGAGACCTTCACTAGGAACGCTTACGATGCGGATCTTTATTCCGTCTTTACGGAGAAGTTCTGCACCGGCAACCAATGTTGATACTTCAGAACCATCAGCTAAGAGTATTACATCGAAGTCTTCATCTGAACCTGCGACAACATATGCTCCCTTGCGTGCCTGTTCGTAGTCATTTCCAGCCGGAAGTTTTGCTATGTTCTGGCGTGAGAATATAAGTGCTGTAGGCGTTTCCATATTTTCCATGGCCATAGCCCAACATACTGTTGTTTCATCTGCGTCAGCAGGACGGAAGACTCTTACGCTGTCTTTTCCATGATGGTTCTTGAGTTTTTCCATCAGTCTGATTTGTGCTTCCTGCTCAACAGGTTCGTGTGTAGGTCCGTCTTCACCTACTCTGAATGCATCGTGTGTCCAGATAAATTTGATTGGCACTTCCATTAATGCAGCCATACGTACAGCAGGTTTCATGTAATCAGAGAATACGAAGAATGTTCCACATGCAGGAATTACGCCGCCATGGAGATACATACCGATGCACATGCATGCCATTGTGAGTTCGCTTACACCAGCCTGGAAGAAAGCTCCGCTGAAATCATCTCTTACCATTGATGATGTCTTTTTCAAGAAACCGTCAGTCTTGTCGCTATTTGACAAATCGGCAGATGAACAGATCATATTAGGAACTTGTTCTGCAAGTACGCCAAGGCATGCGGCAGATGCTGCACGTGTAGCCGATCCTTCTTTCTGAACAACAGCACTCCAATCTACTTTAGGAGCATTGCCGCTGAACCATTCTTTCATCTGTGCAGCTTTTTCAGGATTTGCTTTAGCCCATGCTTCTTCTTCAGCATGACGTTTTGCTACAATTTGCTTTAATTCTTCTTTGCGTCTTGCATATAATTCCTGTACTTCGGGGAATATCTGGAATGGGTTTTCAGGATCACCTCCAAGGTTCTTTATTGTATTTACATATGCATTTCCGCCAAGAGGTGCACCATGTGTCTTGATACTGTGCTCATAGCTTGTGCCGTCCTCTTTAAGTGCACCTTTACCCATTACGGTTTTTCCGATGATGAGGGTAGGGCGGTGTTCTTCTTTTTGTGCCTGTTTTAGGGCCTCACGTATTTCGTCAACGTCATTTCCGTTTATTTTAATTACGTTCCATCCCCAAGATTTGTATTTCGCTTCAGTGTCTTCGTTCATAACAACACCACATTCTGTTGAAAGCTGGATGTCATTTGAATCATAGAACATAATAAGATTGTTCAGACCAAGTGTACCTGCAAGACGGCCTGTACCTTGTGATATCTCTTCTTCTATACCACCATCAGAAATATATGCATATATTTTGTGCTGCATAACTTCTTTTCCAAGACGTGCTTCCAAAAATTTTTCTGCAACAGCGGCACCGGCGGCAAAAGTATGTCCCTGACCAAGAGGACCGGATGTGTTTTCTATACCGCGCTTAACGTCTCTTTCAGGATGTCCAGGAGTTGGTGAATCCCATTGACGGAACATGGCTAGTTCTTCCAATGTGAATTTCCCTTGCAGGCATAATGCGCTGTATAGCATCGGAGACATGTGTCCTGGATCGAGGTAAAAACGGTCTCTGCCTTCCCATGAAGGATTTTCAGGATCGTATACTAAAAACTCTGAGAATAATACATTGATAAAGTCTGAACCTCCCATGGCACCTCCGGGGTGTCCTGAGTTTGCTTTTTCTACCATAGATGCAGCGAGAATACGTATGTTGTCTGCTGCTTTGTTCATTAATTTTTTATCGTTCATTATATTTAGTATTAAATTTGATGATTTTCGGGTTATATCTAATAATTTGAAATTATCTTACTTATTACATGCAAAGATAGTTAAATCTTATGATAAAACAAAAGAAATAGACGTTTAAACTTCAATAAAGTTAATAATGATTTTATCCGCTTTTCAGCAATTGTTTTTATAAGATGATGCCTTATTGTTTATGGTTGCTATTTGCGTTTAATGATAAATGTCTGTTGGTTTTATTTTCATTAATTTACTCCATACGAAATGTGGCATTTGGGCTTGCGATATGATATGTTTCTTCATCTAAAAGATAACCGTTTGACTTCTAAAAGGAGTCTGTTTAAAATGTCACAATGAAAGTGGCGTTAATGTCTGAGTGACAGACACTAACGCCATCTTAGACCCTAGAATAGCTCTTTTTCTGTAAATTGTCCGAGTTTTAGATATTTTTTGTATATATCCTCGTATGCTTTTACATTTTCAGGCTGTGGAATATATTCTTTAGAGAATCCGCTATTCATATTTTCTATTGCATCTTCAACTTTCTCATATATTCCTGCTGCTGTTGCTGCAAACATTGCGGCTCCTAATGCGCATGCTTGGTCTGTATTGCAAACTTTTATTGGCTTATTGATGACATCACACATTGTCTGCATTACAAATGGTGATTTAAGCGCGATGCCTCCAATGCCTATGACATTGTCGATTACTATTCCTTCGCTTTCAAATCTGTCAACAATAGCTTTTGTTCCATATGCCGTGGCTTCTACTAATGCACGGAAAACTTGTGGGGCATTTGAGCCTAGAGTGAATCCGGCAATTGTTCCTTTTAGCAACTGATTCGCATCTGGAGTGCGTCGTCCGTTTATCCAGTCGGTTGCGATCATCGTGCTTTCGCAGACAGGTATTTTTTCTGCTTCTTCGGTTAGTTTGACGATAATTTTATCGCAAGTTTTTTCAACAATATTGTCAATTTCTTCTTTAGATAATTTATCGCCGATTGTTTGAGGCAGGATTTCTCTTACGGGGAATTCAAGTATTCTTCTGAACATGGCATAGACATCGCCAAAACTTGACTGACCTGCTTCAAGGCCAACCATTCCGGGAATTACGCTGCCATCAACTTGTCCACAGATACCTTTTATGCATTTTGTACCGATTTCATCATATGATGCAACCATAACGTCGCATGTTGATGTTCCTATTACACGTACAAGCGTATGAGGAGTAACTCCGGCACCAACAGCACCCATATGACAATCGTATGCGCCTCCGGCAACAACAACATCTTCATTAAGTCCTAGACGCTCTGCCCATTCTTTGCATAGATGTCCGACAGGTTTATCTGCAGTTTCTGTCTCCTCGAACAGTCGGGCACGGAATCCGGCAAGTTTAGGCTCTAATGAAACAAGAAAATCTTCAGAAGGAAGACCTCCCCATTCTTTATGCCACATTGCCTTATGGCCACATGCACAGCGGCTGCGGACAATGTCTTTTGATTTATTTACACCGGTCAGTACAGCTGGCAGCCATTCACAATATTCAACTATTGAATATGCCTTCTGAGCAACCTTGCTGTCTTCACGTAAGATGTGCATCGCTTTTGCCCAGAACCATTCAGCAGAATATATGCCACCTTCATATTTAGCATAGTTTATTTCTGACTTTGCACATGCTAAGTTTATCTCTTCAGCTTCTTTTACTGCAGTATGGTCTTTCCATAATACAAACATTGCATTTGGATTGTCCTCGAATTCTGGCAGCATTGCCAATGGAGTGCCAGTCTCGTCTGTGAAGGCAGGTGTTGATCCTGTTGTGTCAAAGGCAATTCCGACAACATTCTTGGCAACTTCTTGTGGACATTGGCTTAAAGCATCTTTTACCGTGCCTTCCAGCACCTCAAGGTAATCCTTGGGATGCTGGCGCCATTGGTTTGCTTTAGGGTTGCAATATAATCCTTGTTTCCATCGTGGATAATATTGTACGCTGGTTGCTAATATTTCACCCGTTGTAGCATTTACAACTAAAGCCCTGGCTGAATCACTTCCGTAATCAAGGCCTATAACGTATTTTGTCATAAAACTACAGCAAAGCTTTGTTCAACATGTAATAAACTTCATTGAAGCGCAGTTCTTTACGGAACTCATCAACCTTTGTATTTTCATTGATGAATACACACTCTATTCCTGCAATTTCTGCATAATCCTGCCAATATTCTTCAGTAAGATCGTATGAGAAACAGCTGTGATGTGTGCCTCCTGCGTATATCCAACATCCTGCTCCAACTTCAAAGTTGGGTTGAGGAATCCAAAGTGCTGATGCAACGGGGAGTTTAGGCAATGCCTTAGGTTCGATGCATTTTACATCGTTTACAATCATTCTGAAGCGGTTGCCGAGATCTACTACTGTTGCAGTAACACCAGTTCCTACTTTTGAAGTAAATACAAGACGGGCGGTCTGGCTCTTTCTTACTCCTATGCCAAGGAAATGAACTTCAAGTCGTGGCTTAGATGCAGCAATCAGAGGTGATACTTCCAGCATGTGTGACTGCAGGATGGAACTCTGTTCACCGTTAAAGTTGAGCGTATAGTCTTCAAGGAACGAACAGCCGTTAGGCATGCCTTGTGTCATGACCCAAATGCTGCGGTATAAGGCTGCTGACTTCCAGTCGCCTTCTGCGCCAAAGCCATATCCTTCAGCCATGAGTCTCTGTGAGGCAAGTCCTGGAATCTGATCGAATCCCATTCCGCTTCTTTCTACGTCTACGTCACCAAGGTCATCAAAGTTTGTTGTGAAGCCTTTTGCACCTTTGGCTTTCAGTATGGCACGTAAAGCGAGTTCCGCTTTTGCTGCATTCCATACTTTCTTATATGCTTCGCTTGTCTTATCCTCAAGTGAACTGTCATGGTCGTATTCATTGAAATATGTAGCAACCAGATTGTCAACATCAGCGTCCTTTATTTCTTTAAAATAGCTAAGTACTTCGCTGAACGGACAATAATCTACATGATAGCCCAAAACCTGTTCTGCTGCAACCTTGTCGCCGTCAGTAACAGCTACATTATTCATCTGGTCGCCGAAACGCAGGATTAACATGTCTTGTGCATCTGCCCATGCTGCACATACACGTTCCCATACAGCAATATGGTCCTGTGTCTTTTCTTCTTTCCAGTATCCAACTACAAGTTTTCTCCTTATGCGCATACGTGATATTATGTGACCGAACTCTCTGTCTCCGTGAGCACTCTGGTTGAGGTTCATGAAGTCCATGTCAATAGAATCCCATGGAATTTCGGCATTATATTGTGTATGCAAGTGGAGTAGTGGCTTGTGAAGTATCTGAAGTCCATGTATCCACATCTTGGCAGGAGAGAATGTGTGCATCCATGTTATTACACCGATACATTTTTTCTCATTGTTGGCAGCTGCGAAAAGTTCTGAAACTTCTTTGCTGCTATTTGCGGTTCCCTTATATACCACTTTAATTGGAAGTCTTCCTGAATCGTTCAGTCCGGCAACCATTTCTTTTGAATGTCCGTCAACTTGTTTAACCGCATCACCTCCGTATAGAAGCTGAGCACCTGTTATAAACCAAATTTCGTAATTTTCGAATGCTTTTATCATAGTTGTAATTATTTTTTATGTTATTAAATTTTATTTCTTTTGTCCGTAATATGCGTTTGGTCCGTGTTTCCTGCTGAAATGTTTTTCAACGAGGAGAGGATTCATTGTTGTGTCTGGGTTAACCATGAAAGAAACAAATGCCATCTTGGCAACTTCTTCCATCACAACGGCATTATATACAGCGTTGTCTGGGTCTGTTCCCCATGAGAATGGTCCATGGTTCTTAACCAATACCCCTGGAGTGTGCACATAGTTGATTCCTTTGAAGCGTTCTACAATGACATTGCCTGTTTCTTTTTCATACTCGCCCATCTGATTTTCTGTCATATCTTTTGTACATGGTATGGCATCGTGGAAATAATCTGCATGTGTGGTGCCGATATTTGGAATGTCTTTGCCTGCCTGTGCCCATGCTGTAGCATATGTAGAGTGGGTGTGTACAATGCCTCCGATTTCGGGAAATGCGCGATACAAGACCAAGTGTGTCGGTGTATCTGATGAAGGATTGAGATCTCCTTCAACAACTTTTCCTGTAGCGAGGTCTACAACTACCATGTCAGATGCCTTCATCTCGTCATAGCTTACGCCTGAGGGCTTTATTACAACAAGCCCTTTTTCGCGGTCTATTCCAGATACATTTCCCCATGTAAATATTACCAAGTTATGTTTTACAAGGTCAAGATTGGCCTTAAAAACTTTTTCTTTTAATTCTTCAAGCATAATTCTTATAATTTAAATGTCGGATCTTCCATGTATGCATCATTATTAAAACGATACAAGGCTGCTCCTCGTTTAGATGTAATTTTGTCAATTAAATCGGTCTTTTCAATGAAATCGATTGTCTTTATACGTTTTCTGAAGTTACGTTTGTCGATAGCCTCTCCTAAGATAGCCTCGTATACATGTTGCAACTGCGTTAAAGTGAACAGTTCGGGCAATAGGTTGAAGCTTAGCGGCTCAGATGAAATTCTTCTTCTAAGCAATGATATGGTTTTTTTTACCATATCATTGTGGTCAGAATAGAGTTTGGGCAGTTCTTCAAGATTAACCCATTCTGTCTGATGGTTTTCTTGAAGAGTCTTGTCGTAATCCTTAACGTTTATCAGGGCGCAATATGCTATTGATATAACTCTTTCACCAGGATCACGGTCAACAGCTCCGAAAGCTCCTACCTGTTTCATATATAAGCCTGTAAGACCTGTCAGTTCATACAATACTCGATTTGCCGCTTCATCCAGCGTCTCGTTTTCTCCAACAAATCCGCCATAAAGAGACCATTCGTTCCTTCCTGGGTCCATCTGGCGTTTTCCTATCAGCAGTTTTAGCTTATTGCTTTCGAAACCGAAAACGATACAGTCTACTGATACAAAAAATTTTGAATGTTCGTTATAATAAATTGTCATATGCTCTAAGTTATTTCGTTATTACCAGAAGTAAATGTAGAATGCCACTGTAATCGCTAATATGATGATGCTATGTATTACATCCCAATGATTCCAGCTTGCACGTGATTCAGCTTTTTGTTCTGGTGTTGCAGTGCCAAATACGAGTCCTTTGATTTTTTCTTCAGATGGAGCTTCTGTACACAAGCTTACGATTACGACAACCAGACAGCAGAAAATCAGCATTACACCACAGAAGTAGAGCCAGTTGAAGTCGTAGAATACTGCTTTAAACCAATTATCTGTTGCGTCTGTTGTATTGCTATAGTAAACCTTTGCACCTAATCTTGTAAGACCTATAATTATTCCAGACAGAAGTCCCCACATGCCTCCTTTTGCTGTTGTTCTTTTCCAGCATATACCTAACAAGAATGCTGCTGCTATGCCGGGAGCAAGTACGCTTTGTACATCTTGCAGGTAGTTATACAATACATTGCCGACGCTTCTCATTATTGGTATCCACAGAATTCCAAGAATTACAATTACCACAGTTGCCATTTGGCCAATTCTCACGAGAGACTTTTCTGAAGTGTTCGGGCGTAGACGTTTATAGAAGTCGATGGTGAAAAGCATGGCAGATGAGTTAAACAATGATGCCAGTGAACTCATGAGGGCGGCTAGAATACCGCATACGACCAAACCTTTCACTCCTGCAGGCAGAATCTTTGCTACTAATGTCGGGAAGGCAGCATCACTGATTGTTACTCCATTTGCATCAACCGGCAGGAAAGTGCCGCCTGATTTTACGTTCAATGCGTATGCGATCATTCCTGGAATAAGGAAGATGAATACAGGAAGTAGCTTTAGGTAAGCACCAAAGATTGTTCCGCGACGTGCCTCTCTTTCATTTTTTCCGGAAAGAACACGCTGTACGATGTACTGGTCTGTACACCAATACCAAAATCCGATAACAGCAGAGCCGACTAATGCTCCAAGCCAAGGATAATCAGGGTCTTTCAGATTGCGCATCAAATCTGTCATGTGATCTCCATATTCGTTAACAGGCTGTATAGAACATACCTGTAGTACTTGGTCCCAACCGCCAACTGCTTTCAGGCCTAATACTAAGATTATGAGTGAACCTAATAATAGGATAGGGGTTTGCAGTACAGATGTGTACAACACGCTTTTCATTCCGCCGAAAATAGTGTATAGAGCTGTTATTAATACCAGTCCAATTGCAGCAATCCAGAAAAAGTCAATGCCCCATAGCTCTTTAATGCCGAATACTTGTTGGAAAACAAGTCCACCTGCGTATACCGTAACAGCAACTTTAGTCAAGACATAGCTTATGAGTGATATTACAGATAAAATAGTGCGGCTTTCTTTATTATAACGTTTTTCCAGGAACTCAGGCATTGTGTATACCATACTTCTTGTATAAAAAGGTACAAACACCCATCCAAGAATAAGAATCATCCAACCTTGAATTTCCCAATGTGCCATCGCCATTCCTGAAGATGCTCCGGCTCCGGCAAGTCCGATCAGATGTTCTGAACCAATGTTTGAGGCAAAGATAGATGCACCAATGGCTATCCATGTTGCGTCTCGGCCTCCAAGAAAATAGTCAGCCGAGTCATTGTTCTTTTGATTGATGACCCATACAACTATACCAATCAGTGCCAGGCAAAAGACACCAATTACAATCCAGTCTAATAGTTCCATTTTTTTTTGATTAAAATTTTAATAGGTTAATAGTTATTTATTTAATGCTGAATTTGAATATGCAGTGTGAATAGTATTTTTCACCAGGTTTCAGGTTTGCTGTCGGCCATCCTTTTTTGTTTGGAGTGTCCGGATATTTTTGTGTCTCGAGACAGCATGCTGCACGTTTGTTGTATGCAATGCCCTTTTTCCCGTTAATCTTTCCGTTTAAGAAATTACCTGTATATACCTGAATGCCAGGCTCATTTGTGTAAACTTCAAGCATAATACCTGTTAAAGGTGAATATAGGCTTGCTGCTACTTTGGTATCATCACCTTTACCATCTTTATATGTATTTAAACACCAGTTATGATCAAAGCCATTGGCATTCTTTATCTGGTCAAATTTGAAATTATTGACATCCTTTCCAATTGCAGTAGGCTTCCTAAAGTCCATGGGGGTATTATCTACTTTGGCAATTTCACCCGTTGTCATGTATGTTGAATCAGAAGGGGTATAATTATCTGCGTTTATGTACAGAATGCAATTTTCTATGTCCTTAGTTGGGTCTCCGTTAAGATTAAAATATGAATGGTTGGTCATATTAATAACGGTTTCTTTGTCTGTTGTTGCTGTATATGTTATGTCCAGACTGTTATTGCTTCTCAATACATATGAAACAGTAGCGGTTACATTTCCGGGGAAATTGTTATCTCCATCTTTAGATAACATTGTTAGTTCTAGTGTCGAGTCATTAGGTTGCTTGGCATCATATACCTGATATTGCCATCCGGATGGGCCTCCATGCAGGCAATGTCCATAATTGTTTGTAGGTAGCTGTATGTTTTTTCCTGCAATTTGTAATTTACCTTTATTTATTCTGTTGGCATATCTTCCAATCGCAGCTCCGAAATCACTTGGACTGTTTACTGAATCTGCATATTGTGCTATATTGTCATATCCAAGAACAACATCTGTTTGTTTGCCGTTTTTATCAGGAACAACAAGTGATACAATTCTTCCACCAAAGTTCGTTATACATACTTCCATACCATTTTTGTTGTTTAGGGTATAGAGTTTTACGGCTTTTTGATTTATAGTTGTATCAAAAGCAGCTTCAGACAATCCTGAGATTGTGCTTACGTTGCTGCCGTTTTTAACTCCGCATGCGGATAATAAACAACATGCAAGGCCTAAATTTAAGATGTTAAATTTAATGTTCTTCATGATTTTATATTTTAGATTGTTATTGGGTGTAAAATTACATTATATTCTTTAGATGCCAAAATATATTAGTCTGTGTTTTTATTTTAACGCTGTTTTTTTGCAAATTTTATCATTTCGCTGCTTTTTGTGTGAATTTTTAAGAGATAAATTTCTCTTATGTAAAACTATTTATGTAGTATGGGTGGATTGGGGATTTTCTTTTTGTCATATGTTGAATTGTTTTCTTGCTTCTTTAAATTTAATGGGTTGAATATAATGTATGTGAGGCTGAATACAATGTATCTTAATATATTGTTACATAATGATATTTCAGGTATGAACTGTTTTAATGTATGCAGAGGTGTTGTACTGCTTATATAAATCACTTGTTTACGTACAAAAGTCTATTACTTTTGCATTAAAAACAATAGACTTTTTGTACGTAAACAATAGGTTAATGATTTGAAACTTTTATGCACCTATTCTCTTTCTATTTGTGCTTTTATTGCTCTGTGCTTTAGCGACTTATTCACTATTATGTTTATTTTAATTTCAATTTTTCCTCTCTTCAAAATTTGTTGACTTGCTGGATATGCCTGAACAGGCTTTTGCCTAATGAGAAAAAGCTATTTGTGTACAATGATAATTAGCTTTCTGTATAAAATAATTTTGTTTAGTCCTTATTGTAGTATATTTTAGATTAAATGACATATACGTAATATGTGTCAAATAGAAATGATTTGACTAGTATATAATGTTTATGCGGTAAATACACTAATAAATTTAGTGCACTATTGTAGTAATGTTTATTGAAAATCATTAATACGTGTATTGTTTTTAATTTAACAAGGCGAAATGTTTTGTAATTGTGATTATGATTGTTTTTCTCCCATTTGTGATTGTTATCGTTTTTGTATATATAATAAAATAGGGAAGCAAAATTTGCTTCCCTATTTATTATGGAATAATATGATTATTATTCTCCTTTTTCCATTTTAGCTTTAAGCTCAGCCAAAGCATCAATGTCGCCAAGTGTTGTTCCTGCTGCAACGTTATTTATAACAGGAGCATCTTCCTTCTTGGCCTTCTTTGCACGAGGAGCTTTCTTCGGCTCTTCTTTTACATCCTCGAATGTACGGCTGTGTGACAGAATGATACGTTTTGTTTCTTTTACAAACTCAATTACCTTGAACTGGAGCTCTTCACCCGGCTGAGCCTGTGAACCGTCTTCCTTTACAAGGTGCTTAGGTGTTGCGAAACCTTCTCCGCCTTCATTCAGAGTGATAACAGCACCTTTGTCCATTATTTCGGTAATCTTACCAGTGTGGATTGAACCCGGTGTGTATATTGTTTCGTATGTGTCCCAAGGATTCTCCTCAAGCTGCTTGTGGCCAAGGCTGAGACGACGGTTCTCTTTGTCTATTTCAAGAACAACAACGTCTATTTCTGCACCAACCTGAGTAAATTCTGATGGGTGCTTTACTTTCTTGGTCCAAGACAAATCGCTGATATGGATGAGTCCGTCAACACCTTCTTCGAGTTCTACGAAGATACCGAAGTTAGTGAAGTTGCGAACCTTTGCAGTGTGCTTGCTTCCAATAGGATATTTAACTTCGATTGTTTCCCATGGATCTTCTTTAAGCTGCTTGATGCCGAGTGACATCTTACGCTCTTCACGATCAAGAGTTAAGATAACAGCCTCAACTTCATCGCCAACGTGCATGAATTCCTGTGCACTGCGGAGATGCTGGCTCCAGCTCATTTCTGAAACATGGATAAGACCTTCAACACCAGGAGCTATTTCTACAAATGCACCATAGTCAGCGATAACAACTACCTTACCCTTAACATGATCGCCAACTTTGAGGTTAGGATCAAGTGCATCCCATGGATGTGGAGTGAGCTGCTTCAGACCGAGAGCAATGCGTTTCTTGTCATCATCAAAGTCAAGAATAACAACGTTAATCTTCTGGTCAAGTGCAACAACCTCATGCGGATCGCTTACGCGGCCCCAAGAAAGGTCTGTGATGTGGATGAGTCCGTCAACACCTCCAAGGTCAACGAATACTCCGTATGATGTAATATTCTTGACAGTTCCTTCGAGAATCTGACCTTTCTCAAGCTTGCTGATAATTTCTTTCTTCTGTGCTTCAAGTTCTGCTTCAATAAGAGCTTTATGTGAAACAACAACATTGCGGAATTCTTGATTGATTTTAACAACTTTGAATTCCATTGTCTTTCCTACGAATACATCGTAGTCGCGTATAGGATGAACGTCAATCTGGCTTCCCGGGAGGAATGCTTCGATACCGAATACGTCAACAATCATACCACCCTTAGTGCGGCACTTAATGTAACCCTGTATAACTTCCTCGTTATCAAGGGCTGCGTTAACGCGCTCCCAGCTCTTGCTGAGGCGAGCCTTTTTGTGTGAAAGCAGAAGCTGACCTTTTTTGTCTTCCTGATTTTCAACATAAACCTCAACAACATCTCCGATTTTTAAATCGGGGTTATAGCGGAATTCGCTTGCAGGAATAACACCGTCGCTCTTGTAGCCAATATTGACAACAACTTCTTTCTTGTCAATAGAAATTACCTTTCCGTCTACAACCTGGTGCTCGCTAACTTTGTTAAGGGTTTCATCGTAAGCTTTTTCAAGTTCTTCTTTGCTTACATTTGCTTTGCTTCCATTCTCAAACTCGTCCCAATTGAAGTCTGATAATGGTTGTACGTTCTTTAAATCTGACATAAAAATTAAAAATAAATTAAATAATTAATAAAGTTCGACTTTATATTTGTTTATAAATCGGCTGCAAATTTACAACCTTTTAATTTTATATTTCAGTTTCCTGTAATTTTATTTCCTTATTTTTGCCATTTTATGGCGTTTTTAATTTTTTTTAAGTGTATACAGCTGCCTCAACCTGCTGATTAGTCTGTTGTTTCACCTCCTTTTGGCGCTTTTAGTATAATACTTGTGGCTCCGATTGTGAATAATGTGCCATCATGTATAATTCTTTTTTCTTTATTCCCCAAAATCTCATTATCTACAAATGTTCCGGTGTAGCTGGGTCCGTCGCTTAGGGTGTATTTCAGATGCCCCTTCTTGTCTCTGGATACATTTATATTACAATGGGTAATATCTATACTTGGGTCATTTGTCTCAATAGGAGTGTTTGTCTTACTTCCTTTCATATATCGGCCAATTATGTTGTCTCCGAATTTTAGCGGTATGACCTGCTTATAATGAAAGACATTTTCGATGACAATTAATGCTCCGAATTCGTCATTATATTCATTTTCGTTTAATATCTCATCTTTTTGCGGATTTCTAAGTTTTGTGGCTCCAATTCTAATACCAAATTGTTTGCCACATTGTGGACATTCAAATATAAGTGACTGCCCCTCTTTGTATTTTGTTTCATCAAATGTGATAAATCCATCACATTTTGGACATCTAACTCTTTTCATTATATTATTTTATCTGGTATACCCAAGCATCATAAAAAAACTCATTGCCTCTCAGGTCATTGAGGGCGTTATATGCATCATTTCTGGTCTTGTATTTTCCGTATACAACTTTGATGGATTTATTGCCTTCAATTAAAGTGCTTGCTTCATATCCCTTTGTAGTAAGCTTCGTAACAAAAGCGTCTGCATTCTTTTTTGTTACTCTACTTGCCAATACAATACAAAAATATTTGTCTTGCTTGACAGGCTTTAATTCCTCTGGAGCCTGTACCGACTTGTTGCTAATATTTTTTGAATTGATATCAGCTTTACTTTCCTTCTTTAATTGTATATTTTCTTTCGTGATATTATTGTAACTATTTTTGATTAAGTTATGAATAATACCATTGTCCATATTCCCCATTTGTATAATTTTGTTATTGTTGTTTATTGGGGAAGACCAGGCGAAGAATGTTATTATTGCAATAAATACCGCCAATACGCTTTTAAATAGCTTTATTTTTGTTGATGGCGTATTGTTGCTTGATTCATTGAATTTTTCTTCTAATACGTCGTTCTCTTTTATCCTATAGTTTAATGGAGATGTTGAAAATGTTACAGTGGCAGTCGTCCTATCCGAGTTCGCTCTGTTTTCATGACATACGTCATTTTCTTTAGATATGTTGCTGTCATCCTCTTCTCTTTTCATTTCAAAAGAACTGAGGCTGTACAGATCTGGTGTCAGGATTCCTGCTTCGCAAGGTTTGAACTCAAGGTTACCGTCGTTGTTTAAATATAATGTACCGATATCGCAGAGTTCGTAAGACCCTTCGTTATATATAATTTGTTTTAATTCATTTACCTCTCCTGAGATACGGTTCTGTGCATCAGGATAGCTTATGTCATAAGCTTCTGTATACGATTGTACAAGTAAGGAATCATTGATGTTTAATTTGGGGTTGAAACCTAATGTCCTTTGAGGGGGCAGGAATAGACAATCCCTTTCATCGTAAGTAGCCGGGATGTGGCTGGCGATAAAACCGCCAAGTCCGGGTACGATGACACAGTCATTCCTTAATAATAATATTTCAATATGTCTTTCTAATTCTATCACGGATGCAAAATTACTCGTTTTTGATTAAAAAACAAAATAATGTAGCTTATTATGAAGATTTTTTTAATCATGCTGCAATAATTCGGATAATATTTTTAATTTTGCAGATAAATTATTAAGAAATTATATTCAAATTATGAATTACATAAAAACAGAAATAGATGGAGTTTTTATTATAGAGCCAAAGGTTTTTAATGATTCCAGAGGATATTTTTTTGAGGCTTTTAAATATTCTGACTTTAAAGAGCACGTAGGGCAGGTTTCATTTATTCAAGATAATGAATCAAAATCGTCTTATGGCGTCTTGCGTGGCTTGCATTATCAGAAGGGGGATTTCTCACAGGCTAAATTAGTACGTGTCATTAAGGGACGTGTACTTGATGTTGCAGTAGATCTCCGGAAGGATTCTTCAACTTTCGGTAAGCATGTAATGGTAGAATTGAGCGATGAAAATAAGAAACAATTCTTTATTCCTAGGGGATTTGCTCATGGATTTTTGGTCTTAAGTGACGAGGCAATATTTACGTATAAGGTGGACAATGTCTACTCTCCGGAGAGCGAGGCGTCAATAAGATTTGATGATCCTGATTTGAATATAAATTGGCCGATAGACTCGAATGATATTCTGACAAGTCAGAAAGATCTGAATGGAGTGGCTTTTAAAGATGCTGAATATTTTAATGTATAGGTGTAATATATAATTTATAGCCGAATGAATATAGCAATTGTTGGAACAGGTTATGTCGGATTGGTTTCTGGTGCTTGCTTTGCTGAGACTGGGGCAACTGTAACATGTGTGGATGTTGATTGCGCGAAAATTGCAGCATTGAGGAAAGGTATTATACCTATTTACGAACCAGGGTTAGATGAACTTGTTGTAAAAAATATTAATGCCGGCAGATTAAAGTTTTCTACCTCATTGGCAGAAGTCTTAAATGATCAGCAGATTGTATTTACTGCAGTAGGCACACCTCCGGATGAAGATGGAAGTGCTGATTTGAAATATGTTCTTCAGGTTGCTAAAACAATAGGGGAGAACTTAAACCGGTATTTGGTAGTTGTGACAAAAAGCACCGTTCCTGTTGGAACTTCTCACAAAATTGCTGATACAATAAAGGCAGAACTGAAAAAACGTGGTGTGGATGTCGCATTTGACGTAGCAAGCAATCCGGAATTTCTTAAGGAAGGTAATGCAATTAAAGATTTTATGAGTCCGGACCGAGTTGTTATTGGGGTAGATAGTGAAAGAGCAAAGAATATTTTGACAAAATTATACAAACCGTTTCTTCTGAATAATTTCCGTGTGATTTTCATGGATATTCCTAGTGCGGAGATGACAAAATATGCTGCAAACTCAATGTTGGCCACCCGTATCAGTTTTATGAATGATATTGCCAACCTTTGTGAGCTTGTTGGTGCTGATGTTAATAAGGTTAGAGCAGGCATAGGATCTGACACACGTATAGGCCGTAAATTCTTGTATGCTGGATGTGGATATGGAGGATCTTGTTTCCCTAAGGATGTTAAGGCTTTAATAAAAACGGCCGATGATAATGGATATTCATTAGAAGTATTGAAGGCTGTTGAGAAAGTTAATGAAAGACAAAAAGAAGTATTGTTCAAGAAGTTGGTTAAAGCCTTTGACGGGGATTTGAATGGTAAGTCTGTTGCATTGTGGGGATTGGCCTTTAAACCAGAAACCGATGACATGCGTGAATCAACAGCATTGGTTGTTATAAAGAAGTTGTTGGATGCTGGATGTAAAGTGCAGGCCTATGACCCTGAAGCAATGAATGAATGTAGACGCATAATTGGCGATAAGATAGAGTATTATGAAAATAAATACGATGCTTTGCAAAATGCTGATGCATTGATTTTGCTGACAGAATGGAAAGAGTTTAGATTACCGGATTGGAATGTTGTCGCCAATAAAATGCATAGAAAATTAATCTTGGACGGAAGGAACATATTTGATAATGATGATTTGGCGGAGCATGGTTTTGAATATCATTGTATAGGAAAATGATTAGAAATATTATATACATATTCGTATCGGCAATAGCTCTATTGTTTATTGGAAGTTGTAATAACTTGGATAAACGTGAAAAGCCTGTAGCTGAAAACCTGAAGGCAAAATCTATGTTGGAAGGAATTTGGTTGGATGCAGATGGGGAAAATGTTACATTTCGTATAAAAGGTGATACTGTGTACTATCCTGATTCAATGAGTCAGCCGGTAATGTTTAAGATTATTGCTGATACGATGATTTTTTATGGTAATAATATTTCAAAGTATCCTATAGTAAAACAAAGTCCAAATATATTTGAGTTTAAGAATCAAAATGGTGATATAGTTAAGTTGGTTAAAAGTGACGATCCTAATGATGCTATGCAATTTGTGCAGCATTCTCCAATCGTCTTAAACCAAAATAAAGTCATTAAACGAGATTCCGTGGTTAGTTTTTCTGATAAGAATTATCATTGTTATGTTCAGATAAATCCTACTACATATAAAGTTTATCGCACATTTTATAATGATGAAGGACTTGAAATTGAGAACATTTATTATGATAATATTATTCATATTAGTATATTCTCAGGTAGTTCAAAATTATTTTCTAAAGATTTCAGAAAAGATGATTTTGCATCTTGCGTCCCAAAGAATATGCTTAGCCAATGTGTTTTGAGCGATATAAAATTGGATTATCTGGATAAATCAGGTTTTCATTATCAGACGCAGTTGGCAATTCCTGATAGTCCTAGTTGTTTTATTGTTAAGCTGGCTATTACGTATAAGGGTAAAATAAGTATGTCAGTTGCACAATAATTTGTTTAATATTTAGTGCATCGGGGGGGATTTAAATAGTGCTGACATTATTGAAAATAATGATATGAGTGAAACAAAATTGAGGGCGATTAACAATCGCCCTCAATTTTGTCTTATTTTGTTTCATCAAAAAGGTTGTCAATTTCTTTTATTTCGTCTTCATCAAACCATTTACTTAGTTTGCTTTTTGCTTTTTCCTTAACATCTTCTGACACGTCTCCCCATACCTTGTTAAGTACGTAAATTAAAACGGCCAAGTCGTCACCTAATCCGGCAATTGGTATTGCATCAGGTATCACGTCGAGTGGGCTTATAAGATATCCTAAAGCACCGATAATAATAGCTTTATCCTTAACGGAAACCTTATCGCTTTGCAAAGTGTAATACAATATTAAAGAAGCGTAAACCAATTTTGCTCCCGCACGTTTTGCTATTCTCGAGATTTTTTCAATAAAGTCACCATTCGTGAATTTATTGGAATATGACATGAAATCAGGTAAATTCATTTCTATTTGATTTTAATTTATAATAAAATATACCACGACAAAATTAGTAATAATTTTTATTTTATCCAATATATTTGGGAATGAATAATATTATTGACATCCTAAAATAACATAAAATAACACAAATGAATTTGAGGTTTAAAGATACAATTCGTATTTTGAAAACATGTGATTAGGTTGATACAGGTATTATTGGATGTATGGCTTTTATGTATAAGGTTCTAATGAAAATGTCTTGTTGTATTTTCTTGTTGACATCCCAACGCTTATAAATCCTTTAAAAGTATATTACGCTGATTCTCAAGATATGTGGAACGTGCCATTAGAATCTTTTTCCATCTTTCTGATTTAAATTTGTGAAAATCTAATTCAAGTTTCCATTTGCCGTATGATTCCAAACGGTCTATTAATAGACCTACGCTCAGTCGTGACGTAGATTCCGCTGGTTGATAGAAGTTGTAATCACCTTTATCGTCTGTTGATATTTCTGTCAGGATATTTATTTTGACAAGTTCATATAATAAATCATTTGTAATTCGAATGGGTATACCTGTAATTAATTTAAGATCTAATGCTGTATATGGTTTTCTGCCTTCTTCGAATCTTTTACATATACAGCTGGCTAGGATTACACACATCATCAGTTTGTAACGATGGCTTATATCTTCAGTTTGTGCCTTAAAGGCAAATTCTTCTAAGTTTTGATTTGTATAGCATAGTTCGGCTCCAAATAAACATATTATCCATGATATCTGAACCCACAGCATAAAAAGAGGTAATGCTGCAAATGAACCGTAAATTGCATTATAGCTGCTTACCCATATCTGAGAGTGTATGTAAAATAGTTGAAGACCTTGCATTGCTGACCCCGCTAATATTCCTGGCATAATCGCACATTTTAATTTTACTTTAGTATTTGGCATAAATACATAAAGTGCAATGAATACGGCAATCATGAGAATGTATGGCATCACATCGATGATAAGGCGAATCATTGGCGCCAGCAACGCATAATTTTCCATCTGGTCTGCAATTGTTGCCACGAATATGGAAATACCTGATGTGACAACTATTATTATTGGTACAAGAAGAAACATTGCCATATAGTCCGTTATTGTACGGAATAAACTTCTTGGCTTTTTTACTTGCCAAATTCTATTGAAATTCTGTTCTATATTATATATAAGCATTATAACGGTCCATAACATAAAAAGAAGTCCAATTCCGAGAAATATACCGCTTTTTGTATGAACAAGATATGAATTTACAAATCCGATAATAACTTCTGCTGCTTGTGGCTGGCTTGATAAAACGTCTCTAAACCAAGACTCAATATATTTATTATAACCAAAGCCTCTGGCGATTGCAAAAACAACTGCCAATATGGGTACTATTGCCAGCAATGTTGAATATGTAAGTGCAGAAGCCGAATCTGTCATTCGTTTAGTTGTTGCACTTTCTATTGCCAGGAATAATTTTTTTATTATTTCGTAGCAGAAGTATTTTAGAGGTGAGACGTCTTGACGTTTTACACGCCAAATAGTAACAGTAAAAAAAGATAAAATGTTATTTATCAATTTTTTCATAATATTATTTTGTGGTTAGATAAAAAGAAAACAGTGTCCCTATAAGCCGGGTTTTGTCCTTTAAAATGCGTATAGCATATTAAAGTGCCTGTCATTTATCTAGATTATGAGTTACCCCATAATTCGAGCATTCTACCCTCCATCGTGATATTTCGGACGGATAACCCTCAGACGATGGTTTACATGAACTTGCAGCCTCCAGATAGCACAGCCTGTCAATCACTTGCCAGCTGGTGGTCTCTTACACCACCTTCTCACCCTTGCCTTTATGGCGGTTGTTTTCTTCTGCATCTCCTGCTGTCGCCAACAGCTCCTATTTTCAGAAGTGGAGCATCCTATGCTGCCCGGACTTTCCTCTTATAAGATTAAACTTACAAGCGACAGAGCCGGAACACTGTATTCGACTGCAAAGATACATAAAAATCATGTAATTTGAAATATAAAATCATAATTTTACATTTTATTGTAATGTATTGTCATGAATTATAAGCCAATTGCACATTTAAACGAATGTAAAATTATGTGCACTTCTCACTAAGAGCCGTTAATAGTATTATTTTTAGTGTTAAAAGAGGACAAATATATAAGAGAAAACGTGGTATTAACAAATTTTGCGTCTAAATTTGCATGAAAAGAAATTGATATTTTAAGTTTAAATAAAAAATAAATGAGATGAAAAAATTATCAAATTATTTCGCTTATGCTATTTGCTTAATAGCAATGTCATTCTCAACAGGAGCTTTTACAAATGCTTATGCAAATAATTTGCCCGGTCAACCTGTAGACCTGACATATGCAGCAGAAAAAGCTCTACCTGCTGTCGTTCATATTAAATATCTACAAAACAGCAAAATTCAGACTGTTGATGTGCAGGACGATCCTTTCGGAGATTTCTTTGATCCTTTTGGCTTTTTTGGTAATCCGGGAAACAGGGGCTCTCAGAAAAGAAAGATTCAGACACCAAAGCGTGAAGGTGCGGGTTCGGGTGTTATAATTTCTTCAGATGGATATATCGTAACAAACAATCATGTTGTAGATGGAGCCGACGAATTAACTGTTACGTTAGATGATAATAGAGAGTTTTCGGCACGAATTATCGGTACGGATAAAAAGACCGACTTGGCCTTAATAAAGATTGACGGAAAAAATCTTCCTACTTTGCCTATTGGAGATAGTGATAAGTTGAAAGTAGGTGAATGGGTGCTGGCTGTCGGTAATCCTTTTAATTTAAGTTCTACTGTAACAGCTGGTATTATAAGTGCTAAAGCCAGGTCTTTAGGAGCAAACGACATAGAGTCGTTTATACAGACAGACGCTGCAATTAATGCCGGAAATTCAGGCGGTGCATTGGTTAATGTAAAGGGTGAACTTATAGGTATAAACGCCATGCTTTATTCGCAAACAGGAAGTTATAGTGGATATGGATTTGCAATACCGACAACTATAATGAATAAAATTGTTGCAGACTTAAAGACTTATGGAACCGTGCAACGTGCCGTTCTGGGAATAGAAGGTGCTGATGTCAACAAGTATGTTGATCAGCAGAAAGAAAATGGTAAAGAAATAGACTTAGGTACAATGGAAGGTATCTATGTATCTAAAGTTTCTGAAGATGGTGCTGGATTTGAGGCTGGAATAGAAGAGGGCGATGTTATTACTGCTGTTGACGGTAAAAAGATTAAGAAGATGGCTGAGCTGCAGGAGTATCTTGCAAATAAACGTCCGGGTGAAAAGGTGACAATTACTTTCCTGCACAATAAGCGTCAAAAGACTGCAGCAGTGACACTTAAGAATGAGCAAGGAAACACTAAGGTTATCAAGAATGCAGATCTTGATGTTCTTGGCGGTAACTTCCGTGAAATAAATGAGTCAGAAAAGAAACAGCTCAATATTAGCTATGGTTTGATGGTTATGAAGGTGAACGATGGCGCATTTAAAGAAGCAGGCATCAATAAAGGCTTTATAATTCAAAAGGTGAATGATGTTACAATGAAGACAATCGACGATCTTCAGAAGGCTGTAAAAGAAGCATCTGTAAGTAAGGATCCAGTTCTTTATATCCAGGGTGTTTATCCTACTGGAAAGAAGTCATATTTTGCTGTTCCGATATCAAAATAGTTGATGTAGATTAAATTAAGTAGAAGTTATTTTGGGACAATTTTATTGTTGATAAAATTACCAATTATAACTTCTACTTATTTTTATGTGAAAATATTTTGTATATTTCACAATATTTTCTTTGCATTTAATAAGAAAGTTATTAAATTTGCAAATACTTAAATTTATATGCTACATGAGACAACTAAAAATCACAAAATCGATAACCAATAGAGAGAGTGACTCTCTGGACAAATATCTTCAGGAGATAGGACACGAAGAATTAATAAGTGTAGAAGAAGAAGTAGAGTTGGCTCAGCGTATAAAAAAAAGTGACCGAAAGGCTTTGGAAAAATTGACAAAAGCAAATTTGCGTTTTGTCGTTTCGGTAGCGAAGCAATATCAGAATCAAGGATTGAGTTTGCCAGATCTGATTAATGAAGGAAATGTCGGATTGATTAAGGCTGCTGAGAAATTTGATGAAACGAGAGGCTTTAAGTTTATTTCATATGCTGTATGGTGGATACGTCAAAGTATTCTTCAGGCGATAGCGGAGCAAAGCAGAATTGTGCGGCTTCCACTAAATCAGGTGGGGTCTGTAAATAAAATTAATCGGGCATTAAATAAGTTTGAACAAGAGAATGAACGTAGGCCCAGTATTGATGAAATTGCAGACAAGGTAGACATTCCACATGATAAAATTGAAGAAGCAATGAAGGTTAACAGCAGGCATGTGTCTGTTGATGCTCCATTCGCTGAAGGTGAAGATAATAGTTTGTTGGATGTTTTGCCGAATAATGATTCACCAATGGCAGATAAGACTCTTGTGTTGGAGTCGTTACGTGAGGAAATAAATCGTGCATTGCAGACTCTTAATGAGCGTGAACGCAATATTATAGAGGCCTTTTTTGGCATAAATCAGCCAGAGATGACATTAGAGGAGATAGGAGACAAGTATGGTCTGACGCGTGAGCGAGTTAGGCAGATTAAAGAAAAAGCAATAAGACGATTGCGTCACAATACTAAAAATAAATTACTAAAATCATATTTAGGACAATGAGAAGTTTGAAATATTTTATTTGTATTATTTTTTCTATTATAGCTTTAAGTATAACGGTTTCTGCAAAAAACAAATGTGTGCCCAAGGCATATGTTTTTGGAGTTGCAGCATCTTTTAATGATTCAATAGTATATTTCACCGATATTCAGGAACTGGATAGTGCATGGATTGATGATAAAAGTGATTTTTTGTTAAATAGAAGCGATTACTCTTATCAGTTGAAAAATTATTTTGAACATAAAAATATACCTCATCGTACATGTATTGTCAGCTATGCATTGAAGCGTAAAGATATTGATAAGAAGTATCAGAAAATAAAGAATAAATATGTAAAGAATGGAAATATTAATATAAAGTATATTTCTAGTGATGATTTTCATTTTACTAATGTAAAACCTGAATAAATAAAAACATATAATATCGTATTGTTGATGGACAATGTAAGAACTGAAAATATAGACTTAAATGTTGCATCACATGCATATTATTTTAATATCGCAGATTTTATTGTAAAAATCCTTTTTGAGGATATCAGTAAGAATAATATTGATTTGTTACCATCTTTGAATGATTTCAGCATATCGAATAATTCAGATGGTAATTTTTTGTTCTGTCTGTATGTCGTTTCTGTATTACCTGAAATCGGTATATGCAAGAACCATATAGGCTCATTTGATACAGGAAATGGTTGTGTCATAGTAGATCAATTAGAAAGTGGAGAATATCTGTTTTCTGTTAATGATATATGTAATAATGTATGCTGTGAATTGCTTACAGATAAAACTTTTACTGAATGTCATTGCGTCTTAAAAGGAGATGCAAGTATGCGGCGTTTTGGCCTTAATAATGCTTTAATGATGATTTATGCATTTGCCGGCAGTTCAAAAGGAGCGTTGCTTATACATGCATCTGCAATAAAATATGGTGATGACGGAATTGCCTTTATAGCAAAGAGTGGAACAGGTAAAAGTACGCATACCGGTTTGTGGATTAAACACATATTTAATTCTGAATTATTAAATGATGATAATCCGATTATCCGTATAATTAATGATGTGCCATATTTGTATGGTAGCCCTTGGAGTGGAAAGACACCATGTTATCGAAATGTTAAAACAAAGCTAAGAGCTTTAGTTCGGATTGAGCGAGGGGACTGCAACCATATTAAGAAATTAAGACCAACAGAGGCTTTTGCGTCGATATTGCCTTGCTGTTCCACAATGAAATGGGATACATTGGTATATGATTCAATTTGTAGTAATATAATACAAATTATAAGTAAAATAGATATTTATACGTTATATTGTCTTCCTGATAGAAATGCAGCACTTTTATGTCACGAAAAGATCTTGAACAAAAAGATATAGAAATCCAGAATAAATATCTCATCCCAGAAATTATAAGACTGTTGGATGAGGGACGTACTGTTACAATAAGATTAAAAGGTTTCAGTATGAGGCCTTTTTTAGAGGATAAAAGAGATAAAGCGTTATTAAAAAAGTCTGATAGCATTAAAATAGATGATGTTGTGTTGGCAGAAATTAATAAAGGACAATATGTATTGCATCGGGTAATTAATATGGATGAAAATTTTATCCTATTGAGAGGTGATGGAAACATACAGACCGAATTATGTCGAATTAATGATATTAAAGGCTGTGCTGTAGGCTTTTACAGAAAAGGACGTAGCACTCTGGAGCGGACAGATGGTATAAAATGGCAATTGTATTCATTTATTTGGAATAAATTATTTCCAATTAGAAGATACTTACTATATGGTTATAGAAAATTATGGTTAAGAATTTTTCCGGTAAAATTATAGTTTAATATGAAAGCAAAAAAGGGTTTTAAACTACGCAATGTATGTGGTGAACATGTGATTGTTGCAGAAGGAATTGATAATGTAGATTTCACAAATATAATAAGTATGAATGAATCTTCTGCATATTTGTGGAATGAGATATCCTCATTGAATTTTTTCGACGAGAATACGTTGACAGATCTTTTGACAGAAAAATATCAAGTGACAACTGAAATAGCATTTGCTGATTCAAAAAAGATAATGTCAGAATGGATGAAGGCTGGTATTGTTGAAGAATAAAGTTATCTGATAGGATAAAATATTTTAAAAGAAGGATTTCATTCAACCTATAGATTTGACTCTAACTTAGAAATCAGCATGGAGAATTAAAAATAATCCTGCTGATTTTTTTATAATGATAACTCTATTTATAGTTTAGAAAAATGTTGCCCGATTTTCATTCAATGATGAAATTTATTTGAAAAAAGAAATTATAGATGTTATCTAGAAATTTTTATTCATTTAATTTTTTAATGATACCTTTAAAATTGTAATATTTTAGAGGCTAAATGTTATATATATATGCTTTTGCTTCGTATGATAGCTTGTTTTTATAAAACTTGCCAATTAGGTTTTATATTATAAGTAATTGATTTCTTGGTAAAAACTCTGTTGTTTTTACGATATAAATGACTTGTTTTTTATTCAAAAATCATAGACTTTTATCCATTATACAATAAAGTTCTCATCAGACTTTTTATTAATTGATAATTAATTAAGATTTTATCGTTGCAGGAAAATAATTTGTGGGTGTGATTAAGTATGGCTTGTTAATATAGGGGAGGCTCTATAATAATTATATATAATCCTAGATTTCTTAATATAAAAAGGCTGTCCCGATTTAAAGGGACAGCCTTATGATCTGATATTCAGGTGATTTATAAACGTTTAAAATCACCTAAATATTATTATTTAGCTTATTAAGCCTCTTCACCATTACTCCAGTCTTCCTTAGATTTACGGATGTAGCTGTTATAACGGAGTTTAGCCATACGCTCTGCTTCAGCGAACAGTTCTTCTGCCTCATTTGGATATGCCTTCTTTACAGAGAGGTAACGAACCTCACCGAGCAGGAAGTCGTGGAATTTGCTCCAATCGGGTTCTTTAGAGTCGAGTGAGAACGGATTCTTACCTTCTTCTGCAAGTTCAGGATTGTATCTCCACAAGTGCCAGTAACCACATTCAACAGCTTTAGCCTCTTCTGCCTGGCTCTTGCCCATACCACCTTTAGCCTTAAGACCATGATTGATACAAGGAGCGTAAGCAATGATGAGTGACGGACCAGGATAAGCTTCAGCCTCACGGATAGCCTTCAAGCACTGAGCCTGATCTGCGCCCATTGCAATCTGTGCAACGTAAACATAGCCATATGTTGTTGCCATAAGACCGAGATCCTTCTTGCGGATTCTCTTACCCTGGGCAGCAAACTGGGCGATAGCACCAAGAGGAGTTGACTTAGAAGACTGACCACCAGTGTTAGAGTAAACCTCTGTGTCAAGGACGAGGATGTTGACATCTTCACCACTTGCGATAACATGATCAAGACCGCCGTAGCCAATATCGTAAGATGCACCATCACCACCGATAATCCACTGGCTGCGCTTAACGAGATAGTGATCAAGAGTCTTAAGTTCCTTGCAGATTTCACATCCAGATTCTGCGCTAGCTGCAATCATTGGTTTCAGCTTAGCAGCTGCAGCTTTAGAAGCTTCAGCATCATCCTGAGCACCAATCCACTCCTGAGCTGCTGCCTTGAATTCAGCAGGAGTATCCTCTTTTGAAATAGCTTCGTTCAGAAGAACTGTTACACGTTCTTTCATCTTCTTGTTACCAAGTACCATACCCATACCGAACTCGCAGAAGTCCTCGAACAGCGAGTTGTCGAATGCAGGACCCTGTCCCTTTTCATTCTTGCAATAAGGAGTAGAAGGTATAGATGCAGAGTAGATAGAAGAACAACCTGTTGCGTTAGCAATCATTTCACGGTCACCGAAGAGCTGAGAAATCAGTTTAACGTAAGGTGTCTCACCGCAACCAGAGCAAGCTCCAGAGAACTCAAACAGAGGTTTAGCAAACTGAGAGTTCTTAACGTTTGACTTGATGTCTACAAGATCCTGTTTGCTTGAAACTTTGTTAACCAGATAATCCCAACGAGCAGCCTCAACATCATTTCCTGCGAATGGAACCATTGTAAGAGCCTTACCCTTCTTCGGATTTCCAGGACAAACATCAGCACAGTTACCACATCCAAGACAATCCATAACACTTGCCTTTATAACGAAGTGCATACCCTTCATTGCTGCAGGAGCCTTCATCTCGAGAGTTGTGTCGTCAAAGCCCTTAAGCTCTTCGTCTGTCAGAACAAACGGACGGATTGCAGCGTGAGGACAAACATATGCACACTTGTTACACTGGATACAGTTTTCAGAATTCCATACAGGAACGAAGGCTTCAACACCGCGCTTTTCATAAGCTGATGTGCCATTCTGCCATGTACCGTCAACAGTGTCATGGTTGATGAAGTCTGAAACTTTCAGCAAGTCTCCAGCCTGAGCGTTGATAGGACGAACAAGTTCTTTTACGAATGCAGGAGCATCGTCTTCTACTATAGCATCGTCTTCAAGATTTGCCCATGCTGCATCAACTGTAAGCTGTTTGTATTCGCCACCGCGATCAACTGCAGCATAGTTCTTGTCAACAACATCCTGTCCCTTCTTTCCGTAAGACTTAACGATGAATTTCTTCATCTGTTCAACGGCCAAGTCAACAGGAATAACACCTGTTATACGGAAGAATGCACTCTGAAGAATAGTGTTTGTACGGTTGCCCAAGCCAATTTCTTGTGCAATCTTAGTTGCATTAATATAGTAAACTGTAATATTGTTCTGAGCGAAATAGCGTTTAACCTTATTAGGTATGAAGTTTACAAGCTCTTCGCCATCGAATATTGTGTTCAGCAAGAATGTACCATTCTTCTGCAAACCACGTGTAACATCGTACATATGTAAGTAAGCCTGAACGTGGCATGCTACGAAGTTAGGTGTATTTACGAGATATGTGCTACGGATTGGTGAATCACCGAAACGCAGGTGTGAACATGTGAAACCTCCAGATTTCTTTGAGTCGTAAGAGAAGTATGCCTGACAGTGTTTGTTGGTATTATCACCAATAATCTTAACTGAGTTCTTGTTTGCACCAACAGTACCGTCTGCACCTAAACCAAAGAATTTAGCCTCGAACATTCCTTCGCCGCCAAGAGCCATTTCTTCAACTTGAGGAAGTGATGTGAATGTAACATCATCAACAATACCTACTGTAAAATGATTCTTAGGTTCGTTAAGTTTCAGATTGTTGAATACTGATATGATTGTAGCAGGAGTTGTATCGTTAGAACCTAGTCCATAACGGCCGCCAACGATGAGAGGTCTGTCTTCAACATCATAGTAAGCGCTCTTAACATCAAGATACAGAGGTTCGCCTTCAGCTCCAGGTTCTTTAGTTCTGTCAAGAACAGCAATACGTTTAACTGTCTTAGGTACAGAAGCGAGCAGGTGTTTAACAGAGAATGGACGATAGAGGTGAACAGAAATCATACCAACTTTCTCGCCATTTGCATTGAGGTGGTCGATTGCTTCGCGTGCTGCCTCTGTTGCAGAACCCATAAGGATTATGATTCTGTCAGCATCGTCTGCACCATAATATGAGAAGAGGTGGTATTCACGACCTGTAATCTTGCTGATTTCACCGAGGTAATGCTCAACAACTTCAGGTACTTTGTCATAATAGCTGTTGCAAGATTCACGGTGTGTGAAGAATGTTTCAGGATTCTCTGCTGTACCACGTGTTACAGGACGCTCAGGTGTAAGCGCACGGTCGCGGAAACGTTTAACGTCTTCCATGTCAAGCAGCGGAGCGATATCTTCCTGCTCAAGAAGTTCTATCTTGTGATACTCGTGAGATGTGCGGAAACCATCGAAGAAGTTAAGGAATGGTACGCATGTTTTAAGTGATGCCAGGTGAGCTACGGCTGTAAGGTCCATAACTTCCTGTACAGATCCCTCGCAGAACATTGCGAAACCTGTCTGGCGACAAGCCATAACGTCTTGATGATCACCAAAGATACACAATGAATTTGATGCCAATGAACGTGCAGATACGTCAAAAACGCATGGCAGAAGTTCTCCGGCAATTTTGTACATGTTAGGAATCATGAGCAGCAAGCCCTGAGACGCTGTGAATGTTGTAGTGAGGGCGCCTGCCTGAAGTGAACCATGAACGGCTCCGGCAGCTCCACCTTCAGACTGCATTTCCTGTACAGAAACAGTCTGTCCGAAAAGGTTTTTACGGCCTTTTGCAGCCCATTCGTCAACGTGTTCTGCCATCGGTGAAGATGGTGTGATAGGATAAATTGCTGCAACTTCGCTAAACATATAGCTTATGTGAGCAGCAGCTTCGTTACCATCACAAGTGATAAACTTTTTTTCTTTAGCCATTTTTAATAAAATATTAAATGTTAGTGTATCTATATACCTTCTTAATTATATAATAAAATATTTCTTCTTTTAATATAGAAATCCCAATAGCCATAATGGTATCTGATTTCCTTTGCCGATTTCTGTGTTGTAGCGGGCATAAATAGTGTCCGGATTCATTCTGATTTTTGCATTTCCTGTAGCGTCACAGATTCTGAACTCCTTATTTTCGTCTACTGTGTAACAGTTATCTTTATTGCTCTGATTTATCTTGTGATCTTTCCACATAGAGTTAACAAAGAATGTTTCCATAACATCTTGTTCCTCTACTCTAATAGGATATATTGCGTAAATAAGGTTTGGGTTATGCATCATTATCTTTCCTGGCTTTTTGGGAAATTCCTGACCGACAGGATATATTATGTTAATCAACCGTGCTTCCGCAAGGTACTTTATGTAGTTCATAACCGTAGCTCTGCTTGTCTCTATATCAATTGCCAGTTGGCTTATGTTTGGTGCTTTGGGACCGTCAACTGCAAGCTGATAAAATAGTTTTTTTATCTTTGTGAGATATTTGAGCTCAATCTGCTTAATCAGTAGTATATCAACTTCTGTCATCATATTCATTGTCTTGAGCAAATTCTCGGAGAAATTTCTGTGCTCAAGAAAAAATGGATAGAATCCATGGTGAAGATACTCCTTTAAATATTTTCCAGGTGAAACTTCAGGTAAGATGTGGCGAGTTATATGTTCATGGTCGCGTAATACTTCATCTAATGTATACGGCCTAAAGTTTGTTCCAGCAACAAGATTTATATATTCTCTTAAAGAAAAGCCCCTAAGGTTGTAGCTTTTTACAATACCATTAAGTTCTGGATTTTCTTCTTTTAGGTGCATAACGCTGCTACCTGTAAATATAATTTTTAGTTGTGGATACTTTTCGTAGCAGAGACGTAGCTCTTTACTCCAATTTGGTTCTTTGAAGATTTGGTCAATTAGCAGTACGTTTCCACCATTTTTGTAAAACTCACCGGCAAAGTCTGCAATGCCTCTTCCTTGAAAATAGAAGTTGTTCATGTTGACATAAAGACATTTACGGTCATTAGGTGCGAAGTTTTCTTTTGCATATTGTAAAAGAAAAGTAGTTTTGCCAACACCTCTTGTACCTTTTATGCCAATCATCCTCTCGTCCCAGTTTATCTCGTCCATCAGCATGCGGCGAACGGGGGCGTTTGTGTGTTCTACCAAATAAGTATGGGTACGAAAGAAAGCTTCCATTCTTTTTTAATTTGTTTTCTTTTGCAAAGATAATATTTTATTCTATAATTGCAAACCATACATTGCAAAAACTCATTTTTTTTTATTATTTTTGCACCAAAATCAATAATTGTTTTTTGTGAAGTTACATATTTTTAATCCAGAGCATGACATTGCTTTAGCATATGGGACAGAAAGCATAACCCTGCCGCACGCAATTCAGGAGTTCAAAATGAACTTGGGATATATTCCTGCACTATGGGCAAATGATGGTGATTGCGTTCTTGTTGATGATGTTCCTTATGCACTTAAAGCTTTAGCTAAGACCCACAGGTGTCATGCTGATGTCGTTTTTGTTACTATTGATGATTTGAAAGCCGCGGATTTTTCATCTATAGACCCATGGGGATGGGACTTAAGCCTACGTTCAATGCTTTCTAAGTCAGGGATAATAATTAACGGAAAAGATTTGTGTGATGTCGTTGATGATCGCATTCTGACTGATGTAAAACATTTTTCAAATCGCAGTCATACATCCGCTTTATTGAAATTGATTAGAGCAGGTATAGAGGATATGACGTGTGGTGAAAGTTTTTATGTTACACATCCTGAAGATATTTTTAACTTAGTTGAAAAATATGGACAAGTCGTTGTTAAAGCGCCGTGGAGTAGTAGTGGACGTGGCGTTAAATATCTTTCAGAAAAGGAAGTCTGCCCTTCTAAATTAGGATGGATTAAAAACATTATAAATCGTCAAGGAGGACTTTGTGTTGAGCCGTATTATAATAAGGTGAAAGATTTTGCCATGGAGTTTTATTCTCATGGTGATGGGCATATTAGTTATTGTGGCTTATCTTTGTTTAATACAGATGGTGTGTCATATACGGGTAATATCATAGCATCGGAATCATATAAAACGGAATTACTCTCAAAATATGTGTCGGAGGAAATGCTGACACGTATCAGAGAAAATATTATAAAAGTTTTTTCATCATATCTTTCAGGTTTATATCAAGGTCCGTTTGGTGTTGACATGATGATTGTTTCTGGTGGTGCCAACGGCTTTTTGTTGAATCCTTGTATTGAGATTAATTTGCGTCGTACAATGGGGCATGTGGCAAATTCAGTAAGAAAAACTAATGACACATCTGTAGAATTTATGCATATTGTGCACGATGTAAATTATTTATTGCGTTTTGATTCAATAGGAAAAAATTTTGTGAAAGTCATATAGGATATCGTTTAATTATTAATATAAAATTAATTTACTTGAACACATGAAAAAAACATTCTTTTTGTCATTGCTTTTTGTTCCATTAGCTTCATATGGACAATACCGTTCTGAGGTTTGGTGTCCTGATAATGGCGACGGCACTTATACAAACCCTGTTATCAATGCGGATTATAGCGATCCTGATGTATGCGTCGTAGGTGAAGATTATTATCTTACTGCAAGTTCTTTCAACTGTACTCCAGGTTTGCCAATACTTCACTCAAAGGATTTGGTTAATTGGGAAATAATAGGACATGCTTTGAAGGATATTGAGCCGGCAAGCGTTTACAATATGCCTTCTCACGGTAATGGCGTATGGGCTCCTAGTATCAGGTATCATAATGGAGAATTTTATATTTACTGGGGTGATCCTGATTATGGCGTGTTCATGGTAAAGACAAAGAATCCTGCCGGAGAGTGGGAGAAGCCTGTTTGCGTTATTCCGGGACCTGGCAATATTGACAGTACACCACTATGGGATGAGGACGGGCGATGCTATCTTGTAAGTGCTTATGCAAATAGTAGATCACGTTTCGCATCTGTAATAGTAGTGCGTGAATTATCTGCTGATGGAACAAAGGCTATCGGTGATCCTGTTATTGTTTTTGATGGTAATGGAACGGAGAACCGAACTTGTGAAGGTCCAAAGTTTTATAAGAGGGATGGGTGGTATTGGATTATGTGCCCAGCAGGTGGAGTACCTACAGGATTCCAGCTTGCTATGAGATCTAAGAGTCCATTTGGTCCTTATGAGTGCAAAAAAGTATTAGCCCAAGGAAAGAGTGATATCAATGGCCCTCATCAAGGAGCGTGGGTTCATACTGCATTTGGTGAAGATTGGTTTTTGCATTTTCAAGATAAGGGCTGTTATGGACGTGTAGTGCATTTACAGCCGGTTGAATGGAGAGATAATTGGCCTGTTATGGGAATAGATAAAGATGGTGATTATTGCGGTGATCCTGTTAAAACTTACCGTAAGCCAAAAACATCTAAAGCTTGGCCTATTCAAAATCCTGTTGAAAGCGATGAGTTTAATCAGCCTCTCTTGGGTAAACAATGGCAGTGGCATGCAAATTATAATCAGTTCTTTGGTATGCCTACTTCATTTGGTACTTTTAGAGTCTATAATCATAAGTTAAGCGAGAATTTCGTGAACTTATGGGAAGTGCCGAATTTGCTGCTTCAGAAAACTCCAGCTGATAAATTTACAGCAACAGCTAAAGTACGTGTAACAGCTAAAGATCAGAACCAGTTTGGAGGTCTGATTATGATGGGACTCGATTATTCTGCTATTGTTGTAAAAAGAGTTGGGGATGAATTTGAACTTCAGCAGATTACCTGCTTAAAAGCTGATAAAGGAAAGCCGGAAAAAGTTAATGTCATTGCCAAGCTTAAGCCTACTGAAGTTGATAAGATTGATTATCAACCAGCCATTCACGAAGATATTTATCTCCGTATGATGGTTAATGATGGCATCTGTAATTTTGCATATAGTTTAGACGGAAAAAAATATAAGAAAGTAGGCGAAAGTTTCAAGATGCGTGAAGGCAAATGGATTGGAGCTAAAATTGGTTTTGTAGCAGCAGAACCTGCTGGTAAGGCTAATAGAGGATGGTTAGAGGCTGATTGGTTCCATGTTACAAAATAATAATCTTGTTACTATAAGATTTATCATATAAAGACTCCCCGGATTTAAACATTTAAATCCGGGGAGTCTTTATATGGTAGCTATGCTTTTATTTATTCGAAATGCCTGCGGTCTTTTCTATAAAATATAATGGTCTTCTTTTTGTCTCAATGTAGATTTTTCCAACATATTCACCAATGACCCCGCATGCGATAAGTATACACCCGCCAATAAACCATACAGATATAAGAAGAGATGTCCAACCTTGAATTGCATCTCTGTCGAAATATGATATCAGTGCATATATAATTACGGCTATAGAAATCAATATGAATACAACACCAAGGTAAGTAATATAGTGTAAAGGTTTTATTGAGAAGGATGTTATTCCGTCTAGGGCAAAGCTGATCATTTTCTTTAATGGATATTTAGATACACCAGCCATTCTTTCTTTTCTGTCATAATAAACTATATCTGACGGATATCCTAATGAAGCGACCATTCCACGTAAAAATAGATTACGCTCGGGATAATCCATTAATGATTTAAGGGCCCTACGGCTCATCAGTCTGAAGTCTGCATGGTTATAGATTATCTTACCGCCTAACTTATTCATGAGTTTGTAAAATAAAAGTGCTGTATTGCGTTTGAAAAACGTATCTGTCTTGCGTTCACGTCTTACTCCGTAAACGATGTCTTTACCATCATTAAAACATTTGACCATGTCATATATTGCATTGACGTCATCTTGCAGGTCTGCATCAATTGATATTGCTGCATCCGCATTTTCAGAAGCCCATTCAAGTCCTGCAGTAAGGGCGAATTGGTGTCCCGAATTTCGAGATAGTTTTAAACCGTATACTTTGTTGCTTTCTGAGGCATATTTTTCTATCAGTTTCCATGTGTTGTCTTTGCTTCCATCATCAATATACAAGATCCTGCCGGTGCTGATGCTTCTGTCATGCACCATTTTATCTATTACTGCAGTTAATTGTTTAGTGGTTTCCGGCAGCATTTCCTCTTCATTATAGCATGGTACAACTATTAAAAGGTTCATTGTTCAGGTTTATTTTTATTGTTATATTGATTTGTAATTCTGTTTATTTGCTTCGTTGTTGTAGAATTTATAAAAGTGCAACCATTTTTTATCATCACAGCTGCGATGTTTAAAATCACGAATTTCTTCTACTCTATAATTGGGGTATGTTTTTTTGAAAGTTTCAATGTCATCATTTCCTGCAATAAGGTAGCCATATGAAGGGTTGAAACAGTCAAACGGCACAACACGGTCGCCAAGATAAAAGTTTATTGTGAACGGGTGCATACGGTCTCCAACAACAATGTCTGTTCTATATGAATATATTCTGCCACTTGGTACAATCTTTTTTATTTGCATGGCAACATTGTAGTCTGACTTAGAACTAAGTATTACAGGTTGATAGAATCCGTCTAGAGAGATGAAGATTCCCCAAACAATTCCTAATGTGGATAACACTAATTTGTAAGGGCTCTGATTCTTAATACGCCAAAATATAATTGAAGCTATGATAGGGATTGCCAATATTATTATAGACATAAAATTCAATTCTGTAGTGGCCAAGTCTCTCATCATATTTATGTTTTCTACTGCATGTTTGCCTGAAAAAATGCTTTCAGGTATAATGTTGATTCTTACAGCAAAAAAACAAATCATTAGCAGAATTGATATTCCTGCCATGATATTTCCAAAAACCTTTAAGACAATTTTATGTTTATGGGATAGGTATATTATATATTCTGCTAAGAAAAAGGCAATGAACGGATATATCGGTAAAAGGTAAACGCTACGTTTGCTTTTTGGAATGCAATAGAATACGAAAATAATAACTATGCTCAATAGTGAAAATAAATGTGCTGAATCCATTGTTGTAATTCGATTGCGAAGTTTTTTCCACCATTGGTTTATTCCAAAATCAAACGACTTATATTTAATAGCAAAAAGCGATATAATTACAAGAAGAGTGTAGGGGACATATCCGGCAATTACTGTTATTAAATTATAATATGCAGGTTTCTCGTGTGAAGAATATGACATCTTGCCAAGAAAGCGTAGGACATTTTCTTCATAAACTAATTCTAAAAATTTGTCTCCGCCTTGCCTATATGCAGCAATGTACCATAATGATGGAAGTATACATGCAGATAGACCAATCAATATGAAAGTAAAAATAAGTTTTGCGGGCTTTGTTTCACGTATAAGTAGATATACAAACTCCACAAGGCATGGTAATAATATGCCAATAGGCCCTTTGGTCAGGAAGGCACCACTCATTGCTAATACACCCCATAGCGGAAAACCTTTCATTCCTTTTTCGCCCCATTTGTGCAGCTGATATAGGGCGATAACTATAAGCGAACTCAGCAGCATGTCAACACGGCATGATGTTCCTGCTCTATGTACTTCAAAGCAGGTGAGTGTAATTATGCCGGCGATGAAAGCAGTTGTTGCATCTTTGCGCTTGGCAAAGAATACATATCCAGCAGCAATCATTGCTATTAATGATAGGGCTGAAGGCATACGTGCGGTGAACGTAGTAACTTCTCCGTAAATATATGATAATAACGCTATAAACCAGTGTAGCAATGGCGGTTTATATGCAATGTCTATTCCGTTGTTTATTGGTAATATCCAGTTGCCGTATTTTAGCATGGACAATGATACTATAGCCTCACGCGGTTCGCCACGAGTATTAAATAATGACAAACCGATGAATGAGATAAGTGATATCACGCATATCACCATTAGAATTAATAATAATTTTTTTTCCTGTTTATTCATATTTCTGATTTTATGAGCAATACATTAAAATATGCCTCACATATTATCGTGTGAAGCATAATTGCAAGCCCTAACATAATATTGAATTGCAAAATTAAAAATAAAACTTATTTAAAGCGATATTTATTCCTAATTTTTTCTATGCAATATAAAATACCTTTGTCGGCAGTGCTAAAATAATATATAATGTTTATTTCAGCGTTTTTATCTTAATTGGGCTTTATACGAACGAAGATGTTTCCATGTGATGTATCTAATGATAATGCTGTTTATAGCGAAAGCTGTTGTATATCCTATCGCAGCGCCTAGAATACCACCACATATTACATCGCCCAAATAATGCACCCCTAAATATATTCTAGAATAGCAAACGATAAAAGCCCATGTAAACAGATAAATTGTAATTCTTTTGTTTTTAATTATGTAAGATAAAAATGCGGCGGCTCCTAATGTATTGGCTGCATGGCTGGATACAAATCCATATTGACCTCCTTTGTAACCATATACGTAATGTAAAAATTCGCATACGCCAATGGTGTGTGATGGTCTTAAACGGCATACATATGGCTTTATAACAGAAGCTGATATCTGATCACATAATGTTATGACGAGTGTTAATCCCAAAACAATAACAAGATATCTTCTTAGTTTTGTTTTTTTTCTTAGAAAATATAAAGTGATTGCTATTAAAACACAGATTGAACATGTTATTCTTGATGACATGGCATATAGAATAGCATCTACAATTGAGCCTCCATTAAAATTTAAAGCAATTGTTAATTGTTTGTCTATAGCATCCAATATTTCAAAAATAGGATATAAATACCCTGGAATAATACAAAAAACGATTATTATTGCTGAAATTGTAGATATGATAATAGTTCTTTTCATCTGTTTTTTGCACAAAAATAAGTGGGAATTTTGAAGACATTTTGTAGATTTTAGGACAATAGTGTTAAATATAGCATTTTATGTGGTGTTATTGGTACAAATGATAATGCTAAACTATAAGAACAGAAAGGTTTTATAAGACAATTTTATTATAAATAATATTTACGGGCGAATGTATTTGTGTTGGTCTTTCTGTATAGATTAATTTATTAATCATACTTATTATGCAATAATACTGCTTGGCATTATTATCGTTATGGATATGTTATTTGGATGAGATGTCTTGTCGTTGTAATGTATCGATTTATAGGTGGTTATGATTAATTCGTAAAGTGAATATTTATGATTATGGCCAATTATGGTAAGGATATCTTTATATATTATTTAAATGCTATGATAAAATGATTCTTGTTGTTAACGTGTTTGTATTCAATTTTCCAGTTGTGAAATTTGCATATCGCTTTTACGATGGATAACCCAAGACCGCTGCCCTTATTATCGCGTATCGGTCTATAAAAGCGGTTAAACAATAAGTTTTCATCAAGTGCCATTCCATTTGATGTATTTGAGATAATCATTCTGTCTTGCTCAACTGTTATTATTATTTCACCATTAATTTGGTTGTGTCTTAAAGCATTTACAATTAAATTGTTGATCATGCTTTCTAAAAGAGTGCTATTACATTTAATTATCATAGACGGAAGTTTAAAATCTCTTATAATAGTTATCCCATCAGATATAGAATGTAACAAGGGCAACATACGATTTAAGATATTTATTATATCAACTTCAGACATTTCACTATATTGATTGTTATCTATTCTTGCAAGCAATAATAGATTTTTGTTGAGGCGTGTCAGGCGTACGGTAAGATTGTAAAGGTCTTGTATAGTATCTGCTTGCTTTTTAGTGAGATGCTCGTCTTGTAACAAATTATCGAGTTTGCTTTGGAATATAGCTAAAGGTGTTTGCATCTCATGTGATGCATTTTCTGTAAATTCTTTTTGTATATTATAACTTATCAGGCTGTTTCTCATAAGGATTGTTACAGCCTCATTTAATTTAGTAAATTCATTTACCTTGTTTTCCGGAAACTGTGGCACCTTTTTGTCCTCAAGTTTAAATCTGCTTATTTGGCTTAGTGTATAATAAAAAGGTGTCCAAAGCTTTACAGAAATATTTTTCATTATTAATATTACAGATATTCCGATGATGCATATTATCAGTCCGAATTGTATCATGATTCCATGCATGATGTCTCGTTCAACATCGAGTGGGGGAATGTCTTTTCCGTGTTTTATTGTATCAATAACCAGTATGAGGTCTTCTGCATAATAGTGTTTTGTGAGCCAATAAAATAATGGCGTTGCCAATAGCATGAGAATAGTTACGCAAATGGTGAACTGTAGCATGGCTTTGTCTATAAGAATACTTCTTCTCATTCTTCTATCCATTTGTATCCTGTACCATAAATATTTTTAATACACTCTGAACATCCTTGTCTTGTAAGTTTTGCCTTCAGATTTTTGATATGCGTATATACAAAATTATGATTGTCTAGCATGTCGGCCATTTCTCCGGTTAAATGTTCGGCCATAGAAAGTTTTGATATAACCTTATTCTTATTGCTTATTAAAAATAACAGCAGTTCGTATTCTGTTCTTGTGAGTGTTATTGTTTCAGAGTTTATTGTTACGGTCTTTTTTAGCAGATCAATTTTTATGCCGTTGCTGCACAGAATGTTGCTGGTATAAAATTTTTTTCGTCTGATGATGGCGTATATTCGCATTTTAAGTTCCGGCAGACTAAACGGTTTTGCCAGATAGTCATCAGCACCTACTTCCAGGCCTGTTATTTTATCATTAATAGAGTCTTTTGCTGACACAATGATTACTCCTACTTGGCTATGTCTGTCTCTGATTTCTTTTAATAGTTCAAGGCCGTTCCCATCTGGCAGCATTATGTCAAGAACAATGCATTCATATTCATATAAATGCACTTTCATTTTTGCATCTGCAAAGGTGAATGCCTGTTCACACAAATAATTTTCAGAACTTAAGAATGTAACTAAGTTCCGGCAGACTAAACGGTTTTGCCAGATAGTCATCAGCACCTACTTCCAGGCCTGTTATTTTATCATTAATAGAGTCTTTTGCTGACACAATGATT
>NZ_DBLZAX010000009.1:0-25218 GCF_057607445.1 Xylanibacter sp. | reverse complement strand
AGAACAATGCATTCATATTCATATAAATGCACTTTCATTTTTGCATCTGCAAAGGTGAATGCCTGTTCACACAAATAATTTTCAGAACTTAAGAATGTAACAATGTTGTCTGAAAGTTCTCTTTCGTCTTCAATTATAAGTATCTTCATTTTAACAATAAGAGTATGCTTCCGCCTGTGATTAATATTCCGCCTGCAATGGTTCTAAAGCTGATAGGTTCTTTTAATATTATAAATGACATAAATATAGTTAGTGGAACACTAAGTTTGTCTATTGGGGCAACGCGTGAAACATCACCATTTTGTAAAGCTTTAAAATAAAACAACCAAGAACATCCTGTGGCTATACCCGATAGAATAAGAAATAGCCATGAGTGTAAACTTATATCCTTAATCTTATCTTCAACTCCACAAAATAGAACAATGCCCCATGTCAATAATACTATTATTGATGTTCTTATGGCTGTAGCTAAGTCTGAATTTACATCTTTAATGCCTATTTTGGCAAATATAGCTGTTAATGAGGCAAATAGAGCGGACAATAATGCGTAATATTTCCACATAATACATTATATTCATATTGTGACGTAAAAATACATTATTTATATGTTAAAAACAAATATAATGAAATTTTTTATAGAAAAATAATATCTTTCTTCTTTAAGAGCATTTTTCATTGTCGCAGATTAAATTATTCAACTTAAATTTTATGTATGCATTTGTTTCAATGAGATAATCCTATGGTTTATGCATGAAAACTCAGCCACTTTTTGTTCAAAAGTTACTGAGTTCTTATACGTAAATAATAGGTTTTCAATTTGAAACTATTTTGTGCTTTCTTCTATTGATGATTCGTGCTTTGTGGTGAATTCGTACTAAAGTATAATGAGAATGATGCTAAATGTTTCGATTTTTATAAGGGAAATTAATTTGTCTTTTATGTTTCGCAATTTATATGTTTATGCTTTGATGTCAAGTCAAGGAAAACGCCTCTGTCTGCTTCATGATAAATGAGGTTATTATCCTTCTTTGTTTAATTAATATGAAAATATAAAGATGAAATTTGATTGATTAAATATAGAAATTTTAGCAGGATACTTTTCTCCCTAGTCTTCAGATAGTTAGTATTTAATAAATCTTTAGTTGATGCAGCTTTATCATGATTTACCAAGTTTGTTGAGCATATATTGGTAATAATAATTTGTTTCCATATCTTCTGGAAATAATTTTCCTAATACAATTTTACTTTCTTCAGGTGAAAATATTACTGCCTTTTTAAGATTTTTCAGAAATTCGTCTTCTTTATTTAGAGAGTAACAAATGGCTGCATAATATGCGTATCCCTTAGTCCAATTAGGATATTTCTTATATAGCATTTGAAACATCTTGTATGCTACGTTAATATTTCCGCTTTCGTAAATAACGATTGCGGTCTTCATTACAATATTTGGAGAGTAGTCAGAGTCTTTGATTGCTTTAAGAAAATATTTTTTAGACTCATAAAAACGTCCGCTCCCGATAAGCAGGCTGCCTCTGTAAACCAACAATTCATTTTGGTCGCATCCTATATTTTGTGCTTTGTCAAGGACTGTCATACTTTCGTCAATTCTTCCAAGACGGCATAATGCAAATGCCCAGTCTTTATAAATGTCTGTTAGCATTGGAGAATTCTGTGCAGATAATCTTTCTGCAATTTGAAAATGTTTAATGGCATTAAGATAATCCTCAAGCAACATATTGCAGAATCCTATCAGAGTCTCGCCATTTTCGTCATTAGGGCATTGTTCGCAATATCTTGTATAATATTTCAAGGCTTCTTTATAATTCCCGAGATTATACAGACCGTTTGCTTTGTTTAGGAGCGCCGTTGCATTTTCAGGGTTAATTGCAAGGGCAAATTCACAACTTTGTATGGCTTCCTCAATATTATTGCATAAAAATTGTGAAGATGCAAGCGAGTTCCAATATTGAGTGGAGTAGGGATTATTGTCTATTAATTCATTAAATAGCTCTTGGCTTTTCTTATAATCGCCATTTTCCATCATAATCCTTGCATATTGCTCTTTATATTCGACTGTATCAACTGCTTCTGATTTCTTTATCCACTTATTTGCTTTTCCTATAATGTTATAGTCTATGTATAAAGCTGTTGTGTCAATGGCAAAATAGTCTTTTTCGTCATCATCAATTTCTTCGTATTTATTTTCAAGGTAGTTGTCGGCTTCTTCTATTTTACCCTCATTAATCATTATTTCTGCCTTGAGGTAGAAATATTCTAAATCATTCTTGTCGTTAATTAAGTCTGCGTATAAATTGGCTTTATTAATGTCATTGTAATCCAGAAGTGCCATTCTCGCTTTAAATAAAAGCGGAGCGGCAGCTCCTGGATATAGGTCTATAGCTCTGTTGATTATCTCTATTGCTGCATTAACTTTGCCATGATTATAGTAATATTCAGCAATATCAACAAATTCTTCGGAATCTAATATTATTTCCTGTCCACTCCTTTCAGCTTCTTCAAATTTTTTCAGAGTGGCTTTGAATTCGTTTGATTCAAAATAATCTTCAGAGTTATTATATGACATCTATTCAATTTTTATTAATTTTAGACCATGTGTCCTTTAGGCCGACTGTTTTGTTGAAAACAAGATGGTCGGGGGTAGAACTTAAATCGGCCATGAAGTATCCAATGCGTTGGAACTGCAGATATTCTCCCGGCTTCTTTTCTGCTGCGAATTTTTCAACATAACACTCAGGGATAATTGTGAGTGAGTCTGGATTAAGAAGCTCTCTGAAATCCCTTTCGTCAGCAGAAGGATTCTCCACGTTAAACAGACGGTCGTATATTCTTACTTCTGCTTTTTGGCAATAGTCTGCACTTACCCAATGTAGCGTTCCTTTTACTTTGCGGTTTGCTCCCTCCATGCCGCTTTTGCTGATAGGGTCATATTCGGCTTGTATCTCTGTAATGTTACCGTTCTCGTCTTTTGTACATCCTGTACATTTAACTATATATGCATTTTTAAGGCGTACCTCTTTTCCTGGAGTCATTCTGAAGAACTTTTTAGGAGCATCTTCCATAAAGTCTTCACGTTCGATCCATAGATTCCTGCTGAAAGTAATCATGTGGCTTCCATCAGCTTCGTTTTCAGGATTGTTGATTGCCTCCATTTCTTCGGTTTGACCCTCCGGATAGTTTGTGATAACAAGTTTCACGGGATTGACAACAGCTGAAACCCTTATAGCTCTTTTGTTAAGGTCGTCACGGACAGCAGCTTCGAGAAGTGCCATATCATTAAGAGCATCAAACTTTGTATATCCGATACTCTTTATGAAGTTTCTAATGCTTTCTGGTGAATACCCTCTTCTGCGCATACCGCAAATAGTCGGCATACGAGGATCGTCCCATCCGTTTACTTTATGCTCATCAACAAGCGCATGTAATTTACGTTTGCTCATTACAGTATATGTAAGATTTAGACGATTGAATTCAATCTGTCTGGGACGATTGTCATTGATGTTTTCTGTTTCACCTTTATATACTTTCAGTTCGTCAATGAACTTATCATAGAGTGGACGGTGGGGGACAAATTCGAGTGTGCATATTGAATGGGTTACTCCTTCGAAGAAATCACTTTGTCCATGTGCAAAGTCATACATCGGGTATGCATGCCATTTTGTCCCTGTACGATGATGTGGTGTATGTATTATACGATACATAATAGGGTCACGGAAATGCATATTCGGATTTGCCATATCAAGTTTAGCTCGTAGAACCATAGAGCCTTCTTCCACGTCAGGAGTGTTCATCTTATTGAAGAGCTCAAGGTTTTCTTCAATAGGTCTGTCTCTATAGGGCGATGGCGTGCCGGGCTGTGTTGGTGTCCCTTTCTGCTCGGCAATCATTTCACTTGACTGTTCGTCTATATATGCTTTTCCTTCTTTGATCATCCATACGGCAAAATCCCAAAGCTGTTGGAAGTAGTCAGAAGCATAATAAACGTTTTCCCAATGAAATCCCAGCCACTTTATATCATTAAGAATAGAATCAACATACTCGGTATCTTCTTTGCTTGGGTTTGTGTCATCGAAGCGTAGATTGCAGATGCCGTTGTATTTCTCAGCGACACCGAAATCCATGCAAATAGCCTTAGCGTGTCCTATGTGTAAGTATCCGTTTGGCTCAGGCGGAAAACGTGTTTGTATTCTTCCTCCGTTTTTACCTTCTGCCAAGTCGCTTTCTACTAGTTGTTCAACAAAGCTAAGACTTTTCTTCTCTTCATTCTTAATCTCTTCGTTCATTACCATAATAATCTGAATTATTGTGCAAAGATAATGTAAACCTAAGACAAAACAAAACAAATTGTAGTCGTTTTTATCGTTTTGTGTGGCTTATGTTATTAGTAATCAAAGACAAACTAAGAAATTGCAACTAATATTTACTAGGTTTACCGTTTAATTTAATCTTTGTCTTAATTTATATGCATTAAACAATGCAGGACTATGATTTAGTGATCTTATTATTAGATCCTCTAAAATCATAGTCCTGCACTTGACATATATTGTGATTATTGAATTCCTCTTTTATTTAATGCTTCAGAGTATTTTGCTGCATTCTTTAAATGTTCGTCATATGTTTCAGCAAAGTTATGTGTACCGCTAAAATCTTCTTTTGCACACATATATAAATAATTGTGATGAACGTGATTTAACACTGCATCGATGCCCGCAACAGTTGGAATCCTTATTGGGCCGGGAGGCAGACCTATATTTTTATATGTGTTATATGGGCTTTTAACGGTCAACATGTTATTGTAAATGCGCCTTATGTTGAAGTCCTGCAATGCAAATTTTATAGTCGGGTCTGCTTGTAATGGCATTCCTGCTTTTAATCTATTGTAATACATTCCTGCAATCATAGGCTTTTCTTGGTCGTTTGCAGTTTCTTCGTCAACAATACTTGCCATTGTTATTACCTCTTCTTTTGTCAGGTTCATGGCTTTAGCCTTTTGAGTCCGCTCAAAATTCCAGAACTTTTTGTTTTCTTTATTTATTTTTTCTAGAAATTTGTCTACGGAAATGTTCCAATATAATTCATATGTATTTGGGATAAACATGCACAATATTGTTTGTGTTGTATATCCGTATTTTGCACATGTTGCAGAATCTGTCAGTGCTTTATGTATTGACAAACTATCCATCATCATTTTCTTTGAGATGATTTCAGCAAGCTTATCAACAGTTCTTACACTTGGTATTGTAAGGTTTACTGATGATTGAAGGCCATTTTTTAGTTTTCTGAACACTGTAAATGCGCCATTCCCTTTTTCAATCTCATATCGTCCGGTTCTGATATTTTTTGTATATGAACTGTATTTTACCAATATTTTGAAGCCTGACATAGAGTTGCTTGTTGCTATAGGCTCAAGTTTTGCATATACAGAGTCAATATTATCGTCATCATCTATATATACATATGTGTTGTTTTCTTTTGTAGACATTGAAGAAAATAAATAATAATAGCAAAGAAGACATGCTATTACAGCGCAAATAGCTGTTACAATTAGAATTTTTTTTGATGTTGCCTTTTTCATTTCTGTGGTTTTTTATTCGGGCGCAAAATTACATTTTATTTTTGAATTAGAATAGAATATAATTATATTTTATTTTTTTATGTTTCGTGATATTGAATTTTATTTTGTCGGGTCATTTTATTTGGCTGTACATAAGGTGAGTGATTAATGCATGTAATGGAGTAGTTCAAGCAAGATAAATGATTTATAATGAAATGCTTGTGACTAAGGACGTATTCTATTCAGTCTAAAATAAATGTTAATGCTATGTATTGTGGAATACTAAAAGTTTTTTGCTAATGAAAAAGTATTATATGCTAATTCATAAAAATCGTATTGAAATATTTGCAGCATTGAGAATAAATATGTAATTTTGCATCATCAAAAGATGTAAATACAGACCGTATTAGTTCGATCGGGATACTCATCAAATTAAAACTGAAAACCGAGAAGACTTCTTTTGCTAATGGCGGGCCACAATATCTTATGATATAGCTGTAAAGCCGGTGGATTACAAAGGCGGAGAGCTCTCAAATCCTTATATTGCTCGGAGTTTCATCACATCACTGGTACGGTCTTTTTCAGTATAAAGGGCAGGATTGTATCCTGCCCATATTGTTTAATTTAAAAGTTATCATTATTATGTTTTCTGGAATTATAGAAGATATGGCTATAGTGTCTGCAATTGAAAAAGATAAAGATAATGTAAATTATACATTCAGATGTTCTTTTGCAAATGAATTGAAAATAGACCAAAGTGTTTCACATAATGGCGTGTGTCTTACTGTTGTGAACCTTGATAATGATGAGTATACTGTTACAGCCATGAAGGAGACATTGGAGCGTTCAAATCTTGGCTTGTTATCTGTTGGTGATAAAGTTAATGTTGAACGTTCAATGATAATGAATGGACGTCTTGACGGGCATATTGTGCAAGGCCATGTTGATATGACGGCTGAATGTATTAATATTGAAGACGCCAACGGTAGTACTTATTTTACGTTTAAATATCCGTTTGACAAAGAGATGGCTCGTCGTGGATATTTTACAGTAGATAAAGGTAGTGTAACGGTAAATGGTGTTTCTCTTACTGTATGTAACCCGACCGAGGACACATTTCAGGTCGCGATAATTCCTTATACATTTGAACATACAAATTTTTGTGATATTAAATTAGGAAGTAAGGTCAATATCGAGTTTGATATTCTTGGGAAGTATATAGCCAGGTTAAGTTCTTTATCATAATTAAATAACTTTTGTTAAGACTTTTGGCGAAAATCGACAAAATGGATAATTGTCTCTACTAAGTAGTTACATATATCCATTTTGTTTTTTATGTATTTTTTTTCTTCTTATTTTTGCATACAGATTATTTAATGCAAGGATATGAAGATAACAAAATTTTTTATGATCGGTGCATTGTTTTTGACACCTGCGATAGCGTTCGCTGGCGAGGTAAAACAGTGGACTTTAAAGGAATGCATTGATTATGCGATTAAGAACAACATAAAGATACAAACCGGTATCCTTTCTGTTGCATCTACAAAAGAAGATGTTAAAGAGGCAAGCGCAAGTCTTTTTCCGTCATTGTCGTTTTCAACTACTCATCAGGCCGGTTATCAACCTTTTTTAAGTGGTGATAAATCTCAAACGGACAAAGGTAGCTATGCTGGCGATTATGGATTAAATGCAACTTGGACTGTATGGAATGGAAATAAAAATCATAACAATATAAAATTGCAGAAGATAACAAGCCAGCAGGCCAATTTAAGCTTAGAAGAAAATGTTAATAGTATTCAGGAGCAGATCGTCCAGCTTTATGTTCAGATTTTATATGTCAGCGAAGCTGTTGATGTAAACGCTCAAATACTTGAGATAAGTAAACAGAATGCGGCAAGGGGAAAGGAAATGTACGATGTCGGCTCATTGTCAAAAGCTGATTTGGCTCAACTTGATGCGCAGGTCGCTACAGATGAGTATAATCTTGTAAATATTAAAGGTGAATTAGAAGATTATAAGCTTCAGATGAAAAACCTTCTTAGGTTAAACTATGATTATGTTTTTGACATAGCTTTGCCTAGTTCAACAGATGAACAGGCTCTTGGAGTTATACCTTCTGCAAAAGAAGTCTTAGATAATGCTCTTTCGCTTCGCCCGGAAATGCAAAATGCAAAATTAGGTGTTGAGGCCAGTAATTTGGATATTGAGATTGCTAAAGCTGGTTATAGTCCCACAATAAGTCTTTCTGGAGGAGTGGGGACAAACACGCTAACAGGTATCGGGCAAAATTGGACAAATCAAATGAAAAGCAATTTTAATGGTTCGCTAGGCGTCACCTTAAGTATACCAATATTTGACAATCGTTCAACTAAAACAGCAATTAATAAGGCAAAGATGGGGCTTCAGCAATCAGAACTTGAAGTTGCAGATGCTCAAAGTAATCTTGCTTTAACAATTCAAGGATTTTGGATAAATGCGATGACAAATCAACAGCGTTTTAGGTCGGCACAAGTTAGTGTTAGTAGTGCAGAAGAAAGTTATGGGCTTTTAAGTGAACAATTTCGTTTAGGTCTTAAAAATATTGTTGAGCTTACTAATGCAAAAACAGTATTACTTAATGCTCAGCAGAGTCGTTTAGAGAGCAAATATATGACTATTCTTTATTTGCAACTACTTAATTTCTATAAAGGTGAAGAAATGAATTTAATATAACCCGGTAAAATGAAGAAAAAGATTATCATTAGTTTGGCAGTCGTTGTCATTATCGTTGTTTGTTGCAGCTTGTTTCTCTGCGGCAAAGGAAAGCATGAGATTTCATATGACACTGCTGTAGTTGGTGTGAGCAATATTTCTAATAGTGTTACAGCGACAGGTACGATAGAGCCTGTGACCTCTGTTGACGTTGGTACACAGGTCTCTGGTATAGTTGATAAAATCTATGTCGATTATAATACTGTTGTAAAAAAAGGACAGGTTATAGCTGAACTGGATAAGACAAATCTTATCAGCGAGTTAAATATTGCAAAGGCTAATTTGAGCGATGCAACTAGTAACTTGCGTTACCAGCAGGCTAATTATAAACGCTATAATGCGCTATATAAAAAAGGTCTAATTAGCGCTGATGATTATGAGAATGCATTATTGTCATACCGTCAGGCACAAGATGCAGTAAGACAGCAAAAAGAGAGTGTTCAGAAAGCTCAGACTAATCTTGGATATGCTACTATCACATCACCAATAGATGGAGTTGTACTGTCAAAAGAGGTTGAAGAAGGGCAGACTGTTGCAGCTAGCTTTGAAACTCCTACATTGTTCACTATTGCAAGAGATCTTACGGACATGAGAGTGATTGCAGATGTTGATGAAGCTGATATTGGTGATGTTAAAGAAGGAGAACGCGTTTCTTTTACAGTTGATGCTTATCCGGATGACACTTTTTCTGGTACCGTTACTCAGGTTAGGCAGGAGGCCACGACAACTAATAATGTTGTTACTTATGAGGTGGTAATTAGTGCTCCTAATAAGGATTTAAAGTTAAAACCAGGTCTTACTGCCAATGTTACAATTTATACACTTGAGAAATCTAATGTGTTGAGTGTCCCGAATAAGGCATTAAGGTTTACTCCTACAAAGGAACTGATAGGAGATGCTGTAATAAAAGATTGTAAAGGCAGTAAAAAAGTTTGGACATTTAGTAATAATGTTTTTGAGGCTCATCCTGTAACTGTTGGAATCAGTGATGGAATTAATACAGAGTTGCTTGGTGGTATCAAAAAAGGTGCAAAAATAATAACAGAGATAAAAGTCGGTATGGGCAATGGGGGCAATGCTGTTCCGCCATCTGAGGCTTCAATGCAGGAGTCTAGTCCGTTTGCTCCAAAAGGGCCTGGTCAAAACAAGAAAAAATAATTAATAAGGAAATGTCAGATATTAATTCAGATAATCGTAAGGTAGTCATTGAACTTCAGAATGTGTTTCGTGATTTTCATGTTGGTGATGAGACTGTACATGCCCTGCGAGGTGTATCTTTTAAAATATATGAAGGAGAATTCGTTACCATAATGGGTAAGTCTGGTTCTGGTAAATCAACTCTTCTTAATCAATTAGGATGTCTCGATACTCCTAGTCGTGGTGAGTATTATCTTGACGGCATATCTGTACGTAAAATGAAAAAGCCGGAAAGGGCTGTATTGAGGAATCGCAAGATAGGCTTTGTATTTCAAAATTATAATCTTTTGCCAAAGACAACCAGTATAGAGAATGTAGAGCTTCCTTTAATGTACAATCCTGGTATTAGTGCAAAAGAACGTCGTGAGCGTTCAATAGAAGCTCTGAAGGCTGTCGGATTGGGCAATCGTCTTTATCATAAGTCAAATCAGATGTCTGGAGGTCAGATGCAACGTGTCGCCATTGCGCGTGCATTGGTCAATAATCCTGCTGTTTTACTTGCAGATGAGGCTACAGGAAATCTTGACACGCGCACGTCTTTCGAGATATTGGTCCTATTCCAGAAATTGCATGCAGCAGGAAGAACTATTATTTTTGTAACGCATAATCCTGATATTGCGAATTATTCGAGTCGGAATATAGTGCTTCGTGATGGTATTGTAAGAAGTGATGAAGTTAATAATAACATTCTTTCTGCTGCTAAAGCTCTTGCAGAGCTGCCGCCTTCTCGAGATGATTGATTTATTTATATGGGGAGATTAATTCGTATTTATATGAGCTCGGACTTTCATATAATGTAGATTTATCGTACCTTTGGGAAATTTAAAAGCTGAGGTTTAAAAAGAGATTAAAGAACAAATGAGTATAACCAATTTATTTAAGATAGCATTACGTGCGATAGCTGCAAACAAGCTGCGCTCTTTTCTTACGATGCTTGGTATAATAATTGGTGTGGCATCGGTTATTACCATGTTGGCAATAGGACAGGGCAGCAAGCAAAGTATACAAAAACAAATATCCGAAATGGGGTCAAATATGATAATGATTATGCCTGGGCAGGATATGCGTGGAGGTGTGCGACAAGAAGCTTCTTCAATGGAAACGCTTAAATTGACAGATTATGAAGCACTAAAAGATCAATGCAAATATATTAGTGCAATAAGTCCTGTGGTAAATAGTTCTGGCCAGTTTATCAATGGTAATAACAATACACCATCAACGATATATGGAGTGAACCAGGATTATTTGACAATACGAAAATTGGACGTTGAAGACGGAGAGATGTTTTCAGATGAAGATATAAAGTCTAGTGCAAAAGTTTGTGTTGTTGGAAAAACTGTTGTTGATAATCTTTTTCCTGATGGATCTGATCCCGTAGGGAAGGTTATACGTTTTAACACGATTCCTTTTCGTATTGTAGGTGTCCTGAAAAGTAAAGGATACAATTCTATGGGTATGGATCAGGACGATTTGGTGCTTGCGCCTTATTCGGCTGTTATGAAACGTATACTTGCTATAACCTACGTACAGAGTATTTCATGTTCTGCTCTTACTGAGGACTTGACAGATAAAGCTACAGAAGAAATTACATCGATTTTACGTTCTCAGCATAAACTAAAGGATGCCACAGATGATTTTGAAGGCGATGAGGATGATTTTAATATACGTTCTCAAGAAGAGTTGGCTACCATGATGAACTCAACGACAGACCTAATGACAATCTTGTTGGCATGTATTGCAGGCATATCTCTTGTCGTAGGAGGTATTGGAATAATGAACATCATGTATGTCAGTGTTACTGAACGTACTCGTGAAATCGGTTTGCGTATGAGTGTCGGAGCAAGAGGGGTAGACATCCTGAGCCAGTTCCTCATAGAGTCAATTCTTTTAAGTGTTACTGGTGGATTAATTGGGGTACTCATGGGTATAGGTGCTACTTTTGGAGTAAATATATTTGCCAAATGGCCAGTGCTTATACAGCCTTGGAGTGTATTCCTTAGCTTTTTTGTCTGTACGGCAACTGGAGTTTTCTTTGGATGGTATCCGGCCAAGAAGGCTGCTCAACTTGATCCGATAGAAGCTATTAGGTATGAGTAGGCTAATATGAATTGATTAAGAAATTAGAATTGATTGGAAACTATGAGCAAAAAGAACGCATTCTTAATTATTTTTCATCTGTTTTGTTGGATTATCGTTGCCTTGCCTTCGGTTATCTTTGTTCCACAGCGCATACAGTATGATGCCGTGATGTATCTTATCCGCTTGTGTTTCCCTGCGTTTATGTGCGTCATATTTTATCTTAATTATTTTTGGCTTGCTCCACGTTGCATAATTTCAAGTCGTCGAAAAAATGTTTATATTGTAATTAACGCTTTTGTTATTACAATATTGGCGATATGTATGCAATTTATGATGGATTATATACATATACGTGAGATGGAGGCTGGTTGGACGCCACCACAACATGAACGCTTTACAAAAATGTCTGTATTCTTATCATTGACCATTCGCAATGGTTGTTCATTTGCTTTTTCTGCAGCAGTGGGAACCTTATTGTGTCTTGCGATGAAATGGCAAAAGGCCGAAGCCGCAAGACGCGAAATGGAAATACAAAAAACAGAGGCCGAATTAAAAAATTTGCGTAACCAAATTAATCCACATTTTCTGCTTAATACATTAAATAATATATATGCACTTATCTCTTTTGATCAGACAAAGGCACAGAAGGCCGTTCTTTCTTTGAGCGCTTTATTGCGTCAGATGCTTTATGGTACACAGAAAAATGCTATAACCTTGAAAGAAGAGGCTGATTTTATTACACATTATGTTGATTTAATGCGTATTAGAACAGGTGAAAACGTTAATATAAAATTAAATATATCCATACCGCCTTCTAATGATATATTCATTGCGCCGGTAATATTAATCTCATTAGTTGAGAATGCTTTTAAACATGGTATTAGTCCTACTATGGCTAGCTTTATTTCAATCAATCTGTTTTCTGATGGTGAAAAAATTGAGTTTGAAATAAAAAACAGCAATTTCCCTAAAAATAATTCAGATAAAAGTGGTCATGGCATTGGTCTTAAGCAAGTTGCGAAGCGTTTGGACCTTGCATATAAAGATAAATATGAATGGATAAAAGGTGTAGATGATTTAAATAAAATATATTACTCTAAAATTATTATTTATGATACTAAATTGTGCGATAATAGATGATGAACCATTAGCAGCGAGATTGCTTGCCAGTTATGCAGAGAAGACTCCTGAATTAAAACTTACAGGAACTTATGATAGTGCTGTTTCTGCAATGAAAGTGTTAAGAAATAATCCTGTTGATTTGTTGTTTCTAGACATTCAGATGCCTGAACTTAGTGGGCTTGAGTTTGCTAATATTATACCGAAGGAAACTCGTATTATTTTTACAACGGCTTTTGACCGTTATGCTATTGATGGCTACAAGGTTAATGCTATAGACTATCTTTTAAAACCGATAAGTTATGAGCAGTTTGTTATGGCTGTCAATAAGGCTGTTGAATGGTTTAAGACAATGAATCGTCAGGAGACAATGTCGCAAGACAAGTTTTTGTATATTAAAAGTGAGTATAAACTAGTAAAGGTTAGATTTGATGATATCCTTTATATCGAAGGCCTAAAAGACTATATTAAAGTGTATCTTGTTGATAACAAGAAACCAGTATTGTCTCTTATGAACATGAAGAAGTTGGAGGATTTTCTTCCACATCCGCCTTTTATGAGAGTTCATCGGTCTTTTATTGTCAATATGACAAAAGTGGAGATGATTGATCGTGGGCGCATCATTATTGGCAGTACGATTATTCCTGTTTCAGAAAGTTATAAAAATCAGTTCCAAAGTTTTATTGATAACCATATTTTGCAATAATAGACAGAAGGCTACTTGGGGATATTTATGTAATTTATATTTTAAATGATATACGTATTTATCCTTATGTGGGTGAAATTGTGGTAATGAAGAGCAGAATGACATGAGAAGTTCCTTTATTTATGTGAATAATGCTCATGTTCATATTATTTTGAATACGAATGTAATATAAAGATAGGCGGCAAGTATATTACTTGCCGCCTATCTTTATTGTTAACTGTTTTTAGTCTTTATTCCTCAACAGCAGCTTGCGCCATACCGATATAGATTTAATATTCTGATACTTATGTATTTAGTGTAAGCCTAAAGTAAGCGAATATTTATCTAATGTTGTTTTGATTATGGGGTATCGGCTTAGAGTTTATATCTTTTACGGCAGCGATCGCCGCAGTAATTTCAACTTGATAATCAGTAATTTACAACTTTATTGTAAACTTCTGTACAACACTACCTTATAAATTATATTTAATTTCCTAATCCCCTTGGAATTGTTTACTGGGTTATTACTTAAATATTACTTTTAACAAAATAGGTAGATTGAATAGTTTTGTTATTGTTACCTCCTTTCTTTTAATAGTTCAATAATAGCGTCCTTGTCCTTCAGATTGGAATCAAGACGTGTAATCTGTGCGTTCAGGCTGTCTATCTGCTCTTTCAGAAGTTTGATGGTCTCCTTTTGGCTTTCTACGACAGCCTGTTCCTTTGTCAATTGTGCAGCAATTTCGGTATCTCCGATATTGTTGTTTGCATTCCCGTCCAGTGTTACCGCCGCAAGGTATGCGGAAATCTGATGCTGCACGGGACAGAAAAGGGAAAAGAAATTGAAGCCCAGTGCCTCACTCACTTTGAAAAGGCGGTTGGTCTCCATCGTCTCCCTTTCGAGAATGCGGTTGATGTGCTGCTGGGGAACACCGATTCTTCGCCCAAGCTCGGATTTACTAAGCCCGAGTTCGTTGCGACGCCTGTCGATGGCCTCTCCCACATGCACGTTTTTTATATCTATTGTCATAAGATTAAATCAATAATTGAACCTTAAATCAAAATTCATCAAACAAATATTTGGCTATATAAACCTTTTTGTGTTATTTTGTGAGCGTTAAAACACTCATTTATTGAGGACAAAGTTAAACATTAAATATTAAACATCCAACAATTATGGCAGAAAACATGGAAAAAATTCGCCCCGCCCTCGTGGCGCTTGAAGTCGGCGACACCGTCACGTTCCCCATTTCACGCTTGAAGAGCGTCCGTACCCAGGCATCCGAACTGGGTGCCATCTACAACCGCCAGTTCAAGACCAGGACTGACAGGGAAAAGCATACGATTACAGTCAAACGTATTTTGTGAAGGATTAAAATCATGCGGATATGAAACTGCTTCAGTTTGTGGATCACCTGATTCCATACGACACCTTCCTGAACGACCTTTCCGCAAGGATTGTCAGAATGCTGAAAACGGACCGTGACGACCCGGAGTTTGTCAGCCAGAGGAAGGCTTATGAAATCTTCGGGCGCAGGAACGTGGAAAGATGGAGACGCCAGGGAAAGGTCGAGGCATACAAGAGGCCCGGCAAGGTAGAGTACAGAACGGCCGACCTCCGCCTCCTGCAACGCACGGTACAGGATTATCTTGATAACGGACATACGGAAAAAGGATGCGGAAAGGAACCGAAAAAGTAAACAATGTTGTGGCTATGTTGAAAAGAAAGCCGGCCCCGGCAATATAGTCACGGAATATTCTTTTCGGGGTGGCACGTATAACCATATAAACGTATCGCAAATGAAAGAGTTGAAACCAACCTGCGACCCCGAAGGAGTCTATTCTGCCAAGCGGACCTGTGCCGAACTGGGCATAAGCCATAAGACGCTCCGAAAGTACCGGGACAACGGCTACATTACGCCGCTTAACCCGAACAACCCGTGCCGGCCGAAATTCTCCGGGCAGTCCATCATCGACTGCTGGAATCTTATGAAGACATTATGATCAGCGAATCCACCATAAGCAAAGTCAGGGAACTTGCCATAGAGGATGTTCTCAAACCTTATGTCAGCCTTTCAAGGAAAGGCTCGACACTGATGGGGCTTTGTCCTTTCCATGCGGAGAAGACCGGATCGTTCGCGGTGTCCCCACACAGGAACCTGTTCCACTGCTTCAGCTGTAACCGTGGCGGTGACGCTATCACTTTCATTATGGAGAAGGAGAATCTTTCCTTCATCGAAGCGGTCAGGTTCATAGCTGAAAATAATAATATTCCGGTAGAATACACAGACGAGGAACGTACACATGAACAGGTTGCAGAGACAAAGCACCGGGAGTCCTTGCTGGCTGCATTGGACTGCGTGCAAAGCTATTTTCTTGAAAAACTGAGAGCCGGAACAAGTGAGGAGTGTTCCAAGGCACGTGAATATGCGTATGGAAGATGGCCGGAGGAGTTCTGTTCCGTGGCAGGCATCGGCTATGCGCCCAAGGACGGTTCCGCATTCATGGAGTATTGCCGACAGAAGTCTCTTGCCGAGGAAAAGCTGTTCGAGCTTGGGATGCTCCGGCGTGGCGAGGACGGCAGCGTGTATGCCATGTTCCGCCAGCGCATCATGATTCCTGTACGGAACAGGTGGGGACGCATCATCGCCTATACGGCTAGGTACATCGGTGACAATCCGAAAGCTCCGAAGTATATCAACTCGGCCACCAGCGTGGTGTATTTCAAAGGTGAGACGATTTTCGGCATTGACAGGGCAAGCCGCCAGCGGGATGCGGACTACTTTATCATCGTGGAAGGTGCGCCGGACGTACTCCGAATGCAGTCCGTGGGGTATGAGAATACGGTGGCCGCTCTCGGTACGGCATGGACGGACGGTCAGTTCGACCAACTGAAAAAGTTCACCTCGTCCCTATGCTTCATACCGGATTCGGATGTGGCAGAGGGTAAACCATACGGTCCAGGGTTCGAGGCGGTCATGACAAACGGAATTGCCGCAATCAGGAAAGGCTTCCATGTGACGGTCAGGGAACTTCCGTTCGCAAAAATAGCAAATGATACGGGTGAAGAAAAATACGGCAAGAACGATGCCGACAGTTTCATTCGTTGTCGGGAGGACTATACCTCACTGGCCGAGAAGCATTTCATCATCTGGCTGGCACAAAAGCGTTTCTTCGTGGCTTCGTCATTGGTGGAGGAACGGAAATGTGTCTCTGAAATAGCCGACCTGCTGCGTTACGTGAAGGACCAGCTGGTGTTTGACCAGTGCGTCGAACAGCTTTCAAAGCTGCACGGCAAGGTAAAGCTGTGGCGTGATGCCGTATCACAGGCACGGGGTGAAGCCCGGAGGAAAAGCAACCGCTCCGATTCCATGAACGAGATGCAGCGTGAGGCGGAACTGCTGCGCCAGTTCGGCCTATTTGTACGTGAGAACTGCTATTATTCCGTCGGCGAGGATGATGACGAGCCGGTCAGAATATCCAACTTTGTCATGGAACCGCTGTTTCATATCGAGGACGAGAACAACGGTACCCGTATTTTCCGTATGAGGAACATGTACAACGTCTGCCGTGTCGTCGAGCTGAAGGAGTCTGAACTGTGTTCACTAAGCAACTTCCAGCAGAAGGTCGGTTCACTAGGCAACTATGTATGGCTGGCCAAGATAGACAGGCTCAATCGTGTCAAGGAATACCTCTATTCAAAGACCGATACGGCAGAGCGTGTCCGGAAACTGGGCTGGAATGCGACAGAGGGTTTCTTTGCCTTTGGCAACGGCATATTCGCCGGCGGCTCGTTCAGGGCTGTCAATGAACTGGGCATCGTCAGGGGTGATAACGGCAAGGCTTTCTATATACCGGCCACATCCAAAATCTACATTCACAACCAGGAAATCTTCCAGTTCGAGCGGCTGATGGTACACGAGAACCGCAACGGGGTAAAGCTGTATGATTATGTGTCAAGGTTGACAGAGGTATTCGGAGAGAACGCGAACGTCGCTTTCTGCTACCTGCTTGCCACCCTGTTCCGTGACATCATATTCAGCCGTACTCGTCATTTCCCCATACTCAACCTGTTTGGCGAGAAGGGAACCGGCAAGACCACGCTCGCCACCTCCCTCCAGTCCTTCTTCCTGCACGGGGTTGATCCGCCCAACCTGGGTGTCACCTCCGTTCCTGCCATGAACGACCGTGTATCGCAGGCGGTCAATACCCTTGTCGTGCTGGACGAATACAAGAACGACCTTGACATCCGCAAGATAGCCTATCTGAAAGGACTGTGGGGAGGCGGCGGACAGACCAAGAAGAATACGGGCACGGACGGGATGGCGGCACAGACCATCGTCACTACCGGCGTGGTGCTTTGCGGTCAGGACAAGCCCACGCAGGACATGGCACTTTATACCCGTGTCATCTTCCTTACCTTCTCGAAAACCTCTTTCAGCCAGGCGGAGAAGAAACATTATGAAGACCTGGTGGCTCTCTGTAATTTGGGGCTGACGCATCTCACGCTGGAAATACTGAACCATCGGGAGCTGTTCGAGAAGAATTTTCCGGAAATCTATTCCATCACGAAGCGTGAATTGGCCACGAAGTTAGAGAACGAGACCATCCATGACCGTATTTTCGGCAACTGGGTCATTCCGCTGGCCGCTTTCCGCACGTTAGAAACAGTGATAGACGTTCCATTTACCTATACGGAACTGTTTGATACGGCCATAAAAGGCATACGTGTTCAGAACGAGCTGGCCCAGGAGAGTTCGGAGATTGCCGACTTCTGGAACATGCTTCAGGGATTCCAGACATCAGGGAAGTGCATTGACCGGGTTCACTACCGTATCCGTTACATGAAATCGTTCCGACCTCTTTCTGTCAGGGAAGACATCGAGTTCAACGAGGCCCGTCCTATCCTCTACCTGAACATGGCGGCCATAGCCTCCCTGTTCAACAGCCGGAACATGAACGCTACGGCCAACCGATCGAACTGGTCCACCATCCTGTCGTATCTGAAATCACATCCGTCGTATCTCGGTCTGAAACAGGATAGGTTTACGATTCTGTCTCCAAGTGGTCTGCCGGAATATTCCATTGAGATTGTCAATGGCGAGCAGGTCAGGAAGGTCAAGGTGAACCGTCCGAAAGCATTGTGTTTTGACTACCAGCAATTAAAGGATACGTTCGGACTTGAACTTGAAACGGAAGTTGTATCTGATAATACAGAATTAGAAGGATATTGAATGTGACATTAAAGCCAAGTGTTTTCATCTGATTTCGGATTAAACACTTGGCATTAAATAGATTATTCTAATCTGTCTTTCTGGAAATAGGTTTCCATTAAACTTTTCAGATTGTTCTCTATAACTGACATGACTTCTTCAAAAGGAATATTGACTTTCCATTTGATTTTTTTCAAAAACAACTGCCAGCGTTTAATTCGCTCAGGATCTGTTTTGAAATCGTCAGTAAACAGTTTCAAATTGGGATTATATTCCAATTTTCTGTTTTCGAAAGTTGCATTGATTGCTTCTTGTAATGTAGTCTTATCTATATCCTTTGTTGTAAGAATCTGATAGCAATCAAAGAAATCCTTCATTCTACTATTCAGTACATCACGATCTATCATTGTATGGAATTTCTCAGCTACTACGGTTTCTATCGAATATGCCTGAATATTAATGGATGGATTATCAGGTAGAAGTAATGGAAAATCCACAGTTTCAGGACATGGCGTAACCACATCTCCAAAACCGATGTCAATAGACATATTGTGTTCAATAGTATCCAAATATCCGGTAAAATAAAAGCGGGTCCCGGGATATTCTTTTTCCACTGTAATAGGTTCTGCTCTGATACTATCCACATTAAATACAACACCATCTTTCTCACAAGGAATACTTAGAATTTCTTTGAATACAGATTCCAAATGTTTCCTGTCACGACTTATTCTTTTTGCCATAAAGTCAACATCCACGGTAGGTCGGGCATCCAATCCATCCATTGCATACAAAAGCGAACCACCTTTCAATAGAAAGTTGTCCTTAAACTGACTTACTGAAACACGATACAGCAGCCGTTCGTTAAAATACCGTGCTAATAAATACATATATTCATGGCCGGAAGTTTTTTTCAAGTTCAGGAGCTTTTCTCTGACGGACTTCCCGTAATTGGTTATTTTTCTTTTCATTATTCTAATGTTATTTCAATGAAATAGTTAAGTGTTTTATATACTCTCAATTTCTTAGCGTAATCATATAAGCGACTAAGATTTCTGTCATTCCGTTTCAGATATGTTCTTACGACTTCTGCACATATATCCATACCAATTTTATTTCGATACTTGATGGCATCGCAAACACTTCTTTCTAAGTCTGTCATTCGTATTGTGTGACCGGAAACATTTTGTTCAATAACACCAATATCAAAATACTCATCCTTCCAATAATAAAGTTGTATAGGAATACTATCTGGAAGAACAATTTTTCTTTTACTTCTTATGGCTATACAAAATGCGGGGGGGACAGTTGTTGAAAGCTGGTAATAAGACCAGGCATTATATAGGCATACAACACCGCCAGGTATTATTCGCTCTATATCTACCATCGTGCTGAAAAGAGCTGTTGGCTCAGCATAAACCCCTTGGCGTACCCGTATAAGTTCGCCTCTTTCTACAGCTCGAAGTACTCGTTTATATTCAGAGCGATTAGAAAGATCTTTTACGGACAGAACCCCACCTTTGTTTGCCAACATATCTGTTATATTTTCCATATCTTGGTATTTTCTATTGCAAAGTTATTGAATTTATCCGAATAATGGGTATTTATCTACGGATAATATAAATATTTTCCGTAATTAAATCCCCTATACTAGAATCTAATCTTATCTAAGACTTCCTATAACTTTCAAAAAAATATCTGCACATATTTTCATGTTGACAGCGTTGACAAAGCATAATACATTTAGTACCAAATAGTTTATATTGAAAATCAGCGTTGACAAACGTTGACAAAGGTAGCCACTTTCAGAAAAACCCAAGATATTTGGAGCCAAAGGTTGACAAATCACGATATACTATTTATTTCTTCTTTTAATAAAGAAAAAGATAATATATTGTATGATAGTAGCTTATGGCAAACCTTATAAGATACGTTTGACGTTGGCTCCCTTGTCAACGCTGTCAACCTCTAAATATATGCCCTTCTTGTTTTCTTGTAACGCATACATTTCTCAATGTAGTCTTAAACATTACAGCGTTTGATAACACATATTTCTTGAAAATCCCATTAAATAGCTGATATTCCAATATCTAACGTATTGATATATATGTATTCCGATTTTATCTTTATGGCAAAGCGAAGTTGGATATGGATTTACACAAGTTGTTTTTGGAAGTTCTTCCCGGTCGGATATACTCCGTCAGTGAAGCCGCACGTTATTTGGGTGTTCACAGGTGTACTGTCTATGCCTATATCAGTCATCCCGAAAGGCCTTTGCCTTTTGTGAAAATGCAGGACAAGACGAAACTTATGTTTCGTGGAGCGGACTTGATAGCCTATAAAGCAGCCGGTCTCCCGAAGAAAGGCCGCAGACGGAAAGACGGCAGGGTCGGATGCCACTGACGCTTTCCGTTCCGGTCAATTTAGCCAATGATGCGTAAACGGACTTTTACCTGTTGCCTTTGACAAGTCGCAGGCAAGAAGCCATACCTTTGTACGTATGTCCTCCATGTCCGCAACGGCTTGCAGGTAGCGTGCCGGGGATGTCGCTCCGGACTTTATCATCCACTCCCACGCACACACTTCGGGGTTGATGGCATCCACGAAGGACATTATTTCCGATATAAGATTTTCCATCTTGCCATTCTTCATTTCAGCGGTAAAACAGAACGCTACACCGCCAAGTGTTTTCCGCTTAAAATTGAAGCATCGAATGCCGTTTTCCATTCTCGTTGATACATTCCAGCCGTTTATGGCTGCAATGTGAATAATTTGGTCGTCTGTCATGTCAGTATGAGTCAGTTGTTATGAAACAAACATAAGCCGGTCCGCCATATTCCCTTTGAAACATGGCAGGCTGCTTAATATAGTCTTAGTCCTATGCTATTTCTCTGATTGCGTCAAGAAGGTCCTCCACCATTTTCTCTGCCGCTTCCATGTCTTCAAGTACATCTCTCATACGGTAAGGTGCTCCGTTTTTTCCGTGTCCCCTGTTGTCAAGCCACAGATACGTTTCCTCGTCCACGTCGAAGTCATCGTAATAGTTCTCCATGTCCGTTATCAGACTGTCAAGGTCTTTGCCTTTCATTGTAGCCGTAAAGGAAAAGTTCTGCCCTGCCGGAGTGAATTTTGAAAACTCGAAGATGACTATCCCATTCTTCTGTCCGGCATCCGCACTTACATTCCAGCCGTTCGTTTCACCGCATCGGACAACTGTATCTATTCTGTCTTTTTTGCGCATATCGTTTTTGTTTTATGTCAGCCGTAGTGTCAAGCCACGGCTGACGGTTTATAAACTCAATCTTCAAATCTCGCAAGGAAACGTTGCAGACGGTGGTCATTCAGCCTGCAAAGCGGTGCAGGCTGGAAGTTCATTTGCTGCCGTACCTGCAATTTGCCAAGGCCTTGTGCCGTAAGGTCAAGCTCCACTTCCGACAGCTCGTTCAGTGAAATGTAGCCGTACTCGTCCTCCATAAGTCCGACAACTATACCGAAAAGAATGGTGTCATTACCTTCTGTCTCTCCTTCAAGAATGAACCAGCGGACAGAACCGAGAGCAAAAACCGCACGGCAAACAGCGTCCTTTCCCTTGCCGTCTTGGGAATAAAGGGGATAGCCTTTCAAGGCTTCCTCCAACATGGGTGTCATAAGCCTGCACATAATCAGTCAAATTTAATTTCGTCCTCGTAAACGTCTATTTCCGCTCCGCTGCTGAACTGCACGGTAAAGCCTTTTGCGGTTTTGGCGATGATTGTACCACGATGATAGCCACGCCACGGTGCTATCAGCTCACATTGCTGTCCGTATTCCGGAAAATCTGTATCGTCCCACATATCAGTAAGTTTTAGTGTTTGAAAATTCGGGGTCATAAATAAGTTCTCTTTCAATCAGATATTGGTACGCTTCCGAAGCGAGCCGTGAAGCCCACTCGTTGCGTTCGTCATAAAAGCCATTTTGGTAATTGTGCGCCAACTGCCGCATGAAGCCGATGAATACCTTGAACATCTGCTGCTGGAGGTAGCGGTGCGCTCTGGTCAGTTCCCTGCCGGTCTTGTCGGCGGAACACATCCGTCCGTTCACGAAGTTTGCAAACTCTTGGGCGAAAGCCTCGTCCTGCCCGGAGACTGTCGCTCCTGAAAATTCCTGATAGTCCATATTGTTACAATTTAGATGGTTGCCTGATAATAAATCCAAGGTTCGGGTGACACGTTGTAGATATAATCGCCACACCGCACCAGTAAACACCTGCTCCCATAATAGAGCCTCTTCATGCCTCGGACACTTCCTGTCCTGTGAAAGTTGGGAAAGCGGTCTATGCCAACTCTTCGTCCTTGCTCGATAGTCATTTTTCTTACTCGCATAATCCTTTAAGTTTGGAGGTTTCAATTCTTTTCCCTCTTGTGAAGCTCCTTTGAGCCTCGTGGTCGGGAAAACCGTTTTTCGTGCAGGCCGGACTGCGGACGTAAAGGGAGATAAGGCAAGTGTGAGATCAGAGAGCGCGGACGGAATACCCAAATTTTGGAGGAACGGGAAAATTTGCGGAAGGCTGCCGTCAAGCCCTCCGACCGAAAGCGCCAGCGACACTTGACGTTCTCCCTGTCCGCAGTAGCTTTGCACGTAAAAAACGGCTCCCGACTACGAGACTCAAATGGTTGTCAAGCCACATTCGTCTTACATTTTTCGGAGAACAGATTATCACCTTGCAGGCAAGTATCCATATATATGAAGAATATTCTGAAACGCCGTTGCCGTTGTGAGAGCCTGTAAAATGGAGCAAAGCGTAGTCTTGCAGGCTCTCTCTATGGCAACGGACTGGAAACTTCCATCAATCGTAGTAACCTGTCAGCTGGAACTTACTTGGTGTCATAGACACGGAGTAAGTCAGCAAACGAATTTTCATAGTATCACAAAATCTCATAACCTCTCACATAATCCAATGTTTAATGTATTGCAAGCAATTTTCATAAGCCATACCTTTAGGACAAAATACTGATTTATAGTGATATATGTATAGTCAGATGCCAGCTGACCTAATATTCTATATATTATATAGCAACTCAATCGAATAGAAGTATGGCAACAATTAAAATCAAATTTCGTGCATCCTCTTCCACAGAGAATGAGGGTACCTTATTTTATCGAGTAACACATAATCGGATAGTACGACAAATTAGTTCAGGGTATAAAGTCTTTCCGCAAGAATGGAACGCTGAAAAAGAATGCCTCGTTTTACCAGTAGAATCAGATTCTATACGACGAAACTATTTGGTTTCGCTGAAGGAAACTTTATTAGATGATACCAAACAACTGAAAAGTATTATCAACCGACTAGAACGGAGTGGCGAGGTGTATACGGCAGATAAAATTGTATATCTATTTTTACATCCGATAATAGGACATGGTTTTATCGCTTTTGCTCGTCAAGAAATTGAAAATCTTAAAAAGATAGGAAAAAAAAGTAAAGTAAAGAGTTATACTACTACATTGAAAAGTTTCTCCCGATTCCGTAATGACAAGGAATTATTACCAGAAGAAGTGAACTCTGATATAATAGAAGCATATGAAACGTATCTGGAATCCGTAAAAGTATGTCCAAACACTATCTCGTTCTATATGCGTAATTTACGAGCAATCTACAACCGTGCCGTAGCCAAAGAACTAACCGTTCAAAGATTTCCATTCAAACAAGTCTATACAGGTATCGACAAAACAGTGAAACGTGCAGTATCGATAGAGGTTATTCGGCAAATAAGAGATTTAGATCTAACCTTGCATCCTTCGATGGAATATGCGAGAGATATGTTTCTTTTTTCATTTTACACTCGTGGTATGTCCTTTGTAGATATGGCATTTCTGTTGAAAAAAGACTTACAAAATGGAGTTTTAACTTATCGTCGCCATAAGACCAACCAGTTATTGTTCATTAAATGGGAAAAACAAATGCAAGAAATCATTGACAAATACGACACTTCTAACACTAATTACTTGCTACCTATTATCAGAAATAAAGACCAAAATGATCGAAAACAATATGAAAATGAATGTCATCGAATTAACCGGAATCTAAAGAAGATTGGCAAACTCATAAATCTTTCTATACCACTTACTACCTACGTAGCCCGTCACGGATGGGCAAGCATTGCGCAAAAAGAAGAGATTCCTATTGCAACCATAAGCAAAGCAATGGGACATGATTCGGAAAAAACAACACGTATTTATCTTGATTCTCTTGATACATCTATTGTGGATAAGGCAAATAGTACTATTCTTAATTTATTGTAAGCTTAATTTGTTGAGCAAATTTGCTCTTCTCTTTTTAAGAGAAGTACACCGAGTACAAAGTTATGGAAATATAATGAGAATACTTTATAATTGAGACGAAAATATGCTATTTCTTAGAAAAACAAGTATATCAAACAAAAAATATTCAGCACTTTGTTGAGTAAAAGAGTATTCTAAATTATTTATATATTTAATAATCAGTGGATTTTATTACAATGTCCGTCTCTTAAAAAGAGAAGTACACTCAAGATGGTTAAAAACAACTTTTTCCATCTTTTCCCCAATAATAGGAAAGTATTATTATGGGAATAATATAAGAAATT
>NZ_DBLZAX010000008.1:0-175753 GCF_057607445.1 Xylanibacter sp. | reverse complement strand
GTAGTAGCCGCATATTCCCTCGTAGGAATCACCCGTATCCACCATGACCACATCGGTATTCTGTTCCAGAAGCTGGCGCACGACCGAGTTCATGTGGAAGCCTTTTTATATCTCCTAACACGCTGAGCTACAGCACTCTCTTGAAAACAACAAATTCAAAACGGTACAAATTTTGAACAGGCGAAAATCTATAGTTCAAAGCACTCGGCAAAGAGAAAAAACTATGACAGGGGTAAAAAGTGGTTTTAAGATTATTTATGAAAATATTTTGGGTAATTTTGGCTGATTGCTATCCAAAGAGCGCATTTTTGATAATAAGTCCCACCTCCATCAGCCATAAAGAGTGTGACAATCGAAAAAGAAAAAGAGGGATGAGAGAGCCTTCTTGGTGGCTTCAACATTGGGCGAAAATGGATGTCTTGTACCTCAGTTGTATCTCAGTCGGCATATATTGCTGATAGACAATGCAGGTTAATAATTCGGCGGCAATAGAATAGCGTTTGAAAGACGTATTCATTGTTTAGTAGTTTTCCTGATAAAATGTTAAATTTAGGGTAGTTAGATTAGTTTTTCTTCCAATTGTTTGGTTTTTTGGAATTGAATGCCTACCTTTGCATTGACAAATCCCGCTCGCTTCCCATAAGAACAGCGTACCCAGCGGGACATTTTTTAAATTGTAGGTATATGAAAGTTATAAAGAACAAGACAATAGATTTTGCAACCGCAGTTCAGGCTCCCGTCATTAACGGAAATAGAGCTGCACGGACAGGTTATGTCCGTTTGGTTCGCCTTATCACTGACGAGCCTGTTCCTCAACAAACTTCATATACGGGAAAAATTGAGTTGAGGTAGGAATGGCTGTATATACAAAAGAATACGAATCCCAGCCAGAGGCTATTCTTACAAACGTCATTATCTGTCCAGCCGTAGATTTGTCGGCAAACGTGGCTGTTCCTGTTCATTGCCAAGTTGAAAATGTATTGTGGGACACAGGAGCGACCAATACATTGATTTCACAGGAAGTTGTAAATGCTTTAGGGTTACAACCGAAGAACAAGGCTCTTATTTCGAGTGCAGGAGGTGATGTCGAATCCTGGACTTACCTTGTTCATGTTATCCTTCCAACAGGAACAGCAGAGTTGAATGTTCAGGCTCTGCTTAACGACAATTCAGACTATGATGTGGTGATTGGCATGGATATTATAAATTCATGCGACTTCTGCTATACAAACAAAGACGGCAAAAGTACATTCTCCTTATGTCATCCAGCAAAGGAGAAAATCATTCTGAAATAAACCAGCCATAGGCTTTCTTTCAAGAAAGACATGTGCGACAACAATAATGACAGATGTGACATTCGCATCTGTCTTTTGCTTTTTACGCCAATAAGAGGCCATTTCCTTACACAAAATATACGAGATTTGAGCAAGAATTTAGTTAATTATGGTTAAATTTAAGGTTTATACATACTTTTCCATAACAAAATGAGGTTGTATTGAGATTTTCTTTGTACTTTTGCAGCGGACTATTATCGCCATGTTTATAGCCATTGAGGTTAGACGTGTTCTTTCGTGATGGCATACAAGGCAGCCTACGCCGTGCTGAGTATGGCGGAGTCATAATGACAAAGCGGTACAAAGCGGGCATTGGGTGGGAAAGATAGTCCAGACATAATGAAGGCGTTTACTAACGCTCTGTTTAAGACAGTCTGTAATCTAGCAAATTAACAGTTATCATAGTCTTGAGCAAAGCCAACGGTAGATGTCCCGGGTGTGATAATATCGCTCCTGCGGAGACCTGTAAGCACGGATTGTACCTTTTCGGGCACAACAATTGTTTATTATGGTCTCCTAATGGAAATGATTATTCATATCGGCGTGGGCTCTGACGTTGTCTGTTCAACTATGATAGGCAATTGCTAGAGCCTCAGACTGTGGAATAGACAACAGACGTTTCCACGCTCTTTTTATGTCTATATTGCTATTAACGAGCAACGACATATAAGCCGATATGAACGCATTGCTTAATGCGCATACCAAACGAGGTTGCGATTCACCTCCTCACATTGGATTTGCCTCCAATGTCTCCCCCGAAGCCCAAAGCTCACAAACAGGGGTGTCCTCGGAATATGTCCAGCAGGAAGGTTACAACTGGTTTGTTCTTCGTGCTACTTATAACAGGGTAAATGCAGCCGTAGAGAAAGCAAAGAAGAATGATATTAAGACATACGTGCCGATGCACTATGTACTAAAAGTGATTGCTGGGAAGAAGAAGCGAATACAACAGCCTCTTCTTCCCAACTTTCTTTTTATATACGCCACAAGGGAACAATCAGACAGTTTTGTGAAAAAGACAGTTGATGCCCCAATCTCTTTTATAAAATATTATTTGGATAAGACGCTTCCTCCAGAGGCAAACGGTAAAAATCCTCCGCTTATTATACCATACAATGCAATGATAAATTTTATCAAAGCAACAAGTACTGATAGTGAGCATGTACGCATTGTTACAGCGGAACAGTGTCACTATAAAAGTGGAGATAAAGTACGAGTAATAGCTGGTGACTTCAAGGGAGTGGTTGGAAAAGTTGCCAGAATAGCAGGACAACAAAGAATTGTTGTTGAGATCTCGGGATTGTGCCTTGTCGCTACTGCGTATATTCCTACTGATTTTATTGAGATTGTCAAATAATGCCGAAAGGCATATTGTTTAATTTAAATTTTTTATTTTATGAAGAAAAATGGTAAGAATGAAGAACTTCAGTCTCGTCGTGAGTTCTTTAAGAGAGCCGCTAAAGGTGCTCTGCCTATTTTGGCTGGTGCAGCTCTCCTGTCAAGTCCTATCTTGTCAGAAACTGCAAATGCAATGTCATGCGCAGGATGTAACAACCGTTGTATGAACAGTTGCTTCAACACCTTAAAAAGTTATATTTATAATAGTGTTGCGGAATTAAGGTATAAGTTGAACTCAAGAAGTATTCACCTGTAAGAAGTTACTAATGACAAAAAAGAAATTGCCCGTTCGTTTTACGGGTCAGCACTTTACTATTGATAAAGTGCTAATAAAAGATGCAATAAGACAAGCAAATATAAGTAATCAGGATACGGTTTTAGATATTGGGGCAGGCAAGGGGTTTCTTACTGTTCATTTATTAAAAATCGCCAACAATGTTGTTGCTATTGAAAACGACACAGCTTTGGTTGAACATTTACGAAAATTATTTTCTGATGCCCGAAATGTTCAAGTTGTCGGTTGTGATTTTAGGAATTTTGCAGTTCCGAAATTTCCTTTCAAAGTGGTGTCAAATATTCCTTATGGCATTACTTCCGATATTTTCAAAATCCTGATGTTTGAGAGTCTTGGAAATTTTCTGGGAGGTTCCATTGTCCTTCAATTAGAACCTACACAAAAGTTATTTTCGAGGAAGCTTTACAATCCATATACCGTTTTCTATCATACTTTTTTTGATTTGAAACTTGTCTATGAGGTAGGTCCTGAAAGTTTCTTGCCACCGCCAACTGTCAAATCAGCCCTGTTAAACATTAAAAGAAAACACTTATTTTTTGATTTTAAGTTTAAAGCCAAATACTTAGCATTTATTTCCTGTCTGTTAGAGAAACCTGATTTATCTGTAAAAACAGCTTTAAAGTCGATTTTCAGGAAAAGTCTGGTCAGGTCAATTTCGGAAAAATTCGGTTTAAACCTTAATGCTCAAATTGTTTGTTTGTCTCCAAGTCAATGGTTAAACTGTTTTTTGGAAATGCTGGAAGTTGTCCCTGAAAAATTTCATCCTTCGTAGTTCAAAGTCGGGTGGTTGTCAAGATGATTTTTTTGGTTTGGTGTCGTCTTTTTTTAAGCTGCCGCATAACGGCTGGCAAATTGGCGATGGAGCCGACTTTTAGCACAAATGTTGAATAGAATTACTAATCTTCAACATTGCACAAAAGTTCAATAGAAGTACTTCACCGGCTCTATTGCCAATTTGTTTGTTATGTGCCGTTTTATTCCATTTTATACATTTAACAATTGCTGAAACGTAAAGTCGGGTTTAAACATTTCAATTTCGTTTTGAGTTGATTCTTCTTGTGCTTCTTTGCCATAGATAAACATTTGCTGTTCATAATTTTTAACAGCCTCTTCAATGCTATTAAATTTTCCATCGGCTAGATTATCAGACAATATCAAGGCATCCACCAACCCACTATTTACTCCCTGCCCTGCAAAAGGCGGCATCAAATGTGCGGCATCCCCAATCATTGTTATGGGTAATGGGCGCTTGCTTTTCCAAGGCTTTTCTAAAGGAAATATCCGTGTAGCCAATCCTACAAATGACAACGTCGTATGAATCAATTCTTTGTAGCGTTCGTCCCAATCGGAAAATTCTTTCAGAAGAAAATCAACGACACTATTTCTGTTTTGAAAATCTACCTGCGTTTGGTTTTTCCATTCATCAGGTGTTTTAAAACTTATTCCAAAATGCAATGCACCATTATTATTGGGGTTAGCAAATAATAAATTACCTTGGTGAGATGCCATTAGCCGGTTTCCATTGCATAGCTGAAAAAATCCAGGACAGTTTATCTCTGGTTGATGAATATCGGCTTGTATATTGAAAGTACCTGTTTCTTCAACTTCCGTGTCGGTAACAAATTTTCTTACCTTGGACATCCCGCCATTGGCAAGAATAACCAAATCTGCTGTTTCACTCGGTTTATTCTCAAAAGTTAGTGTCCACTTCTTCTTACCAGGTTCAAGCATAACAAGTTTTCTATCCCAAATAACCGTGTCGTTTTCTAAACTATTCAACAAGATAGCCCTTAAGTCATTTCTGTTTATTTCAGGATTGTCAAATCGATTTTCGGGCTTTACATTTTTTGTGGATAAAATATTGCCTTTTTTATCAGCAATATTTACACCCATTGGTAAGGCTAAGTCATAATAAGTTTGTAACAATCCCGCTTTTTTCATTGCTTCCTGACCTGAACCTTTGTGTAGGTCAAGGGTTCCACCAAAAATTCTTGCCTCTCGGTCGTTGTCTCTTTCGTAAACTGAAACGTCTATGCCGTTTTGCTGTAATAATTTTGCCATAGTCAGTACAACGGGTCCACCACCAATTATTGCAACGTTCTTATCACTAAGTAAATTCATTTGTTTGTCTGTATCTATTCGCATTGTCATTCAAAAATGGCCCATAACAATGGCTCGGCGAATTGGCGAAGTAGCGAAGCTGTATCGAAGATACAAAAGCGGAGCTATTTAGCCAAGTCGCTTGTTGTAAGCAGTCCGCGAAGCGGCGGCTTACGGCAAGCGACGTAAGTCGCCGAGCCATTGTTAGCAAGGAGCGCAGCGGATTGCTAACAACGGTTTGCAGCTATACGCAGGCAGGGATTTTTACCACTAAGCTACCTACGATGAACTGAACTTTAAATTTACCACTTTCCTGTCTTACGAAGCACGAACCCCCTGCTTGCGTATAGGTGATGTTATGCGGTCGGCTTTCATTTTCTCTTCTTTCTCGTTAATTTGTCAAGCAAAGTTACTAAATTTGCAGTCAAGCAATTTCAATTTTTGAATTATGTATTTCAGCAGACCTTGGACTTCTATCTAAGTGATAGGCAGTCCTGAATAAATTCCAATCAATCTTTTAGGGCAAGACAATCAGTCTATGCTTTGTGTGTGCTGTCATTTTTTTTGATGGCATTGCTTTGTCGTAGTTGCTCTGTCGGGTAATACTGTCTATTCACTTCTCTGTGATTTGAATTCAAGGCTGAATTCAACTTGCAAATGCAACAGAATTCTGATTAATAATTTGTTTAAATTTTTCGTTTGGCGTGAGGTATCCAAGTCTTTTACGAGGTCGATTATTGAGTTTATTTTCAATCCACTTAATCTGTTTGTTGGTTACTTCACTAAAGTCCTTACCCTTTGGGATATACTGCCTGATAAGCCCGTTGGTGTTTTCATTGGCACCACGTTCCCATGAGTGGTATGGTTTGCAAAAATAGAATTTTATTTCCAATTTTTGCGCAATTTCCTCGTGCTTTGCAAACTCCTTTCCATTGTCAGCCGTAATTGTGTGTATTAAGTTTTTCACTTTCCGCAGTGCCCATACTGCAATCTTAGCTACCGGGATGGCTTCTTTTCCCGACAACTTGCGTATCCAGACCCTGCTTGTTGCTCTGTCGTTAATGGTAAGAATGGCACCTTTGTGGTTCTTACCAATAATTGTATCTATCTCTAAATCACCAAATCTCTCCTTCAGTTCCACTATCTCGGGACGCTCATCAATATCCACCCTGCCTGGGATAAATCCTCGCCCTGCATTTTTAGAACCACGTTTGGCATACCTGCGACCTTGTCTGCGAAGATATTTGTGCAGTTTGCCACCCCGCCGCTTATCCTCCCAAATCCAGCGATATATCGTTTCGTGAGATACCATCGCAATTCCCTCCAAGCGGCTCCTGCCGACAATCTGCTCCGGGCTGAATCCTTTCTTCAACAGCTTTATTATCCGTTTTCTCATTGCCGGTGTAAGCACTTCCTTGCGATGTTTTTGCTGCTTGCGCCTGTCTGCTTTTCGCTGGGCAAGCTCCATGCTATAGCTACCACTTCGGGCGTCGCAATTGCGCTTTATCTCCCTGTAAACAGTGCTTTTATCTACTCCGATAGCTTCCGCTATTGCTTTTTTGCTCATCGGTATTTGCAACATCATAGAAATTGCATACCTTTGTTCCTCGGTTATATGTTTGCTCATCTGCAACTTTTTTTTCTTTGGACGGACAATTAAAGCAAAGATAGCAAACTTTATCCATTCAGAGTGAGAGAAAGGGGGACATTGTCTCTCTTTCCTCTCTGAAAAATAAATGTTTTTATTGCTTAGAGCCTGTTTAAATTTTATTTAATAACATCCTAATGGATGCCAGTTTTACCATTTCCTCTGCCGAATCGAAAGTTAGCTCATAGTTTCGGCATAGCCTTCTATAATTGTCAAACCATGAAAAGGTTCTTTCCACAATCCATCTTTTACCTATTGGTCTAAAGCCTTTTAGCTTATCACCACTGACGACAACTTCAAGAATGTATCCAAAAGCATTTTTAATCTTCTCAGCTATTTCTCCACGATATCCGGAATCTGCCAATATGACTTTGATGTTGCAAGAGAGTTCCCTCAGACACCTTGCCAACAGATAAGCCGCCTTGCTGTCATGCACACAGGCAATCGTCACCATGACTGCAAGCAGGAATCCATTTTTATCTACCACCACATGACGTTTAACGCCTTTTACTTTTTTGTTCCCGTCAATGCCATTAAGAGAACGATTATCACCCCAACGTACACTTTGACTATCCATGATACCCAAACTTGCTTCTGCTTTTTGACCCATTTTCACACGTACTTTTTCTCGTAAGTTGTTCAATAATAAATCAAATTCACCCCAAGAAGACCATTTGCGATAATAGTAGTAAACCAACTCCCAAGGAGCGAAGTCTGAGGGAAGCATACGCCATTGGCAACCGGTTTTGACTACATAGAAAATGGCATTCCATATTTCACGCAAATCATATTTTCGTTTCCTTTCTTGCACGTTCAAGATTTTCTTGATAACTTGCCACTGTGTTTCTTCTAAATCCGTCGAATACATAATTATTTGAAGATTGGTAACTAAAAATAATCATTTTCGAGGAAAGAAGAAGCACTCTTTTTATTTCAAACAGGAAAATTTAAACAGGCTCTTATTATCCGCACCCAAAAAGTTGCATTTATAACCTCAAATCCGCAACTACGCGCCTATATGATACAGAAGCGAAAATAATCTGCATCGTTAGTAAAAAGGGGGCACAGTGCATCGAATGTCACCATAAAGACATATAAACGCCCCTTACCCCACCATGCGACTTGAGGCAATACGCAAAGTCACGACCATAAGTTGTCGGTGTTATCCAAAGTCATTCTGGAACACATCAGCATAAGCGTTGTTGCATGAATAGATATTCAGCACATACTGCCTTGATGTCCTGACCCATTTGGCTGGCACAGAGATGAACTTGAAGACAAACGCCTTGATGCGGCTTGTTGCTTTGAGTCCGAACCTCTTCACGTCAAGCCTCGCCATGATGAATTTATAGAAGTTGCGTATGAGTGCCGTAAGCAGAAGAAACACCGTGTTTTCTCCCATGAAGGATTTTGGAAGCCTGTTCCAGCCGAATCCGTTATTCATTTCATCGAAGATGCGTTCCTTCCCTCCACGGAGGTTATAGAATTTGACAATCTCTTTCTCGGAAGACTCGTAGTCATTTGTAAGGATGCAGCGGTAGGTGTATTCGCCTTCCCACAGGTCAATCTCACCGTCAATTCGCTTCTGCCTTTGGATTACAAGACGGTATGCCCTCCCTTTCCATTTCTCAACAAGAATGGAGTTCAGTTCAAACTCAATGCCGCCCAGTTCCTCTCTCTTCCACCCTCTGAGTGCAAAGATGTCATCGTAGAGCGAACCGCAGCGGTTGGCGCGGATATAGAAAGTCATGCAATGCTTTCCGACCTCTTCCACAATTTCCTCTGAGCAGGATCCGCAATCTGCCCTGAAACGATTGACTGTCAATCCTTTCTGTTCAATCCTCTCAAAGAATCTCCTCAACGTGTCCTTCTGGTGGAAACGAACGTTAGTGTTGCCGTCGCTGTTCTCTATGCCGACAATCATGTCGCCAATGACAGCCACACCTGGACGGTACCCGAGAAACTTCTTGTATGTGGGTTTCGCATCAAACTTCTCAGCCTCTATGAACTGGTGGTCGAAGTCAACGTCATACCCCTCGCCCTCTTTCAGCTGCCCTGTGGACAATAGGCAATTGAGGAGCAGTGTATTCAGCATGTCTGCCGTGTTGAAGTCGTAGGTCTTGCCAGTGTCGGATGTGTAGGAAATGTTATCCTGGGTCAGTTCCTTTATGGCTCTGAGAATCGTGTCGGCACTGCATGTGCGAAGTGTCGGATGAAGCGAGAGGTGATACATCAGATGAGTGGTGACATCCTCTATGCATGAGCCGCCACAGAAATAAACGCTCATAAGCGAACGGATGATTTCGCTGTATTGATAACCATACAGCCTACATCTCATACCGAGGGTTGAGTCGATTACAGATGAGAGATTGGAGTCAAATTGCTCCATTATTGAAAAAATTCCTCCAAAAGGAGAGAGTTTCTCAGATTTTATTGCTACCTTTGCCATGTCTGTCGGGTTTGATACATATTTTGATTTGCAACACTAAGATAGGTGAAAAATCTGACATGGCAAAATCCTGAGCAACTTTTTGTTGCTCAGGTACTTATAAAATAAGTTAAACTAAAATGCTGCGGAATTTAGGATATCTTGAAGAAGAACGTAATGAACAAATTAGAAAAGAAAATGAGAGACGATTCCAACAAGAGCAACAAAGGATAAACAATCAACGTCTTCATGAGATTAATGAACGTAATCGCATTGCTTTAGAACGGGAAAATGCGAGGAGAAGAGCAGAGGAAAAAAGAAAAGCGGAACAAAAGCGAAAAGAAACCAGTCGCACAAACACAAATGTTCCTCCGTCGCAACCGAAGAATAATCGTTGGTCAATAGGCTCTAATCCAACTCTTCTTCCACGAGCAACCTCATCAAAAACAGCAACTACAAAAACAAACTCATCTAATAAAACCGATGGAAAAGAGGGAAAGTAAGTAATCTTATTGCAAAATGAATTGTATATGCAGTCAATCGCCAGTCGGTTGGCTGCATTTTTTCTGTGTGCAAGGATGGTCTATTCGCCACCGATGGAGGGGCGGTTAGCACCGCTCGCCTCCAGATAGTCGTTTACTGCGTCACGCATGGTGAACTCTCTCATGCCTGTCTTTGCCCAGTAGATAAGGGCATCAACAGCGGCTTTTCTTGCCTTGCTGTATTCGTTGTCTGTCATGATTCTGATGTTTTGAGTTTTCTAAAAAAGTGTGATGCATATCCAAATGGTGATTTCAACAAAGATGATAGACCAACTTAGGAAAGCCAAGCCGAACATCCAGGCATAGGTGCTACCGTTGAAGTATGCACCCTCCTCGATATTGCGGATTCGTTTAAGCTCTTTCTGCTGGTGAGTGAACAGGTCGTTTATCCGCTTCTCATGCTCGTCAAGGGCTTGCTTGAAAGCAGAAATGGCGGTGTTGTTCCGCTTATCCAACTGGGCAACTCCTTCATCGTTGATGCCGACTTTGAGGTTGCTCTGCTCTGCCTTGACTATGGCATGGCATATACTATCCACGATGTTGTCCGTGCTCCTGTGGGCAGCCATAAGTGCCACTTTCGTTGATTCCAACCTCCGATAGGCATTGCCCAGTTCCTCCTTTGCCTCATAGAGTGCTTTCTTGGCTGATTCAATCTCTTTCAGGGTCACTTTGATTTCTTCCTTGCCACTCTCGATGTTCTCGTCCTCCTGCATCTGATTGTACAGGTTAAGCACATCCTGTGTGGCATCTTTCTTGTTTCTTCCCATACCGTTCTTGTTTGAAAAGTTATCGTTTCATGCCTCTCTTTATCGGCTTGCAGAGTGTGTTTGCTTGCATTGCGCAACGTCTTGCCCATTCACGGTCATCATCGTCCTTATCACGTCCCCAGCCACTGCCAGGACTGCCACCGCCACCACATGACTCAGACATCGATGTGGCAGCATCAAGGTAGTTCATGAAGAGCAGCATGGCTACATTCAGAATGTCAGTGTGGCTTGCGGATCCATTCTCGGGAACTTCGATACAACTGTTCATCGTGTCGTAAGCAGTTCTCGGCATGACTATGCTGAAACGCTCACCATCGACTTCAATAATCTTTCTCAATCCGGCAGGAAGGTCAGGTTTGGCAACATTGCTTGTACGAGACAGACCACCTTGCGATGCCGTATTTCTGCTGTCCAATGTGGTAGCGTTTGAAACAGAAGGAGAAGGTCTTTGACCAACTGCAACAGGTGTTGGCTGAGGGTGCAGCTTGCGGAAGGTATTCCCGATTTTCGATGCGGTGAGATTCCTTCCTACACCCAGTTCGGAAGCCTTGATGGTAGTTTTTCCGAACTTGAAGCGGTAGCCATGCACCCTGCCTTGACCATTCTTGTCACGGATAAGCTCGATGTCATATCCCTTTGCCCTCAATCGGTCGGCATATTCATCCCAATCAAAGAACGGCATTGAACGCAGCACATCCATACAGGCTTTGGTCACCTCTGCAATGCGTTCCTGACGAATATCCATGGCATCCTTCCAACCATGACGCTGATTGATGGCTTTCGCAGCCATCACGGCACGCTCACCGATGAACTTCACATCATTGAGATTACCGTCCATGTCGATGCGGTTCACCACCAGATGCAGGTGGGGAATGCCACTCTTGGAGTCACGGTGAAGGGCGGCAAAATATTGGGAGTTGGCTATGTTGGTCGGCTTGACCGAAGTTGCAGCCTTGCCTTTCTTCTTGCCGATGTGGTTCACCTTGGAGATACCATCCATCTCACGAATGAACTCGTCAAGGAATCTTCTCCAGTCCTCCATAGTCCAGTTACGTGCCTCCTCCTCAGATGGGGAAAGCTCAAAGCGGATGGACGTCAGTTCGATGGGCTTCTTGGCATACCTCTGCTTGAACATGGACTGATGCAGCACCATCTCGTCCCACATGCCCATCGGCGGCAGACCCTCGCTGAGATGGTTGGTCTTGACGATGTCCGCGCGATTGTTTTTGGTTGCGTAATTGGTCATTGCCTGACCATGCTGAATTGCTGACGCTTTTGCTATCATAACATATCCAAGAATTTGTCTCTAATGCGGCTCAATTCCTCTATCAGGGTGTTGATGCCTTGAAGCCAACGTTCCATGAAGTCGGCTCTCTTGAAGAGTTTTAGTCTCTCGGTCTGTGGCAGGGCATGAAGCGCATTGCGCACATAAACCAGTTCAGACCTTGCCCCGATTAAGCCCTTCAAGGCTTCCTCCTGCTCTGCGGTCATGGGTAGGGATGGCTTGTGTCCGATGCCTAAGTCATGAAGATATGTGCTCTTGCTCCTGCCTGACAGTCGGGCATTATGTACTACCAAGTCGTAGTGTTCTTCTGTGAAACGAACGTCAATGTGTCTAGTCTTCGGAGGTCTCTTCCTTGAGGTTTTCTCCGTGTTGTTATTCTTGTCTTTTGTCATTGTAGATGGGGTTTATAAAGTTTATACTTGATATAACAGGACAGCCAATGTGAGCCTGCGAACATTCAAGAATGCCAGTAGGAAGCGGTGGGCGAAGCGAAACCGTCTGACACTGGTACTTCTTGTTTAGACCTCCGAAAAAAAACTACGGCTAATAGAGGTAGCGGCTTCTGGATAGCTTGCCTGTCGGGAACGTCAATAGTCGAAATAAGGGAAAAGTAGAGATGACATCATGAGTGACTTGGGGTGATATGCGCGCCATGTCTCTCCGTGTGATCCTCGCATCGTCCTTCATGGGGCGGTGGCTGCAAGAGGTTGCCCTCGTCATCATAGACAGGAGACGGCAGCAACTCAATGGGTGATGCCCCTTCTCCTTGATTGCAGTCATCTTCTGACGGCTGTCCAACCTCATACTCAAAATGGTCATCACCTTCCTTTTCCCTTTGTTTGAAGTCTTGTGGTATCGGAGAAGGATCTGAAAGTCCATCCCCGATAACATGAGAATTAACGAAAGGGGAAGAGGTATTATAAGAGGCAGGAACATGGGGCTGCAGAATGTCAGTAGTGGCAGGATTGACGCTGCTGTCTTTCTGCTGACCTATGCCATTGGAAAGATTGCCTTCCGAAGAGCAAGCGGTATCGGATGGGACATTGGACACCGATTCCTCTTGGGTGGCGGAAGTCACGGATTGACGGTTGTAGAAGGGGTTCTTGATGGCTTCCTTGATGCCGTCAACGTACCAGAAGGCGATGCATAGTATCGTATGTATGGAGGTGCGGTTGTTCCTCTCGGTTGAGAGGATGCCCACCTGATTGAACAGTTCCACCACCTTTGCCGCTGTCTTGCGGTCACACTTCCAAAGGGCAGACAGCTCAACGGTAGAGATGGCAAACTGCCCGATGGAGAGAGAAGCGGAGAAGCCTGTCTTCAGATAAACACTTGGCTTGGTGGATGCCATTGATACAAAAGTGCCGAAGGCGGTCATGCGGTGGAAGCCCTGCCTGTCATCCTTCAAGAAATCGAGCTGTTCCTTGGTCAGCAGGATTCCGTATTTTATGCTTTGGTTACTCATCTTGAAAAACTGATTATTAGTGAAACGGATTACTCAGCAAAGAAAGAATGAATAGTTTCTCTTTCCCCTTTCGTAAAAAGTAGATTACATGATTCTCTTATCCGTCATGCCATTCTTCCCCATCAGGATTTTTCTCGCCCTTGACCCTCTTCATGGAGGCAGGCTTGTTCTTCTTGCTTTTCTGCAACATTGCCAGATGAGCCTCGAAGTCTGCCTGTTCCTCCTGGGTCGATTCGTAAGGCTTGTCCCATGAGCCACCTGCCTCAATCCATTTTATCAGCTGGTCTTTGAAGAAGTAGAGCGTGTTCCCTCTCTTGTAGAAAGGAATGCGCCTTTCAGATGTGTAAGCATAAAGCGATGAGACTTTCTTTCGGACGAAGGCACTTGCCTCTCTGATGTCCATAAGAACATGGTCATTCTCGCTCGGAGCATTGCCTATTCTCTGACCAATGTCATCAAGACGAGTCATCATCGTATTGACCTTTGTCAGAAGTTCGCCAACTGCACTGGGCAGTTGGTCGAACGATAATGATTTGTTTTCTTCCATTTGTTATCCTGATTATGTTTTTCACTTATGTCTGGTCACTCTCTTCCTTTGTTGGTATTTTGAGCGAGATACGTTCTGCCGCATCACGTTTGAGTTCGTCCACCACATCGGCATACACCTGAGTAGTGGCAAGATTGCTATGGGTAAGCAGCTTGCTCACGGTGTAGATGTCCGTTCCCTCTGCCAACTGCAAGGTGGCAAAGGTATGACGGAAGCAGTGGAAGGTGATGTGTTTCTCGATGCCGGAAGCCTTTATCCACGGTTTGAGATACAATGCCACTGTACTGTTCGTGAGATTCTTGAACACCTGTCCAGTGCTTCGCTCGCCACAGAGCTGCAAAGCCTCTTCGCTGATAGGCAGGATTGCAGCGGTGGAAGTCTTCTTTGTGATAATGTCCATTCCCCAGCCGCCATCAGCCAACTTGACGATATTCTCCCACTGGAGTCTGATGCAGTCAGAAAGGCGAAGACCTGTAAGGCAGGAGAAGAGACCTGCACGGCGAAGGACATCACTCTTGCAAGGAGTCTGAGACAACTGCAACAACTCTTCCTTGGTGAGGAACTGCCGCTTGTTGCCATGAGCCTTGGCACGCACAAGTTTCTTGGCGATATTCTCTTTGAGCAGTCCGTCCTCGTATGCGATGGCAAGGATGCACTTCAACTTGGTAAGGTTGTTGTTGGCTGTTGTTCCCATCATGCGCTTGCCGTTGTGCATACAGGCATCCGACAACAGGTAGTCGAGGAATCCCTGGCAGTACGGAACGGTAAGGTCGCAGAAGCGGCACTCGCCATGCGTGTAATTGTGGAAGTGCATGTAGGCGGTTGCCCAGTTCTGGCTGCTGCCACGCTCAATCATGAGGTTCTTGAAATATTCCAAGAAGCTCTCCTTGCCCTTGTTGCGGTCGAGGAAGCCATACTCCTCATTGATGATGGACTCAGTCCTGCGGCACTTGATGATTTCCGCTTTCTGAATCATACTTTTGTTGTACTCCTGCTGAAAGCGTTCAACAGGGTTGGTGTAGATGTAAAGACCAAGGTACTCCCTGCGTGAGAGCTTGCCTGTCTTCGGGTTGCGGATTGGAGGATAGAAATCCAGATAGAGGGAAGTCTGTCCGTTCTTGATAGGTCGTTTCCGCACGGTGACCTTTGTACAAATGTTCGTCATATTGTTATTCTTTTATTATTCTTACCGATGTGTATCTGTGGATGCGAATAGCCATGGTCGCAACGCTTTAACTCTCAAATCCGATGCAAAGTTAGATTGCCGTGAAAAGAGAAAAGCAAAGATGGCTTCAAATACAGCCAGAATTTAACCTGAATTTGCTTTTGAGTATGATTTTACGCTCAAAATCAGACTAAAAGCAGGTATTGGATGCGTTTTTTGTCTTATATCCGTTACTCTGCGTTGTGGGTTTGTTTCGACCGACATGGATGGGTGCTGCATAGCAATTGCAACGGCATGGGTCGTATATGAGTTTGTTTGAACCATCTCTTGACTTGTGTCTCACTTCCGTTTTGCCTTGGTCGTAGTACTGCTTTTCTCTGCCTTCTTGCGTGCAGCCTCCCAGTCTGCTTTCAGATAGTAGTTGGCTCTTCCGCCTTTGAACTTTCGGATTCTCACTCCATGGGTCTCCGCAAATCTGCGTACCTGTGTCTTGCCTAATCCGTAGAGTTTCATGATGTCGAAGCAGGTGTACCAGTCATCGGAAATGTTCTTACCCTGTTCTTCATTATAAAGCCCGATAACCCTTTCCACGTCTTCTTTCTTGAAGCAGGTCGTTCCCCATGCGTGAACTGACTGGAGTTGGTAACGATTGCGGACTTCATAGAATCTTCCATACTTGATATTAAAGGTGCTCAACACCTCTGCCATTGTGTAATGGGTGTCGTGGGTTACTCCATCAGGTGCTCTTTCACCAGCCCTGGGAGTCTTGCGACACTTTGCCAACTTGTTGACTGAGCCAGTCTCGGCATCTTTTAGCCTCTGTGCTTTCTTGGACGTTGCTCCTTCTAACGATAGGGAAGAAGGGAGAACCACCTGATAACCTTGTCCCTTGGCTATTTCAAGAAGGTCTTGCAAATAGATCCTGGTCATGCGTGTACCGAAATTTACGGCTCTTAGCCTGCCTTGACGAATAAGACTGCGTACTGTCTTGACGCTGATGCTTACTGCCTGCGCTGTTTCCTCTACGGACATCAGCACGATTGGAATGCGAGTTGTAGTATTCATTTTTACCGTTATTTTTGAATTTTGCAGTGACTCATGGGGGATGGTCCTTGACGGAAACTTTTAAGAGGAAACAAGGGGAAATAAGAGGAAATAAGAACCCTCATTAAGAACCGTGTGTCCCTCTGCCCATGGTACAACCGTGGTACAAAATTACTATAAACGGATGAAACTCGCAATAGGCGGTTGGAGCGTTATGTTAATGAATATGTATTGAAAATGAGCTATTTATGACGTTTCTCTAAGTTTTGTTTGGAGTTCTTTTCGATGCGTTTTAGTCCATATGACATGCATGTGGAAGCTCTTCCCGCTGCCCGAAGGCCCGATGCAGAAGAAGTTGGCATTGTCCGTCATTTTTACCTTTCCTTCCTTGCCGGTGATGTCGATGCAGACGGGCAGCCCCTGACGGTCGGTGTAGTACGTGGTCAGCGGCGTGTCTTCCGACTCTTTCATGTGCTCCTTGAAGAAGAAGCACAGGGCGGCGTCCGAGAGGGTAAGGAAGAGGTCATAGTCGGGATTGAAGGCGTAGGCGTTGCCGGGGAAGCTGTCCGTGAACAGCTCCAGCTGGTTGTAGGCGGTACGGGAGGGCATGATGCCGCATTCGTAGAGCCTGGTCTCCAGATACGAGGTCACGGATGTAACCTTGTCCGGCGGGCAGCTCACGAGGATGTTGAAGTTGCAGTACACCAGCAGGGTGCTGTCCACGGCCAGCCGGTGCAGCACTTCCTCAATGTCGGCCTTGGCTATCCTGTTGCTCGGGTCGGGCATCGAGCCGTGGCGTTTGGCCTTGGCTTGCAGCTGTCTAAGGAGTTTGCGCTGCTGGGGTATCTGCACGGCCTGGTTGTACACCACGCAGTCTGCATGGGGCACGTTTGACAGGAACGAGAGCAGGTCGGTGGCGACGGCATAACCGTTGATGCTCGTCTCCGTGTAAGGCTTCACCAGCGAGGGCAGGTTAATCTCATCGATGTCCACCAGCGGGTAGGAACGGATGATGCGGTCGCCGGTTCTCAGGTATTCGTCCGAGGCCTTGAAGTTGGTCATGGAGAACGGGCCGCTTCGGAAACGGAACGCCATGAAGCGGTGGCAGTATTCGTTGACCTCCTCTTTCGTCAGCAGCCAATGCCGGATGTCCTTCTCCTTCAGGATGTCGGCCACCTTACTGACCTTGGCGTGGAAGTCCTGCCATTTCTTCGGGTCGTACTGCACGAACTGGCCGTGCTGCGCCTCCTGCGTGACAATAAGGTAGGTGCGTATCTCCGTGAACTCCCTTCCCTCGAAGTAACGGAAATAGCTCCTGTTCAGGAACTCCGCGTCTTCCGGCACGTCGTGGTGGTAGGTCTGCTTGCAGAAGATGTCCTGCTTCTGCAGGGCATAGCCCTCGCCGAGCGTCTGCGCCACATTGGAAAGCACGTCCTGGAAGCGTAGGTACTGCTCCGCATCCGTACACAGCTGCTGCACGGGGTTGGTCATCCCGAAGATGACGGACGGATTCCCGCCGGCCGAGAAGAGGACGACATGGCCGTCCGTCTCTTCCAACTGTGCGTAAAGTCCGTCAAATACTCTTTTTCTGGTGTGTGCCATAAGATTACCGGTTTTAGGAGTTCGCTTTCAGTTTTTTGTAAACATAGATTCCTTTCGCACGCCGCTTGTTGTGCAGTCCGCCGCGCTGCTTGACATAGATGACGACCAGCCCGGCTACCGCCATGACGAGCATGGCGATGAAGCCCGCTATCTTTCCCAAGGCGATGGAGAAGACGATGAAGCCGACAAAGGACACGCCGATGGCTGCCGCCGCCAGCGTGAGGAAGCGGCCGCGGATGCCCATGAACTCCAGCGGTTTCTGCAGCCCCTTGAATACCGGATAGCCTTCCTTGTCCATAGGATTCTGTCAAGCCTGTTATGTAAAGAACAAGGGCAAAGCCTCTGACAATGCGATGAACGCGATACATCCTCCGATGGTCAGCATGATGGTTTTCTTCACGTCTTGGTCTCCGTTCTGCATCTTGAAATAGACGTTGAACGCACCGACAAGGACGATGACGGCGGCGATGGCCTTCATCAGGTTCGACACGGGTTCCTGGTAGGAACTGACTTCCTGGGTGGCCTTGGTGAAACCTGCCGCTCCCTTGCTGCCTGCCATGGCCTCGCTCACCGAAACGGTTATGGCGATGGCGGCCAGTACACTCTTCTGTGCAAAACGGGAACATTTGATGCGGTTTGCCGCACGATGTAATTGTTTTCTTAACTTTTGCATTTTCAAAACATGTTTATGAAGTTCTATCACTAAAGGAACGTCGGGCTTTCTGGTGAAAGTCCCGTGATATTTTTTCTGTAATGAATCATTACCTCGCATTCTCGCAGGTGAAGATAAGCGCACCCAAATCGCAGCTGCCGGTCTCCGCCAGCCTGTTTATCTCGGTGAGGAGGTCTTCCACGAGGATGCCGTCCGTCATGACGGCTTCCCTGTAACCGGGACGGCGGAAAGGCTTTTCACTTTCAGAATGTTGCTCCGGTTCGTTACCGGCAGCTTTCGTATCATCAGACTGTGATGCTTGGTCAGATGCTTCCGTATTTTCTTCCTGAGAAATTTCCTGCTGCTTTTCGGGTTCATCCCGACTGACCTTGACAGCCTTGAAGGTTTGCGCTTCATCCGATATGTCGATGTCCTCTTCCGCATTGTCGTCCTGCTCCGCCGCCTGTGCGGCCCTGGCTTTCTGTATGTCAAGCACGATGAGTGCCGCATAGTAAAGGACAAGGGTGGTGAAAAGGAGGAATACTATTTGTCCGTATTGCATGGTGTGTACATATTATATGGTTGTCATACCCGGTATTCCGTCTTCCGGCAGGGGAAGGAAATGAAGTCCCAGCTTGCCGCCTCTTGATTCCAGCTGTTCCCTGCGTACCAGCGTGTCGCTATAATAAAGGATGTTGCGCTCGTCGCCCACGATATAGCCGGTGCTTTTCAGCCGGGAGCGCAGCCTGACCCGTGCCCTGTTGGACACGACCTTCAGCCGTGTCAGCGGTTCAAGTCCGAAGATGACACGCCGCCTCTCTTTCCGTATGAGTTCGTTCCGCACACGGGACAGCACCTTGCGTGCCTGTTCCCCGGTACGTTTCAGTCCCAGCCTGGCCGCAATGCGGCTGACGCTTGTCTTGGTGATGCCGAGTTCCCTGCCCATTTCAGAGAAGGAATACTCATGGAAGTGGCTGCGGATATATCCGGCACGTTCCATCCACCCGGACTTGGCTATTTTCACGATGCCCAGCCTGCGTGCCATGTTCTTCACCGCCGTCTCGCTCATGCCGAGTATGCCGGCTGTGTAGGCTGTGGTCTCTACCGGATAGAGTTCGGCAAGCAGGGCAAGCCTGTTTTCGTTCCATTTCTCTTTTCCCATGGTTATATCTCTTTCAGGTTCATGAAAAGCGATTTGTTCTCCCGGCGGTAGCGGGCGAGCTGCGGCAGGAACGCGCCGAAAAAGGCACGGACGATGGCGTTCACCAGGTCGGAACGGCAGCGGCCACGGATGTCGCAGTCGTCCAGCGAGTCGGCAAGGTCACGGTCGAGCTTGCATACCAGCCGCTCTTTCTTGTCGTCGTGGGTGCCCGTGTCTTCAAGGAAGGAGAGAAAATCCTCCCAGCACTTTTCAAGGCCGCCGCTCAGGGAAACGGGGGCTGTTGTATGTCCGGCCGTTGTCTCAGCCTTTCCTGTCTCATGTACATCAGATTCTTCCTGACGCTTGTCGGTCAGGGTTATTTCTGGGTCGTTGATGCCTTTGATAAGGTCGTCTATTTCCGGAATGTTTTTTGCCATTGCGTTATGGGTTTGATGGTTACTGATTATTGTTCGTTCTGATTCTCGTTATTGCCGAAAATGTCGGCATAGATTTCTTCAAATACGGATGCCACGATGCCGGCCTGCATGTCGAGGGCGGCCATGGTGCTGAAACGCTCCATGTCGGCACGCTTGGGGATTTTTCCCGTTACCCGTCCGTAGTTGGAGAAGGTCTCCCGTGCGCTCTCCCAAATGGCCAGTTCGGAGCGTTTGCCGACCCTGCCGTCATTCAGGTTGGGAACGATGAAGAACCTCGCCTTCATCTGTCCGGCGGCGGCCTTGCGCAGACGGTCGGTGAACATGAGGAAACTGGCGGTGGAGGGAACCGTCACCAGGTCGTAGTGGAACGGCACGATGATGATGTCCGAGTTGACGAACATGGGAATCAGTCCGTCCGCCTTTAGGCTGCCGGGAGAATCCATGAGTACCACGTCCATGCCCGGCTCGTTGCGCAGCCTTTCCATCAGGGCGGTCATGGCTTGCCTGTCGTCCGCACCGTATGCCAGCACATCGTATGGGATGTGTTCCTCTCCATATTTGCGGATGTCGGCCTTGCGGCACTTGGCCACGGACTGCTGGGTGTCGCAGTCTATTACGAGCACGCGCTTTCCCTTTGTCACCAGGTAGTTGGCGAATGTCACGCAGAGCGTCGTCTTGCCGACGCCTCCTTTCTGGTTGGCGAATGTTACGATGACCGGTGTCTGTATCATGTCCGTGCGATAATTGGTTATGCTCCAAAATTATCATCCGCACAACCTGAAAAACGAAATGCGCAACACTTATATGCTCCGGGTAGTTCAGACTAAGGTGTCCGGAATTATGAAATTCGGGAAATCAGGGTTCATGCTGACCGAAAAGGTTACGGCAGGAAGTCTGTCAGGGACTTTGTACCGTAACCTTTTAGTATTATCATATATCGTTCTGTTATCGCTTTAATGTGCGTCCGTCGTCGATGTCGTCATAATTACCTTTCTGGCCGACTTCCCATTCACGTTTCTCGCTCTGGCTACCTCCTCCTGCATCACGCAGCCGGATATGTCCGCCTGTTTTATGTCCGATGTTTTTGTGGACGGATTGTCTGTCGGTTTGTGACTTATGCGATTTCCTTTTCAACCGTTCAAGATTGAAGCCTTCTTCTGTCAGATTAATGATTATGTGTTCCTTGAAGTTGACGGCATAAGTGCCGTTCCCGTCCTCCCGTATGGTGAAGCCTTCCTCGAAGAGCTTTCCCTTGACGGAACCGGTGGTATCGTCACTGAAAATCTCTCTCAGCTGGTTGACGGCATCCGTGTGGGACCGGGTACGTTCGGGAGTGAGGGTAACAAGGTCGGGGCGGTTCACCTTGAATATCCTGCAGAGCATGTCCCGTTCGGCTTCGGTGGCCGGTTTGAATTTTTCAACCCGTTCGATACGGTTGTTGCGGTCGATGGCTTCCGCCATGAACGGTTTCAGAGGACGTGACTGCCCGTTAAAATAGATGACACCTTTCTTGATGTAGGCGTGCTGCCTGCGTATCTTGCCGTAAATCTCGCCCTGGGTTATCTTGGGGTTGAGCGTGAGCAGGCGGTCTATGTAGTCCTCGATGCGGTCAAACCGCTGTTCGGGGGTGGCGAAGTCCAGCAGCTCGTCCACGGCCAGCACCCTTGCACCGTGGATGACGGTCTTGTTATGGTGGTCCACTACCATGTAACCGTAAGGCGCGTCTTTCTTGCCGAAGAACACGATGTCAATGCCGAACTTGCCTTTCAGTTCCTTTTGCAGCTCTTCCTTATTGGTACTCACGTCCCGGTATTTTTTGAGGATGCTTCTTAATTGCCGACATCGTGCCCTGTCCGTATGGCCTCTTTTATACAACGCCTCTATGTCGGAGAGGGGAAGCTTGTGTTGCACCTTTCCGCCGTGCTTGATGAATACGGTTCCGTCTTTCTGATAGACCTCGTAGCCCATGGAGGTCATCACCGCCTTGTACTGGGCAAAGGAGGAGAAAGTGTACTGTCTGGCAGTCTCCATATCCTTGTCTGTCTTCTGTTTCCTGTTGGTTCCCAATATCTTGTCAATGGCTTCCTGCGAGCGTCTGCGCTCGTGGTCGTGTACAATCTTCCTGCCGTTGGGTGCGATGCGAGAGGTGACGATGTGCAGGTGGGTGTTGTCGGTGTCATAGTGGGAATAGACAAGCAGCGGCTGTCCGGGTTCCGCATAGCCCATTTCCCGGAGATATTGGTGGGCGAACTCCAGCAGCTCGGTTTCCGACTTCTCGTGTCCCTTGCAGGATATGGCCACATGGAACTGCGCCTTCTGTATCCGGCTGTTCCGGGAGGTATATTCCCGGAGATACTTGACCAGTTCATCGGGGGTGGGTCTACCAAATGTTCCGAGTGCCCCGAAATTCTGGATTTCGAGTAAACGGGCTACACCTTTCGCGACTTTCCGCTCATTGTAACCGACTGCGTGGAAGTTCGGGCTTCCGGGTAATATGGTTGCTATCATTTGGGTTGGATTGATTGGGAGTTCGGGATATTCAGAGCTTGACGGCCTTTTTGGTGACTTCTTCCAGTTCCCTTTTTATTTCGTTCAGGGTGTCCTGTGTCTCACGGATAACCGGCATCAGCACCTCACGGAGATATTCCGGTGGCAGCAACCCGGCAACCGAAAGTTCGTTGGCTCTCTTGACCGACTGGTTCAGGTTGCCGCCTATATGGGAAAGCTCGTTATGGTACTTCCGGTAGAACTCACCGAGTGCCTGGATGAGTTTGAGTTTCTGTCTCACATCGACACGGGTGTATTCTTCAAGTGCCTTGCGCACATAACTGCTCACTGTTTTATAGACGGAAGAAGAAGCCTCTTTCTTAAACAGTTCCACTTCTTCCAATGTCATTCGTACCTTGATGTACTTGGTCATTTGCTTCTTCATACGATGATAACTTGTTTTCGGGTTTCCCGGAACTTCTTTCGCAGGGCGAAACAGCGGCATTGCCGCTCCGATGCGCAGCAGTCGGCAAGTTACCTTTGTGGAAGCTAAACGGAGTTTTGTGGCCACAAAGGTACAACTTGCCTGACAAATCCTGCAACGCAGTTCGATGTCCTCCGGGGTTCATTCTTGCACCAAAATTACCGAATAAAACGCCTTGCGGAGAAATGCACAACAGAATTGTAGGTTTCCACCCGGAAGTCCCGGAACACGGATAATCCGATATGACGGATAACCCGGTCATTGATAATAAGAATACTTCATTTCGAGATAGTCCGAAAAAAATATCTGTGATATAATGAAAGTTCACTCACCTGATTTGTGAGAATTTGAATAGTCGGATAAGTAATACAGACGGATACGTACAGCCATAATATTAGGGCATCAAGTGATGTGAGAATAGAAGTTGAAATGAGCGGATGTTTCAAGTTTGGCGGTATGTTGAAGCTGTTTTCGGGAGTTTGAGTAATCAGGACATCAGGGGAAATGAAGAGTTCGGTATCAGTATCAGGCAATGGACTGTTTACTGAAAAATGTGTTTTGAAATGACTTACGGACTTTGATAAATGGGTTGTTCTTATGATAGTCCCACAGTTTCCCATATCCGAATATTTCGGTTTGTTCGGTTACCCATTTTCTTATATTTTTCTTTGTAATTTACTGAATATAAAGGTGATGATGCTTTGATATATGACTATTTTTCAGTACCTTTATACTATAGAACCGGGATTTTAGAATATCAAGTTTCATTAAAAAAGTAACCTTGTATGTTTGAATTGTTGTTGCTGATATACCTGTTTCCGATAGTAGTGATAGTAATACTGCTGTTCAGGCTGGCGAGATGGCTTGTCCGAAATACATTCAGGCTGCTGTGGTGGTTTGTGAGGAACTTCTTTGTCCTGCTGGGCAAAGGTCTGACACGGGCTTTCACGCTGATTATGACGGGTAGGATTTTCAACCGGTAGGGAAAGATAAAGCCGTACCTGCCGGGTATGACCGATACGGCTCTGTGAACGGTGGGTAAGTTCTTCCCTTTACGTTGATAATTCTTTGGCTGACTGCCTGCTAAAACCCCTTGCCTTTGCTACGTTCATATACGACCTCCTTTTTGGAATCACAATTCATGAGACGGAATTGTACTGTACATCCCGTTGGAATATCACTCGGAAGTTTTGCTGCCAATTTACTTATGACTTGATCCACATTGCTGAACCCTATATCAGTAAGTTCACTGACGACATCACCCTTAAAATAGGCGCGGCCATAAATCATCATTTTCTTGGATATGCGGAACATCTTGTCTGCCGGTTCTTCTATATCACGGGCTTTGCCTTGCTTACTTTTCTTACTGCTGAAAAAGATGAAGTCTATTACTTTTGCATTAAGTTCCCAAGCTGGAGTAAAATCTATTTTCACATACCCTCTCGTTACATTCAGTCCGTGGCTGTGGTTCATGCCGAATGCCACTTCATAAAGGTTGGCATCACAGTCATTCTGTGCAATGGTCGCCCATGTATGACGGAACGTATAGTAGCAGTAGTAGTCCTCTTTCTTCATTCCCATATCCGCACAGATCTTTCGGATTCCGTTGTTTACGTTTGCATTGAAACTGTCTGAATTACTGTACCTTTTGTGAAAATTGAACAGGTATTCCTCGTTCTCATCATGGGAGAGGTATTTGTCAAATGTGGACTGGATGAACGGCTCGACACGCATTTCAATATACGCTTCGTCCCTGCGGCTGTGGCGGGTCTTTGCCCGTTTGTAACCGATAATACCATCCTTATAATTCTCCTTTTTGAGTTCGTACAAGTCAACCGTGTTGATGCCACCAAGGCAAAGGGAGAGAAGCGACACATCACGGGCAAGTTCCGGTAGGGAAGAAATCATCTTCGTTTCCGGTAGTGGCCGGTTGAAAAACTCACGGCAGGCTTCGGCACTGATGGCACGTTGTACACCGTTGTCTGATTTTGGAATAGTAATTTTCTCCCACGGATTGAATTTTATACGTTTAATTTCTCTTTCTTCGTCATTGTACTCTATAATGGCCTTTTTGAAAATTTGGCGAATACAAGTTGGATACATTTCTTTTGCTCGTTTTGTATGAGACAAATTTTCTATCCATTTTTTCAAAACTGCTGTAGTTAGATGGCTGAACATTATACGAGTTGTTCCTAAATAACGTTCCAAATGGTTTACGGCAAGTTGATAATTTCTTGCATTTCTTTCAAAGCCTTCTTTTTCCATGCAACTAACAAAGGTTCTGGCATATTCACTGAAACAAACTTCTTCTGCTGTTTTAAGCAAATAATCAATGACTTCCTTAACATCCCATAAAGATGTATTTATTCGATTTAGTCTATCTGTATATTGCCTTATGAGCATTGAACAGTATTCATTTACTACTGGATCAATCAATTCCCCATTGCTCGTAATATGATTCTTGTCCACAATTTTATCGGTCTTGATATATCCAGGTTTACGATTGTGTACTATCCGTATGTACACGGAATAGAGACCATCAATTCTTGGCTTTCTCACCATTACTTTTAATGTTGTCATATGTACTTTAATTTTATAGCTGCTATAGCCTTTTAAGTTGGTGTAAGCAGGTGTAAACAATACAGGGATTTGGTGTAAGCAGAGTGTAAGCAAATACGTTCATTTGGCTCATTTTATGCGGTCAAATGTACGAACCGCCTAAACGCAACTCAGGCTGTAATTACCACTAAAAGCAGTGAATTACAGCCTGATATCAAGTTTTAATTTTATAAAGTCGCTATTCTTGCGAATGCTCTATTGCAGCCTGCGCCACATAATATGTGTACTGATAATCAAAAACTTAGCTATTTGGTTTAAGCCTACAGTAAGCAATGATTACTTGTCAGTGTGCATGATTGCAGCTTGCGCCGCCGCAAGACGTGCGATAGGCACGCGGAATGGAGAGCAGCTGACGTAATTTAGGCCAACTTTATGGCAGAACTTAACTGATGAAGGTTCACCTCCATGTTCTCCACAAATTCCACATACAAGTTCAGGACGAGTTGCGCGGCCTTTTTCTACTGCCATCTTAACAAGCTGTCCAACACCATTCTGGTCGAGAACCTGGAATGGGTCAACGTTAAGTATCTTCTTGTCAAGATATACAGGCAGGAAGCTGGCGATATCGTCGCGGCTGTATCCAAATGTCATCTGTGTCAAGTCGTTAGTTCCAAAGCTAAAGTATTCTGCTTTCGCAGCAATGTGATCAGCTGTTAAAGCTGCTCGCGGTATCTCAATCATAGTTCCAACACGGAATGCTATTTCTATACCTTCCTCTTCGAAAATCTCTTTTGCCGTTTCACGAATGACCTTCTCCTGCATATCAAACTCATTGACGATACCGATGAGAGGCACCATGATTTCTGGTTTAGGATCAAATCCTTCTTTCTTTAACTGAACTGCAGCACCCAATATGGCTCTTGTCTGCATTGCCGTAATCTCGGGATATGTGTTGCCAAGGCGGCATCCGCGGTGACCAAGCATAGGATTGTGCTCACTTAGGCAGTTTACTCTCTGCTGAATCTCCTGAACGGTTATTCCCATTTCTTTGGCCATGATTTGCTGACCTTCAAGATCGTGGGGAACGAACTCGTGCAAAGGAGGATCAAGTAAGCGGATGTTGACAGGATATCCGTCCATTGCTTTCAATATACCATAGAAATCTTGTTTCTGATATGGTAAAAGTTTTGCAAGTGCTTTTTCGCGACCTTCAACTGTATCCGACAGAATCATTTCGCGCATTGCCTTTATCTTCTCATTTTCGAAGAACATGTGTTCTGTGCGGCAGAGTCCGATTCCGACTGCACCAAAATTACGGGCTACAGCTGCATCGTGCGGAGTGTCAGCATTTGTTCGTACAACGAGTTTTGTGTATTTGTTGCACAAATCCATAAGTGAAGCAAAATCACCTGTAACCTCTGCCGGCTTGGTTTTTACCTCACCAAGATAGATTTCACCTGTAGATCCGTTTATAGAGAGATAATCGCCTTCTTTAAGCATTACGCCGTCTATTTCAACAGTACGTGCTTTATAGTCAATATTCAAAGCTCCTGCACCAGACACACAGCATTTACCCATGCCTCTTGCAACAACTGCAGCGTGAGAAGTCATACCGCCTCTTGCTGTAACAATACCTTCTGCTGCTGCCATACCGGCCAAATCTTCAGGACTAGTTTCTATACGGACCATTATTACGCGTTTTCCGTCATCATGCCATTTTGCCGCATCGTCGGCAAAGAAAACAATTTGTCCGCAAGCTGCACCTGGTGAAGCTGGAAGACCTCTTGTGAGAACCTTTGCGGTCTTTAATGCGTTCTTGTCAAAAATAGGGTGGAGCAGCTCGTCGAGCTTATTAGGCTCGCAACGTTTTAAGGCAGTCTTTTCATCTATTTCTCCTTCACGCAGCAGGTCCATCGCAATTTTAACCATTGCTGTACCTGTACGTTTTCCGTTACGTGTCTGCAGGAACCAAAGCTTTCCTTCTTGAACGGTAAACTCCATGTCCTGCATGTCATGATAGTGGTGTTCAAGCTTTTCCTGAAGCGCATTGAGCTGTGCATATATTTCAGGCATAGCTTCTTCCATTGACGGGTATTTAGATATTCGCTCCTCTTCTGAAATGCCTTGCTGCTTAGCCCATTCGATAGAGCGTGCCTTTGTTATCTGTTGAGGTGTGCGTATTCCGGCAACAACGTCTTCACCCTGTGCATTAACAAGGTATTCACCATTGAAACAGTTTTCTCCGGTGGCTGCGTCACGGCTAAAGCATACGCCTGTTGCTGATGTCTGTCCCATGTTTCCGAATACCATGGCCATAACAGTTACTGCAGTACCCCATTCTGCAGGTATTCCTTCCATCTTACGATAAAGGATGGCACGTTCATTCATCCAGCTGTCGAATACGGCACATATAGCACCCCAAAGCTGTTCCATTGGGTCGTCAGGGAATTCCTTGCCTGTTTGTTTCTTTATAGCCTCTTTGAATAATTTGACAAGTTGCTTGAGTTCGTCAACAGTCATTTCATTGTCAAGAGTTATATTTCGTACAGCTTTTACCTTCTGAATTATAGCTTCAAACGGATCGATGTCTTCTTTGTTTACTGGTTTCATTCCTAAAACCACATCACCGTACATTTGTACAAAACGTCTGTAACTGTCGTATGCGAATCGTTCATTTCCGGTTTTCTTTGCCAAACCTTCAACAACCTTGTCGTTTAGACCGAGGTTCAAGATTGTATCCATCATACCAGGCATTGAAGCACGTGCTCCGGAACGTACGCTGACGAGCAGAGGATTCTCTACGTCGCCAAATTTGCTGTTCATCAAAGTTTCTATATGATGTACAGATGCTTTTACGTCGTCGCTTAAAAGTGCAACTACACTTTCTTTGCCTTTTTCAAAATATTCGTTACAAACATCTGTTGTAATAGTGAAGCCAGGAGGAACTGGCACTCCGATAAGGTTCATTTCGGCCAAGTTGGCACCTTTTCCGCCTAGCAGATTACGCATATCTGCTTTTCCTTCAGCTTTTCCGTTACCGAAGGTGTAAACTCTTTTTTCTGTCATATTAATTTATGGTTTTCATGTATATTTTTTTATCCAAGATTTTTGTTATGTGCAAATATACTTAAATTTTATTAACTAACAAATTTTTTTCTCTGTTTTTAGGTACAATAAATATAATTTGTTTTGTAAATATGCGTTTATTATGTCATTTGGAAATTATTGTTTGCATACTCGTTTTTTTGTAAACAGGTCATTTTACAAGTTTAATTATATAAATGTTAAATAATGTAATTTACGTGTATTGTATGACTGATTGACAATTTGTAATGTTTTTACTAAAAAGCGGTTCAATGTGTTAGTAGTTGCGCGTAGGAATAATGGGATGAAATAGACTTTGCTTTACTTAATGTCATGGTTACGTTGGCGGTTTATGAACATTTTTGTGCGAAACTTGTGGCTTGTGTTTGATAATTAACCGCTTTTTAACATGTAATTCATTGAGTTTTGGACTCTAAATCAATATAAATTTATATGTAAAAGCATATGTTTGGCAATGTATTTAATATGGATTTGTACTGTTTGATTCTTGTGCTTTTTGTAATGTATTGATTTCCAGTGTGTTATTGTGGCTGGGTTCCTGTGCGTTTTGTGGATGTAATTTGTTATATTAAGATCTGTTACTGTTTTTTTTAGCTGTTTGTAAATCCAAAAAGTAAGCATGATGCAAATAAATGTTTCAATGTGAAACTTATGCGGCAGGCAGATAAATGTCAATTATGCCTTAGCAATGTGATTATATTTGAATGTATGCTAAAATAGAATTGGAAAATTTGTTTTACTAATTAAAATTTCTACCTTTGTAAAAGAATGTAAATGGGTATGGAGATGATATGGGTACGCCCTGTTGTATGGGGATTCCGCTCAATCCTGCACTTTATAATTGTGATTCTGAATATACCTTATTATATAAGGATAGCGGAAACAAAATAGGTGTAATGCCCTTTATAAATTTGATGTGATTATATTTTAAATCTAAATTACTTATATTAAACACTTTATTGTATGGATAAGACAATTGAAATGAATGCGAACCCACTAGTTGAGTTCCTGCGTAAACCTTCAAAATGCTTTACTAAAGCAGACATAATTGCATTTATACGTGAAAAGGGTATACGTATGATAGATTTTATGTATCCGGCTGAAGACGGACGCATAAAAACTCTAAACTTTATGATTAATGATTATGCTTATCTTGAAACTATATTAACAGACGGCGAGCGAGTTGACGGTTCTAGCTTGTTCCCTTCATTTATAGAGGCAGAAAGTAGTGATTTGTATGTAATACCACGTTTCCGCACAGCATTTGTAAGTCCGTTCTCAGAGATTCCTACTTTGTGCATGTTATGCTCATTCTTTGACAAGAATGGTGAACCATTTGAATGTTCTCCTGAACGTACGTTGCATAGAGCAGCAGCAGCGTTTGAAGAGTCTACAGGCATGACTTTTGAGGCAATGGGCGAATTGGAATATTATGTTATAGCTGATGATAATGGAATGTTCCCTGCTGTAGACCAGAGAGGATATCACGAATCAGGTCCTTTTGCAAAGTTTAATGAGTTCCGTAAGCAGTGTATGGCATACATTGCTCAGACTGGCGGACAAATCAAGTATGGACATTCTGAGGTTGGAAACTTTACTCAAGATGGAAAAGTTTATGAGCAGAATGAAATAGAGTTCTTGCCCAACCCTGTAGAAACAGCAGCAGATCAGTTGGTGTTGGCAAAATGGGTAATCAGAAATCTTGCACAGATGAACGGGCTTGATGTTACTTTCGCTCCTAAAATAACTGTAGGAAAGGCCGGCTCAGGTTTACACATACATATGCGTATGATGAAAGACGGAAAGAATTGCATGATTAAAGACCACAAGCTTTCAGAAGAGGCTAGAAGAGCTATTGCCGGTATGATGATTTTGGCTCCATCTATTACAGCATTTGGCAATAAGACATCTGTGTCATACTTCAGATTGGTTCCTCATCAGGAAGCGCCAACAAATGTTTGTTGGGGTGATTGCAACAGATCTGTACTTGTGCGCGTTCCTCTAGGATGGACTTCTGGCCGTGACATGTCTGTTCAGGTTAACACTCTTGAAGCAGAAGCTAATAATGATACAACTCTCAAACAGACTGTTGAGATGCGCTCACCTGACGCTTCTGCAGATATATATCAGCTTATGGCAGGTTTGTGCGTAGCATGTAGATATGGCTTGGAGATGGAAAAAGAAGAGGCCTTACAGATTGCTACAGATAAGTATGTCGGAATTGATGAAGCTAAAAAAGGTCTGTCAAAATTTGAGCAGCTTCCTGATTCATGTGTAGCTTCTGCAAAATGGCTTGAGAAGCAGCGTGGATTATATGAGGACAAAGGTGTCTTCTCTGCAAGAATGATAGATGGTATCATTAGAGCTTTAAACAAACAGGATGACTCTAACTTGCGTGAGTCTGCAGAAAAGGATAGCAAACTGATGCAGAAGTTAGTTGAGTCTTCTTTCTATTGCGGATAATTTATAGATAAGCAAGTTTAGCTATTTTTAGTATAAAGGCAAATATCTTTAGATGATTTCAGATAATCATTTAAGGGTATTTGCTTTTTTATTTTTATATAAAGTATTTGGGGCGTTAGGATATATTCCATTCACGTGTATTTTGATTATATTTGTTATAATTAAGTAGTGTTCTGATGATGGCGCTTAGCAGGATTGTACTCGCCTAAATTGTTATGACATTTAGTGCTATTCATGTAAAGTTTTAATCATACACACATTTGTGTATGTCTTATTGACTTCTTTATTAATAAGGTAAATTGTTATTTTCTTAATTTTTAGATTATACGTTGTTGTATTTTAAAAATATCAGTTAACTTTGCATAATAATTATATGCATGCGTATAAATATGGGTTGGTTCGGGCCGCTTTATTAATATGTATGTGAGGTGTTGCATTACATTAATTAATATTAAAATGAGCAGAAAGAAAAAATCACTACCAGTTTTAGAAAATATAACAATAACTGATTATGCAGCAGAGGGAAAGGCTTTGGCAAGAGTTAATGAACTTGTCGTGTTTGTCCCATTTGCTGTTCCTGGTGACGTTGTTGATTTGCAGGTGCGGAGAAAGAAACATAGCTATTGTGAAGCAGAGATAATAAGATTTATAAAATATAGCGAAAGGAGGGTTAAGCCATTCTGTCAGCATTTTGGAATTTGTGGAGGATGTAAATGGCAGAACATACCATATGATGAGCAGCTTAGAATGAAACAAAAGCAGGTCTATGATCAGCTGACTCGTATTGGTAAAGTTAATCTACCGGAATTCAATCAGATATTAGGCTCTGTTAAAACCCAAGGCTATCGTAATAAATTGGAATTCGGCTGTTCGAATAGACGATGGCTAACTCAAGAAGAAATAACTTCAGGTTCGGATTTTACACAGATGAATGCTGTTGGATTCCATATAACAGGTGCGTTTGATAAAATTTTGCCGATAGAAAAATGTTGGCTAATGGATGATCTGCAAAATAAAATCAGAAATGCAATCAGAGACTATGCCTATGAACATGATATCGTATTCTATGATATCAGGAAACAATGCGGGTTGTTGCGTGATATTATGGTCAGAAACTCTGATACAGGTGAGTGGATGGTTTTAATACAATTTCATTATGAAAAGGATGAAGATGAGGTTATTGCCAAAAACTTACTTCAGCATATTGCAGACGGTTTCCCTGAGATAACGTCGTTACTATATGTTAATAATCAAAAAGGTAACGATACCTTTAATGATTTAAATATTGAAGTGTTTAAAGGTAATGATTATATATATGAAACTATGGACGGCTTGACATTTAAAGTTGGAGCTAAAAGTTTTTATCAGACAAACACGAAGCAGGCCTATCATCTTTATTCTGTAGTACGTGATTTCGCAAATCTTACAGGTAACGAACTTGTTTATGACTTATATACAGGAACTGGAACGATTGCTAATTTCGTTTCTAGATATGCTAAACGTGTTATAGGTATTGAATATGTCCCGGAGGCTATTGAGGATGCTAAAATTAATTCTGAAATAAATAATATATCTAATACCTTATTCTTTGCAGGTGATATGAAAGATATATTAACGGAATCGTTTATATCTGAAAATGGTACTCCTGATATAATAATTACAGATCCTCCTAGAGCAGGAATGCATCCTGATGTGGTTCAAACTATAATTAAAACAGCTCCAAAGAGAATAGTGTATGTAAGTTGTAACCCTGCAACACAGGCACGTGATTTATCTCTTTTGGATAATTTGTATGAGGTCGTTGCTGTACAGCCTGTAGATATGTTCCCGCATACGCCTCATGTTGAAAACGTCGTGTTATTAAACAGACGCGTAAATTAAATTTTGATGATAAGGTTATACCTTTATTTTATATGTTGTGTGTGAATTATTAGCTTTTATAGGTTTAAATTTATTGAAAATTGAAAAGAATAATATCATTTTTTGTATTTTGTGCGATTATTTGCAATGTGTGTGCGCAAAAGAAAGAAGTGTTTAGTATGCCTAAGTTAAGCGGTTATGCAATTGGGCAATACCAATATTCTGGTAAATATAATTCAGAAAGCAATACTTTTAGTTTGCGAATGGTTAGATTGTCTTTGGACGGACGTATATTAAATGACTTTGCATATAAACTCCAGGGACAAGTTAATGGAAATACAACAACTCTTGGTGAAAGTCCGCGAATCGTTGATGTCTTTATTGAATGGCAGAAATATGATTTTATCAAGATAAAAGTAGGACAATTTAAACGTCCGTTTACTTTTGAGAATCCTGTGAATCCCATTGACCAGGGATTTATGAGCTATGCCCAAAATGTGACTAATCTTTCGGGATTTAATGATAGAACAGGTGAACATTCATCGAATGGTCGTGATATTGGAATACAATTACAAGGTGATTTACTAAAAATAAAAGAAGGGAGGGCACTGTTACATTATCAGATAGGTGTGTTTAATGGCCAGGGTATAAATACGAAGGATGTAGATAACCAGAAGGATATTATTGGGGGATTGTGGGTTATGCCAATATCTGGTATGCGTTTGGGGGCATTCGGGTGGACTGGTTCATATGCACGTAAAGACAATAATGGAATAAAAAGTTTATCTAAACGTCGCTATGCCATTAGTGGTGAGTATGTTACAAATGACTGGACTTTCCGTTCTGAATACATACACTCTACAGGATATGGCTTTAAAACTGTTTATAATGATAAAACAAATTTAAGTGAAACTGAAGTAGATTATGAAAAAGGTAATAAGGCTGATGGATTTTATGCATTAGCTATAGCGCCAATAATAAAAAATAAGTTTCATGTAAAAGCTCGTTATGATATGTATCGGCCAAGTGCAGAATGGAATAATAGCAAGACATATTATGAAATTGGTGCAGATTATGAATTCGTAAAGAATTTGAAGATTTCAGCAGAATACATATTGGTTAATGACCGTTCTTTAGAAAAACATAATTATAGTATGATTGATACACAGTTATCATTCAGATTTTAAAAAATGTAATACCATGAATATACCGTCAGTATTTTGGATTGTGCCTTTCGCATCTGTTTGTGCGTTAATAATGGCTTTTTATTTTTATAAGTCAATGATGAGAGAAAATGAGGGCACAGAAAGAATGAGAGAAGTTGCAGGGTATGTAAGAACTGGTGCAATGGCATATTTAAGACAGCAGTATAAAGTTGTAATAATTATATTTGTTGTTATCAGCCTGATATTTGCATTTATGTCTTATGTACTACACGTGCAAAATCCATGGGTACCGTTTGCATTTATTACAGGCGGTTTGTTTTCTGGATTATGTGGCTTCTTTGGCATGAAGACAGCTACATATGCATCGGCACGTACTGCAAATGCAGCTAGGCATAGCCTTAATAAAGGATTAAAAATTGCATTTCGGAGTGGAGCTGTGATGGGTTTGGTCGTTGTTGGTTTAGGCCTTATGGATATAGCATTGTGGTTTGTCATATTAAATGCATTTTATGATGGTGAAGCCAATGCTCTTGTTACAATTACGACAACAATGCTTACATTTGGTATGGGTGCGTCTACTCAAGCCTTGTTTGCCCGTGTTGGTGGAGGTATTTATACTAAAGCTGCAGATGTTGGTGCAGACCTTGTCGGTAAAGTTGAAGAAAACATACCGGAGGATGATCCGAGAAATCCGGCAACCATTGCAGATAATGTCGGCGATAATGTCGGTGACGTTGCAGGAATGGGTGCTGATCTATATGAGAGTTATTGTGGCAGTATCTTAAGTGCTGCTGCATTGGGTGCCATGGCTTTTGGGGTTCATTATGAAATGCAGCTTAAAGCAGTTATAGCTCCAATGCTAATAGCGGGTGTTGGAATATTTTTATCTTTAATCGGCATTTTTGCGGTTAAGACAAAGGACAATGCTACAATGAAGGATTTGCTGCATTCGTTAAATTTAGGTACAAACATTTCGGCAGTTCTTATTGCAGTAGCATCATTTTTAATCTTGTATTTGTTAAAAGTTGAAAATTGGATCGGACTTTCGTTTTCTGTAATTAGTGGACTTCTCGCAGGTGTTATAATAGGAGCAGCAACCGAGTTCTATACAAGTCAAAGTTATGGTCCGACAAAGGATGTGGCTAAGTCTTCCGAAACGGGATCAGCAACAGTAATTATTAAAGGTATAAGCACAGGAATGATTTCTACCATGATTCCTGTAATTACAATTTCTGTTGCTGTAATGTTAAGTTATTTGTGTGCGAACGGCTTTGACATGTCTATGAATTCAGAAAGTATTTCTAAAGGACTATATGGTATAGGTGTTGCTGCTGTCGGCATGCTTTCAACTTTAGGTATAACATTAGCGACGGATGCTTATGGCCCTATAGCAGATAATGCAGGTGGTAATGCCGAGATGTGTGGATTGGGAGAAGATGTAAGAAAAAGGACCGATTCACTTGATGCTTTAGGAAATACTACAGCCGCAACAGGAAAGGGATTTGCTATAGGAAGTGCGGCATTGACAGCTCTCGCTTTATTGGCATCATATATTGAGGAAATAAAAATAAATATGGTAAGAGCGGCTAACGAAGGTGTTGTCTTTATTGATAATTTAGGAAATGTTTTTGAACCTAAAAATGCTCAGCTGTTAGATATGATAAGTTTCTTCCAGGTTAACCTCATGAACCCAAAGGTTTTAATAGGAATCTTTATTGGTGCTATGTCTGCATTTATATTCAGTGGTATCACGATGGGAGCTGTTGGACGTGCAGCAGGTTCAATGGTAGAAGAGGTTAGAAGACAATTCAGAGAGATAAAGGGTATCTTGGAAGGTATAGCAACTCCGGATTATGGCCGATGCATACAAATTTCTACAAAGTCAGCTTTGCGTGAAATGATATTGCCTTCTTTATTGGCTATAGCTATTCCTGTGTTAGTAGGTATAGTTCTAGGTGTTTCCGGCGTTCTGGGACTTTTAATAGGTGGAATGTCCACTGGATTTACTCTTGCTATTTTTATGTCAAATGCTGGAGGGGCATGGGATAATGCTAAGAAAATGATTGAAGAAGGTAACTTTGGCGGTAAAGGTTCTTCTTGTCATAAGGCGGCAGTTGTAGGTGATACGGTTGGTGATCCTTTTAAGGATACTTCAGGTCCCTCTTTAAATATATTAATTAAGCTGATGTCGATGGTTAGTATTGTGATGGCTGGTCTGACAGTAGCCTTAATTTAGAAACTCGACATGTCAAAATGACACTAATAATTAGTCGATTTTGTACTTTCGGCCAATCGTACCCAATATTTTATATAATTTAATAATATGAAATAACTTTATTATAAAAAAATAATGTAACTTTGCGGGCGAAAAAAGAAAGGCCGTATTTAGTGCGGACACTTGGGAGTAATTAACGTTGATTAGACAGCGCGTTTTAACAAACATTAGGTATAATTATTTAAGGAAATTATTTTAACCCTTTAAAATAAAAAAAGATGATTAAAATTGGTATTAACGGATTTGGCCGTATTGGTCGTTTCGTATTCCGTTCAACTCTTGAAGAGGCAAACAAGAACGATGTAGTTGTAGTAGGTATCAATGACCTTCTGCCTGTTGATTACATGGCATATATGCTGAAGTATGATACAATGCACGGCCAGTTTGACGGTACAATTGAAGTTGACACTGCAAAAAATGAATTGATAGTAAACGGAAACCACATCCGTGTTACAGCTGAAAAAGACGCTGCTGATCTTAAGTGGGATGAAATCGGTGCAGAATATGTTGTTGAGTCAACAGGTTTCTATCTGACAATGGACCGTGCAGAGAAACACCTTCAGGCTGGTGCTAAATATGTTGTTCTTTCTGCTCCTTCAAAGAAGGGTGAGGACGGACGTCAGGCTGATATGTTCGTTTGTGGTGTTAATACAGATAAATATGCTGGCCAGCAGATTGTTTCAAATGCATCTTGTACAACAAACTGTCTCGCTCCTATAGCAAAGGTACTGAATGACAAGTTCGGTATTGAGAACGGTCTTATGACAACTGTTCACTCTACAACAGCTACACAGCGTACAGTTGACGGTCCTTCTTTGAAGGATTGGCGTGGTGGCCGTGCTGCTGCAGGAAACATCATACCTTCTTCTACAGGTGCTGCTAAGGCTGTAGGTAAGGTTATCCCTGAGCTTAACGGAAAACTTACTGGTATCTCTATGCGTGTTCCTACTTTGGATGTCTCAGTTGTTGACTTGACTGTTAATCTGAAGAACTCAGCAACAAAAGAGGATATCTGCAAAGCAATGAAAGAGGCTTCTGAAGGTGAACTGAAAGGTATCTTAGGATATACAGAAGATAAGGTTGTTTCTTCTGACTTCCTGGGTTGTCCTTTGACATCAATCTTCGATGCTGATGCAGGTGTTTATCTTACAGATAAATTTGTAAAAGTTGTTTCTTGGTATGATAATGAGATCGGTTACTCACACAAGGTTGTAGATCTCATCAAGATTATGAAGAAGCACAACGGATAATTGATACTTGATTATAATTTGATAAAAAAAACCATTCGACATTGTCGGATGGTTTTTTTTTATTAATTTTGTACAGACTACAGTATCATTAAACTTTATATTGCATAAAAATATGATAACCATTTTAGGTCCGACTGCATCAGGAAAGACATCGTTTGCGGCTGCTTTAGCTGCAGAAATTAATGCTGAAATAATTAGTGCAGACAGTAGACAAGTTTACCGTAATATGGATATAGGTACGGGTAAGGATCTTGACGATTATAAAATTGGTGATAGGCTTATAAAGTATCATTTAATTGATATTGCTGAACCTGGTACAAAATATAATTTATTTGAATATCAGAAGGATTTCTATAATGCATACAATGATATTATAGGGCGAGGAGTCACACCGATATTATGTGGTGGAACAGGATTGTATATTGAGGCTGTGTTGAATGGATATAAGTTGTTGCCTGTGCCGGAGAATAAGGAACTCCGTTTGGAATTAGAGAAGAAGGATTTGGATGAGTTGACAAAATTACTTATACAGCTAAAAAGAGACAATAAGTCTAATATGCATAATTCTACCGATATTGATAATAAGAAGCGGGCGATACGGGCAATTGAAATTGAAACATATTATAAAAATTGCCACAATCTTGAAGAACGTAATATTCCTCCAATTGACTCGTTGATTTTTGGAATTGAAATAGATAGAGATTTACGGCGCAAGCGAATAACAGAGCGGCTATTGCAGCGCCTTAATAATGGCATGGTAGATGAGGTTAAGATGTTGCTCGACAGAGGTATTTTGCCTGAAGACTTGATTTATTATGGACTTGAGTACAAATATGTCACCAAATATTTGATAAATGAAATAACTTATGATGATATGTTCCGTTCATTGGAGATTGCGATACATCAGTTTGCAAAGCGTCAAATGACATGGTTCAGAGGCATGGAAAGAAGAGGATTTAAAATACATTGGATCGATTTTTCACTTCCGATGGAACAAAAAATTAAATATGTAAAAAGCTATTTATAATTAATAGTCTAATTATTTACTATAAAATAAGATTATAATATGTCAGGTGAAGATAATCGTTGGGGAATATTATATTGTCCGAAACATGGTATAACGGCATCTAAAAAGAGATGGGCAAAAATTGAGAACTGCTTGAAGGATAATGATATAAAGTTTGATTTTGTCCAAAGTGAGGATCAAAGCAGTGTTACAAGACTTATTAATATGTTTATAAACAATGGATATAAAACCATTGTAATTGTTGGCGGTGATTCTGCGTTAAATGACGCAGTAAATTGTCTTATGTCTGTAGATTCTTCTATACGTGAAAAGATATGTTTGGGTTTGATACCTAATGGACTGATGAATGATTTTGCTCATTACTGGCAATTGAAAGAAAACGACGTTAATCAGATAATCGGATGGATAAAACAGCGTCGGGTTAGGAAAATTGATTTGGGCTGTATTCATTATACAAACTCAGAAGGAGATATTTGTCATAGATACTTCTTGAATTGCGTTAATATTGGACTCATTTCGGCAATAATGAACTTGAGGCAGCGCACACACAGACTTTTTGGCTCCAGAACACTGTCTTTTCTGTTTTCATTAATTTTGATGATTTTTCAACGTTTGGATTATAAAATGTCGTTAAAAATTAATTCGGATATTATTAAAAGGAAAATTATGACAGTGTGTATTGGGAATGCGTCTGGTTATGGTCAAACTCCCAATGCTGTTCCATATAATGGTCTCCTTGATGTTTCTGTTGTTTACCATCCGGAGATGACACAGCTTTTTGAAGGATTTTATTTGTTATTTACAGGTAAATTTCTCAATCATCATAGCGTACATCCTTATAGAACTAGAGAAATTATCGTTAATGAAGCGGTTAAGGCAATGGTGAGTATTGACGGTCGGTTAATGAAAACACCGGTCGGGTCATATAAAATTACTGTTGAACAAGAAGTTATTAATTTTCTTATTCCGGCATGATGTCGTACTGTAATTTACTCGTCTAAAGTGCTGACATTTGACTATATTGTGACTTAGATTAAAAACCATAGGTTTATGGGGCAGAATTCAGTGAGTTTTATCTTGAAATACACTGAGTTTTATAATGGAAACCATTGACTTTTGTTTTGACTATAGTTATGTAAAAATGATAGGGTGGGTAGTTGTAAATAATAATGCCAAAATAGTGAGTAAATATATTAATCTCCTATTTTGGCATTAAAATATTATTAGTGTGTAAAATATGCTTATCCTAAATATTTTATTAATATTTTTGCATTTCCACTTTCACGCAATTTCGCGATACTTTTTTCTCTAATCTGACGTACGCGCTCTCGTGTTAAACCTAATTGGTCACCGATTTCTTCAAGACCTTTCTCATGGCATCCGATACCAAAGCATTCGCGTATGATGGTTATTTCACGCTCTTTCAGAACTTTGCTTAATACTGTATTAAGCTCTAGTGCCATTGATTCATGATCAACGTGTCTGTCTGTTCGGCTGTCATCTCCGCTAGGCATTACGTCAAGCATGCAGTTGTCTTCACCATCCTGAAATGGAGCATCAATACTAACATGATGACCGTCAGCTGCTAAAGATTGGCCAATTTTGTCTTCATCAAGTTTTGTTACTTCTGATAGTTCTGAAACAGATGGATGACGCTGGTTTTCCTGTTCGAACTTGTTTATTTCATGATTGATCTTATTTAGAGAGCCAACTTGATTTAATGGCAGGCGGACAATACGGCTTTGTTCAGCAATAGCCTGCAAAATGCTTTGACGAATCCACCATACTGCATAAGAGATAAATTTAAATCCGCGAGTCTCGTCAAACTTTTGAGCTGCTTTAATCAGACCAATATTACCTTCATCTATAAGGTCGGTTAATGTGAGTCCCTGATGTTGATACTGTTTAGCCACAGATACAACGAATCTCAGGTTTGCTGTTACAAGTTTGTTTTTTGCCCGTTCGCCTTCAGGTCCGCCTTTTTTTATTTTCTGAGCTAACTCTATTTCCTCGTCAATTGAAATTAAAGGAGCTCTACCTATTTCTACAAGATATTTATCCAAGGCTTCACTTGAACGGTTGGTAATACTTTTCTGAATCTTTAATTGTCTCATCTATTTGCCTTATATTTTGTAAGTATCTGATTTTCAAGCCAATAGCTTGATTGTTTCTGAAAACGCTGCAAAATTACAAAAAATATCAATACGTTGTACCGTTCTGTGGTTAAAAAATAATAAATAATAACATTAAAGTGTTCTTTCTACGCTTAAATAAAGTTGCAAAAATGTAATGTAATTTTATTTTGCAAATTAAAATAAAAGAAATTATAATTTATTTTATGTAAAAATCATGTATAAATATTTTGTTTTTTCTAAGTGTATATCATTCTTTTTCTTATATTTGCCATTGAATTAATTTTTTAACTTTAAAACCTATTTATTATGAAAGTCGGAATTCCAAAAGAAATTAAGAACAACGAGAGTAGGGTCGGTATGACTCCGGCTGGTGTATCAGAGTTAGTAAAACATGGCCATTCTGTATATGTTCAACATACTGCGGGTGTAAATAGTGGATTTTCAGACGAAATGTATGAAAATGTAGGAGCAACCATATTGCCGACTATTGAAGATGTTTATCAGACTGCTGATATGATAGTTAAAGTTAAAGAGCCAATAGAATCGGAATATAAACTTATACGAAAAGGGCAACTGGTTTTCACTTATTTCCATTTTGCATGTGATAAGAAATTAACAGAGGCAATGATTGAAAGTGAAAGCGTATGCCTTGCATACGAGACCGTACAATTAGATGATAATTCACTTCCGTTGTTGACACCAATGAGTGAAGTTGCCGGTCGAATGGCGACAATTAACGGCGCATATTATCTACAGAAGACCAAAGGCGGTAAGGGTAAACTCATTTGCGGAGTGCCTGGTGTGCGTCCGGCTAAAGTAGTAGTCCTTGGTGGTGGAATTGTTGGTCAGGCTGCAGCACGTGTTGCTGCAGGAATGGGTGCAGATGTGGTTATAACAGACATTTCTTTAAGCTTACTGCGAGAATTGTCAATTACGATGCCTGCAAATGTTAATGCTATATATTCTTCGCATCATAATGTCGTTAATGAGATTAAGGATGCTGACATCGTTATTGGTGCTGTGCTTATTCCCGGTGATAAAGCCCCTCATTTGATTACAAAAGACATGTTAAAGATAATGGAGCCTGGAACTGTTTTGGTTGACGTCGCTATTGATCAGGGAGGATGTTTTGAAACATCACATCCAACAACGCATAGCGATCCTGTGTATGTCGTTGATGGAATTGTACATTATGCTGTAGCTAATATCCCCGGAGCGGTGCCAAACACATCAACATATGCCTTGACTAATGCAACACTGAAGTATGCCTTGGCTTTAGCTGATAAAGGGTGGAAGAAAGCATGCAAGGATGATGCTGCTTTATGCAAGGGATTGAATATTGTTGAAGGTAAGGTAACTAATAAGGCCGTTGCAGATGTCTTCAATTTAGAATATGTTCCAGTAGAATTGTAATTGTTTTAGATAAATAAACAGCCCGTCTCAATATAGGAAAGAGATGGGCTGTTTATTTAAAATACATAATAGGGGGAATTGCTTTATGTCCGATTCCATTTAATGGATAATTATTTGTCTTGTAAAATACTTTTTTTGTTTTTTCTTTTAAATCCAAATAATTCCATTAGTGAGTTGAAGTCTTTCTTCATGATTAGTCCAATTCCCTGAGTATTTAATGATGATTTAGTAAAATATCGATCATTTGTTTGATTGTAGACTTTGAGCGATATATTTCCATTTGGAAGTAGCAAATAATTCACATCGAAGTCACCGATAAACGATGTCGTAGCATTTGCGTTATCGCGATATCCAAACTGTCCGTTAATTATCAGACGGTTGTTTAATAGTCTTCCGGATAATAAGCCTTCATATTCTGCATTGTTGAAGCCTTCATCACCGGTGCTAATGTTGGCTCCAAATGTCCAATTGTTGTTTTTAACCAGATTTCCTAGAAGAGAGTTTATTTGCTGGCTTATTGTTCCGCTCAGCAAACTCTGCATTGCAAGGCTTGTTTGGTTCTGTTGATTTTCTTGGTTTGATGAATTGTTGTTGTCTTGCATATAAAATCGTCCAATGCTTAACAAATATACAACTTGCTGATTCATTTCTTCTTCACTGTTAATTACAGTGCGAACCATCTGTTCTGCCTCATTGCTTACGGTTGGCAGGTCAAGGTCAAAGTCGATGTGAGGTGTTTGTGGCGTACCGCTAATATTCATGATACAATCTACCCTGATGTTGTTGCTCGAGAAGCTATTGCCGATTTGCAAGTCAGAAAGAGGCACACTATTTACGGTGTATAAGGCCTTAAGGTCAAGTGATGCATTGTAAGGGTCGCCTCCGAATACAATGGTGCCACCATTCTGGAATTGGAAGATTTTCTTAATTATATTTTGTATCGTAAGTTTATATATACCATTTTCAATTTGGTATGTACCAAACATGTTAAATGAGCCTTTGTTAAAGTATGTGGCACGAATGCTGCCAGTTCCGTTTAAAGCAATATAGTCATAGTTTGACTGGTCCATTAATACGCGTAATGTCGCATCTGGATTCATATTAACGAGGAAGTTAATATATAAATCAGAAGGTTTGTCAATCTCTGCTGCTTCCTTGACAGACTCTTTGGCTATAGAGTCTTTACTAACTGTTTGGCTGATTGCCGTTTTGTCATGCCATGTAATAAATTGCTGGTCTGATATTGTTTCAGGACTTGCGGCATTATATTCTATAAAGGAGCCTTTTTCCGGAGTAATATTTATATCTATGTCTATTCTTCCGTTACCTCCTTTTATCGTACATAGTCCGGTGCCGTATGCAGTACCGTAAAATGTATTATTAGAATAACTTTGTGTGTCATAACACAGCAGGTTGTGAGTCCTTATGTTTAAATCGTATGTTAGGTTTGTTAAATGTTTATGGTGGAGTGCCCCGCTGACGATACCAATATTTCCATTTCTGTCTCTTATTGTGTCTGCAGCAAAGATAATATTGTCTGGACGGAATCGTATCGTGTCGTTTATTAACGTATAAGTTGTATTTAAGGGGATTATTCTTATGCTGCCATTTGTTACGAGATTTCCTGTTAGATTAATGTTGTTTAATGGACCATGTAGTCTAACGCTTCCGTTTGCATTAGCTATAATATTATTCATAAATGATCCACAAAAGCCTTCAAGAAATTCAATGTTTGTATTCCTTGCACCAATGTTTAAATCAATATAATTCCTGTCAGGAGAAACATAACCTTCAATTCTGGTTTCTACATTATCTTTATCTTTAGCTATAGCGTTGATATCAATTTGTTTTTCTGATTTATTCCATGATACGTGGGCAGCTAAATCTCCCATACGGCCATCTTGAAATTTGAATTGACTGATATTTAGATTTGCATATAACTCAGGATCGTAAAAAACAGATTTGATAAAAGCTTTGCCTGTTGAATAGCCTTTAAAGTCGACAGAATGAAAATTTACCAAATTCAATACATAATTGACATCAACATCTTGCATGTCGACAACGATTGAATCTGACAAATCCTTTGTTGCCATACCATATATTTTGATGTGTTGTTTATTATGCTCAATAGAAAAATGATCTATCATTAAATTGCCATTATTGTATTTTATGCTTGCAGGTTGTACATGCCATGTGGTATCATTGATAAGTATATCTGAAGGCTTGATGTCAACGTTGATGTCTGGCTTACCTGTATCATTCTTAATAAATCTCGTTTCTGCATTTAGCGACCCTAAAAAAGGCTTACTTTGATTGTTGTTCCATTTAATCTCTGTTAATAATTTGTCGTTAATGGTACTTAAATTTAAATCAAGAGACAACTTTTGACCATTGTTCATGATTTTATCAATTTTACCTTCTAATAATAATGTATCGTTAGGGGTATGGGCATTAATGAAGATATTTTCATAAGGATTATTTTTGTATATAATTTTATCCGCCTTACAATACATTGAAAATGTCTTCTTTTCGTCATTGATTGTAACGGTTAAGTTCATCGGCGCTTTTAACTCTAAAGGAACGTTGAAAAATTTATTAACCCATTCAGAATTAGATATATTTGCTTTAATTTGAAATTTATTGCATACATTAGGCTGCTCCGTAAACATTGTCGGTAATTTGTCATGGAGCAAATTGTTTATACTTTTAGCTAATGTGCTAATATTATATTGGCCATTTATAGCGATATTCCCAAAATCGCTTTGCAGTGACATGGAATCTTTACAAGCATTTAAGCTTATTGTTTTGATTGTATATAAATCAGATGGGGAAACCATTGTGAAATCTTTTATGGCTAAATTACCATTAAACGGATTTATATTTTGATGATTATAGGTTATGTTTGAGTTTATATCAAAATTGAATTTTGTATCTTTCCATTTATTTGTAATATTAAGTTTTGACAAATTCAAATTTCTGATAGATGCAATTATGGATGTTTCTTTTGATAGATCTGTTGATAGTCTGCCCTCAATGTTTATTTGCCCATTGGGGTCATCCAATTTGAAAAGGCCATCAAATATATTTTTGTCATATAATCCTTTTACAATTATATTCTTGTATTGGTAATTATTATATTCAAATCTTGGAAAAATGCCATCAATATATATGTTTTTATTTGTTTTTGATATGTTATTGCATTTAACTGTTATTTTTGATGAGATTTGCCCAAGATGCTTATTGGGAAACAATTTGCCCAAATTAATATTATCTGTATCAATATTGGCATAAATGTCGTTAACATTTTTGCTTAATTTGACTAAAATATTTCCTATGTCAGTTTTTAAATTGCCATTAATCGATATATATTTATCATGTCCATTAGTGTTGCCGGTATAGTAGATTTTACCTATACTATTTATAAAATCAGGTAATTTTATACTTGGATTTATTTCTTTGATAGTATGTGCAATCCATTCAGCAGAACTTTCTATCTTTCTGATATTAGCATTCCAAATGAAACCGTTTTTATCTTTTTTTAGCTTGACATTACCAATAAAGACTAATCCTTTATCTATAGAATGCAGATTAAAGCTTTCTATATTAATGTTATTGTAAGCTCCTGTAAATGTGGCTTTTAATGATAAAGGCGTGATGTTATGTTTAATCCTAGGCAGAAAGCATTTTAGGTCAGAAAAATTAATTCTATTGATATTTATGGCTCCTGAATAAGCGATGGTCTTATTGTCGATTTTGCCGTTAATTGTTTTGTAAACTAAAGATAGTGATTCAGATTCAATTTTGGAGTTAGGTAAAGATAAGTTGAAATTATGAAGCTTAGTGCACTTCTTATTGAAAGAGAAATCAAACGATAACTTTCTCAGGTCTAAGCCTGAAGACTCTTTAAAGGATAATTTTTTTACAGAAATGTAGGTGCTGTCCTGTGTGTAATATGGAATAATAATATGAGCGCTGATGTCATTTAATTTGATGTGTTTGAGATTGAAATGTGATGATGTATAAGGTGCGTCATAGATATCATAACGAATGGCGCCATGTCGGATTATTAATGAATTAATACTTAGCTTTAAATTTGATTTTTTATTTTTATCTTTAGATGAAAGTGAATCTAATACGAATTGGTAATTTGGTTTTGAAGTGTTAGTCTTTTTGTAAAAGTTCCCGTCAAATCCAAATATCTGTGCAGAAGATATATATATACATCCGTTTTTAATTAGTTGATAATAGTCTATTTTTGCTGCAAGGCGTGATGCTGAAATCATTTTTTTTGATGTCTGATCATATATTTCAACGTCATCGATAATTATTCTATTTAGAAAACCTAAGTCAACATTTCCAATGCTTACATGTGTGTTGAGTTTTGTTGATAGGGCATTACTTATGCGTGTACCGAACCAATTTTGTATAAACGGTATATGAATAAATATGATTATAGACCAATATCCAATTATTGTAGTCCATAATATCCCATTAACAATATGCTTTAATGTTTTCAATATTTGTTATGATTTAATGAATGTTTAAAGGCAAAAGTGGTATAGCCATTTCGAAATTTCCTACAAAAATACATGAATTCATTGTAATAAACGAATAAAATATGGAAAATGGTGTAAACAACATTTACATTGGATGTATTATGAGTATGATTAATTTGTTTGGATAGCACAAACTTTAATTTTTGATTTATTTAGATTAGTTATTGCGCATGTAAATAATACACTTTTCTTAAATTTTGTTCGTTTTTTACGTTGATTTTATGTAGATTTGCGCCATAATAAATTAAAATATCCAGTTCTTTTAACTGACACTATGACAAAAGTTATTAAATTACGTAAAGGATTAGACATTCACCTTAAAGGCAAGGCCGAGAAAGTAAAAATGAAAATCAATATTGGCAAAGAAGTTGCGCTTTGCCCGGATTCTTTTCCCGGAATACAGCCTAAAGTTGTTGTAAAAGAAGGTGAACATGTAAAAGCAGGTGAAATCTTATTTGTCAATAAGCAATTCCCATCAGTGGGTTTTTCTTCTCCTGTCAGTGGAAATGTTTCTTCAATTGTACGAGGTGAAAGAAGAAAGGTTTTACAGGTTGTTATTAGTTTGGACGAAAATCAGGAATACGTTGATTTTGGAGTAAGAAATGTTAATGATGTCTCTTCGAAAGAAATAATCGACTCATTGTTGCGTGCAGGGCTTTTCGGTTATATAAATCAATTACCTTATGCGATATCTACAAATCCAGATGTTTTGCCAAAAGGAATATTTATTAGCGCATTACGCGATAAACCCCTTGCTTGTGATTTTGAGTATGAACTGATAGGTAATGAAATAGATTTTCAAACGGGTTTGACTGCTTTATCAAGGATATCGAAGACATATTTGGGCATTGGACGTAATCAGTGTTCTGAAAGTTTGCGCCGTGTGAAGGATGTTGAGGTAAACATATTTGATGGTCCGTGCCCGGCAGGTAATGTAGGCGTTCAGATAAATCATATTAATCCTGTGAATAAGGGAGATGTTGTTTGGACCGTAGATCCTACTACTGTCATTTATATTGGAAGATTATTTAATAAAGGTAAAGTGGACTTACATCACACAATAGCTATTGTTGGAAGTGAAGTGCATGAGCCTTGTTATGCTGATGTCTTGGTAGGGCAGAAGATAGAAACTTTATTGAAAGATAAAATTTCACACGAAAGAAATGTCAGAATCATTAATGGAAATGTACTTACAGGACGTAAGTGTTCTTTAAATGATTTTGTAGATGCTCATGCTTCAGAACTGACTGTGATTCCTGAAGGTGATGATACAAATGAACTGTTTGGATGGATTATGCCGCGTTTCAAGGACTATTCTGTTAATAGAAGCTATTTTAGCTGGTTGACGAAGAATAAAGAATCTACATTAGATGCGAGAGTAAAAGGTGGCAGAAGAAATATGATAATGAGTGGAGAGTATGACAGCGTATTGCCCATGGATATTTTAGGTGAATATCTTATAAAAGCAATAATTGTTGGAGATATTGACAAAATGGAGGCATTGGGTATATACGAAGTCTCTCCTGAAGATTTTGCTTTGCCTGAATTTGTTGATTCTTCAAAACTGGAACTTCAAGATATAGTGAGAAGAGGGTTGGATATGTTGCGTAAAGAGAATGCTTAAATATTACTTAATATGTTGAGAAATTATTTAGATAAAATAAAGCCTTTATTTGAGGATGATGGAAAGCTCCATTGTTTTCGTAGTGTTTTTGAAGGTATAGAAACATTTTTATATGTTCCAAATTCCACATCAAAGACGGGGACAAATATACATGACGCTATTGATTCAAAGCGTATTATGAGCATTGTCGTGATAGCATTGCTGCCCGCTTTATTATTTGGTATGTATAATGTCGGTTATCAGAATTATTTGGCTGCTGGCCGGTTGGCTGATGCAACTTTTTTTGATCTCTTCATATATGGATTTCTCGCCGTTTTGCCTAAAATTCTTGTTAGTTATATTGTTGGCTTGGGCATCGAGTTTATTTGGGCTCAGATGAAAGGGGAAGAAATTCAAGAAGGTTATCTTGTTAGTGGAATATTAATACCTTTAATTATACCAATTAATTGCCCGCTGTGGATATTGGCTATAGCTGTAGCGTTTTCTGTAATCTTTGTGAAGGAGATTTTTGGCGGTACAGGTATGAATATCTTTAATGTGGCGTTGGGAGCACGTGCATTTTTATTTTTCTCTTATCCAACAGAAATGAGTGGTGATAGCGTGTGGGTAGCAAATGACACAATATTTGGTTTGGGTAATGTCTTGCCTGATACATTTACGCAAGCAACACCTTTGGCTCTGACAGCACAGAATCTGAGTATTGGATATGACCTTCGTGAGCTTATTGTCGGTTTAATTCCTGGTTCTATTGGTGAAACAAGCGTAATTGCTATAGGCATAGGAGCATTAATACTATTGTTTACGGGCATCGCAAGTTGTAAGACAATGTTTAGCGTCTTCTTTGGCGGGGCATTTATGGCCTTTGTCTTTAAAGAATTAGGTATGACATCTATTACATGGTATGAACATTTGTTCCTTGGAGGCTTCTGCTTTGGTGCTGTGTTTATGGCTACTGACCCTGTTACATCTGCAAGGACTGAAACAGGAAAATATATCTATGGATTTCTTATTGGTGTTGTTGCAATAGCGATAAGGATTATGAATCCTGGATATCCGGAGGGAATGATGCTCTCAATATTATTAATGAATATGTTTGCGCCTCTTATTGATCATTGTGTCGTTCAGCACAATATTTCAAAGAGAGCTAAGCGTACTTCACAAAAAATCTAAATTAATAGCATTATGGCAAAAGATAAAAAGATATTGAATACTAATTCAAATATTTATACCATCGTTTATTCTGCGATAATTGTTGTTGTTGTTGCTTTTTTGCTTGCATTTATTTCAAGTTATCTGAAGCCTGCACAAGACGTAAACGTCGCATTAGATAAGAAAAAGCAGATATTGGCAGCACTTAATATTCGTGGGCTTAGTGATAATGAGGTAGCTGAACAATACAAAAGTATTGTAGAAAGTGATGATGTTATAAACTCCGATAATCAGATTTTGACAAAAGGAACAAAAGGAGGAGAGCAGGCCGGATTTAAATTAAATAGTGCAGACTTCAAAGCTGGACGTCTTGCTTTGTATGTCTGCAAGATTAATAATGAAACAAAATATGTTATACCCGTATATGGAATGGGCCTTTGGGGACCGATAAGCGGATATATAGCAATTGATTATGACAAGAACACCGTTTTCGGAGCATATTTCACACATGAAAGTGAAACGGCAGGCTTGGGTGCAGAAATTAAAGATAATATAGAATGGCAAAAACAGTTTATCGGTAAAAAACTTACAAAAGATGGTGTTTCCGGTATAGCTCTTTCTGTGGTAAAAAAGAATGACGTTAAAGACAAACACACGCAATGTGATGGCATAACTGGAGCGACATTGACATCTAATGGTGTTGACTTAATGCTAAAGGATTGTTTAGGCAAATATATGAGTTTTCTTAATGACAAATAAAAAATAATGTGTTATGGGAAAGTTAATTTCAAAAGAAAATAAAAAGATTTTCACCACGCCGTTGAGTGTAGATAATCCTATACTTGTTCAGGTCCTTGGTATTTGTTCTGCCTTGGCTGTTACTTCTCAATTGAAACCTGCGATAGTTATGGGGCTTGCTGTAACAATCATTACGGCTTTCTCAAATGTAATAATATCTCTTATAAGACATACCATACCCAACCGAATCAGAATTATAGTCCAGCTTGTAGTTGTTGCGGCATTAGTAACTATAGTAAGTCAGATTCTAAAGGCTGTGGCATATGACGTAAGTGTGCAGTTGTCTGTATATGTCGGTCTTATTATTACAAACTGTATATTAATGGGACGTCTGGAAGCTTTTGCTATGATAAATAAACCCATTCCAAGCTTTATAGACGGTTTGTCAAACGGTCTTGGATATGCGATGATATTGGTAATAGTCGGTGCTGTGAGAGAATTTCTTGGTAGAGGTTCTTTGCTGGGAATACAGATTATTCCTGACAGTTTCTATGATGCCGGTTATATTAATAACGGTATGATGACAATGCCGGCTATGGCATTGATACTTCTGGGTTGTGTTATTTGGATACATAGGGCATTCTTTTCCGAAAAAGATTAAATGTTTTGAATAAGATATTTGTTATGGATCACATTATAAGTTTATTTTTCAGGTCAATATTTGTTGACAATATGATTTTCGCATTCTTTCTTGGAATGTGTTCGTTTCTAGCTGTTTCAAAAAATGTTAAGACCTCATTAGGGCTTGGTGTGGCAGTTACTTTTGTTCTTATTATCACTGTACCTGTTGACTATTTGTTGCAGGTCTATGTATTAGGACCAGACTGTCTTGCGGAAGGCGTTGATTTGTCATATTTAAGCTTTATTCTATTTATTGCCGTTATAGCCGGAATAACGCAACTTGTGGAGATGGTTGTAGAAAGATTCTCACCATCTTTATATTCTTCTTTAGGAATATTTTTACCTTTGATAGCTGTTAACTGTGCTATTATGGGAGCGTCCTTATTTATGCAGCAGCGAATAAATCTCGATCCGTCTAATTCTCAGTATATCGGTTCTGTTGTAGATGCTGTGGTATATGCGGCAGGTAGCGGAATTGGCTGGACCTTAGCAATTGTTTCTATGGGAGCTATAAGAGAAAAAATGCAATATTGTGATGTGCCACGTCCCTTGCAAGGGCTAGGCATTACATTTATAACGGTAGGTCTCATGGCGATGGCAATGATGTGTTTTTCTGGATTTAAAATATAAATTTAATATGGTACAGTTTATTTTTACGAGTATAGCAGTATTTCTTATAATAATTCTTTTGCTCGTTACTATTTTGCTGATAGCAAAGCGCTATTTGTCGCCAAGCGGCAATGTCAGTATCAATATAAATGACAAGACAACTATATCGGTGCCTCAAGGAGCGTCGCTGATGTCTACACTGACAGAAAATGGTATATACCTTCCGTCTGCCTGTGGTGGAAAGTCAAGCTGCGGACAATGCAGGCTTCAGGTGCTTGAAGGAGGTGGGGAAATTCTTGATTCAGAAAAACCACACTTTACACGTAAGCAAATAAAAGATCATTGGCGACTTGGATGTCAATGCAAGGTGAAGGGTAATTTAAAGATTAGAGTTCCAGAAAGTGTTTTGGGCGTAAAGGAGTGGGAATGTACTGTAATCAGCAACAAAAACGTAAGTTCTTTTATTAAAGAATTTATTGTTGCCCTTCCTGAAGGCGAGCATATGGACTTCGTTCCAGGATCATATGCTCAAATTAAAATACCTGCATATGATTGTATTGATTATGACAAGGATATTGACAAAGACAGCATAGGGGAAAAATTTCTTCCGATGTGGGAGAAGTTTAATATATTCTCGCTAAAGGCAAATAATCCTGAACCAACAATTAGGGCATATTCAATGGCAAACTATCCTGCAGAAGGCGACAGAATCATGCTTACAGTCCGTATTGCCACGCCTCCTTTCAAGCCAAGGCCTCAGGTCGGCTTTCAGGATGTTCCTACAGGAATAGCGTCATCTTATATTTTTAGCCGTAAACCTGGTGATAAGGTAATAATGAGCGGACCTTATGGAGATTTCCATCCTATTTTCAACAGCAAAAAAGAGATGATTTGGGTTGGCGGTGGAGCTGGTATGGCTCCTTTACGTTCACAGATAATGCATATGACGAAAACGTTGAATGTTAGAGATCGTGAACTTCATTATTTTTACGGAGCAAGGTCGCTTGCAGAAGTGTTCTATCTTAATGATTTCTTGGAATTGGAGAAGGAGTTTGATAATTTCCATTTCCATCTGGCATTGGATAGACCGGATCCTGAAGCAGATAAGGCCGGTGTAAAATATACGCCAGGATTTGTACATCAGGTAATGTATGATACTTATCTTAAGTTTGTCGACTCTCCTGAGGATATTGAATATTATATGTGTGGTCCTGGTCCAATGAGTAATGCAGTAGTAAAGATGCTCGACAGTCTAGGAGTTGAACCTGAGTCGATAATGTATGATAATTTTGGATAATTGGGCAATGTTTATGCCTAGTATCTTAGCAATAAAGCCGAAAGAGAAATATTTTAATATTCTTTTTCGGCTTTATTACGTTCAGTTATTGAATGTCTTTTGTATGAAAAGAACTATTCTATATCTTTTACAATTGGTTACAGTCTTCCGTTCAATGGGCTTTTATGATTAAAAATATATGGAGACCAATCTTTATTTTAGAACCAAAGACAAGCATTTCCGCAGCATTCTGTTTTTTGTCAGTTTTCTTAATATAGTGTAACTGCGACTATATTTTTTATCCGGCAATGGGAACAGGCCGCAATCTTCAAGGCGTTTCAAGCGTGAGCTAAGCTGTTTAGAAGAACGTGTAAGCCTTATAATGCTGAAGATGTAATCAATCGTAAGTTGTGAAACACGTCTTTGTAATGCCTGGCTGTCTGCGATTGGCAATTGTTCAGATAGTTCTTTCAAATGAAATATAATGTGTTCTATGTCATTCAGGCGTTTTAGTATAAGTCGGGGATCTTTATCCTTTATCGAATCAGATGGTCGTTTCTTGTATGAATAGGCGACAATGTCTGTGCTGTAAACTTTTTCAGCACGTAGAAAAAGTTGTGGGGTGAATTCTTCATCCGTATTCAATAAGCTTGGGTTGAAACGTAAGTCCAACAATATTTTTCGGTTAAATATATAACCCCATGCCGTGGCATGAAGATTGTTGTGACGCATATAGTGGGCACCATCCATAGGCTCCGGTATATAAAAAGATGATGTTTCCTTCTTTTTACCGGAAGAGTTGAACAGTACAATATCGGGTACGTTATATCTGACTATATCCAAACAATGTTCGTATGCATCAGGGATTAGTTTATCTTCACCATTAATAAATTGTATAAAGTTACCAGAGGCCATTCTTAAGCCAAGGTTTCTTGCTGAACTGACGCCGTTCTTTTTCTGTCTGACATATATTATTTCATCGCGATATTTTTCTAAACGGTCAATTATCGAAACATCAGAACCGTCGTCGATAACGATTATTTCTTTCTCTTGTGTTCTAAGCGATAGGCCTGTGATGCTGTCTAGGCATTCAGTTATTTGTTTTACAGGCAGGTTTCTGCATGTAATAATAAAACTTACTAAGGGACTATTGCTGCTGTCAAAACTAGTATTCATAATTGCAAAATTAATGTTTAATTTGCAAATTTGCAACATTACAGATTGCTTAATAAGTATTTTTATTGTATATAATAATCTGTATTTAGGCGAATGGTAGTGTTATATAATTTGCATTTTGTGTCTTAATCAAACAATGTCGTTTTTAGCGGGTTTAAGGCTGGTTAACATTGCTGTATGCAAAAATTAACTTTCGGCGGATTTGCGTTAACACTTTTGTCGCGTGTACTCTAGCTTTGCTTTTGTTCGATAAGTAATACCGATAGGGTGGTTTCTGTTCGGTTTTCCTGTTTTTAGTAGGGATGTTATCATTGATTTATGATTATTTCTACACAAAAACATATTGTTTTATAAGTCAAAACACATTGATTTGTGTTATGAAACATGCTTAATTAGCCGGTAAAAGGCGGTATATTATAGGTGCGTTTTTTATGTATTCTCTAAGCGGTATTTTAAGTGCTTGATATTCAGGTCGTTATGTCGGTGCTGTTTTTGTGCCTGTTTCGCAGAAAATTATAGACCAATATTGGAAATAATATGAAATATAAGGCTTGAATTTAACACAAATGCGATAATTTAACTGACATTAGGTTAATATACGTTTACTTGGCATGTGGAATGTTTGCCGGTCTATTGTTATGTTTTTATTTGCATGGAATATCAGGTAATACATAAGTCAGTTTTTATTTGAAACGTTTGTATAAATGATTTAAAATTAGTACTTTTGCGTCCGATTAAAGGAAAGTATAAAACTAATTTCAATGAATATATCTTATAAGTGGCTCAAAGAGTATGTCGATTTCGACCTGACTCCACAAGAAGTGTGTGACGCACTTACGTCAGAAGGTCTTGAAGTTGATGCTCTTGAGGAGGTTCAAAGCATCAAAGGCGGCCTGAAAGGCCTGTATGTAGGCAAGGTGCTTACATGTGAAATGCATCCAAATTCTGATCATCTGCATGTTACGACCGTTGACTTGGGTCGTGAGACTCCGTCGCAAATTGTTTGTGGCGCACCAAATGTTGCCGCCGGTCAGAAAGTTATTGTTGCAGACTTAGGATGCGTGTTGTATGATGGTGACAAGGAATTTGTCATTAAAAAGTCAAAATTACGCGGAGTAGAAAGCTTTGGAATGATTTGTGCTGAAGACGAAATAGGCGTTGGCACAGATCATAACGGCATAATAGTTTTGCCTGAAGATACCAAGGTCGGTATGCCTGCTGCAGAATATTATAATCTGGAAAGCGACTGGCTGATAGAAGTAGATATAACAGCCAACAGGGCAGATGCCCTTTCTCACTGGGGCGTAGCGCGTGATTTGTACGCTTGGCTCGTGCAAAATGGATACAAAACATCACTTCATCGTCCTGATTGTGAAGCATTCTGTGTTGACAATGAAGATTTGCCTGTAGAAGTAACCATTGAAAACAACGAGGCCTGCAAGCGTTATGCATGTGTAAGTATTACTGGATGTGACGTAAAGGAAAGTCCTGAGTGGCTTCAGAATAAATTACGCACAATTGGTCTGAGACCGATAAATAATATAGTTGACATTACAAACTACATCATGATGGCCTATGGACAGCCGCTACACTGCTTTGATGCGGACATGGTTAAAGGACATCATATTGTCGTTAAGACAATGCCGGAAGGCACGCCATTTGTTACGCTGGATGGCGAGGAGCACAAACTGAGCAATCATGACCTCGCGATATGCAATGAGGAAGATGCCATGTGTATAGCCGGTGTGTTTGGTGGAAAGGGTAGTGGTACATATGATTCAACCACAAATGTAGTTCTTGAGAGTGCATATTTCCATCCTACATGGATTAGAAAGAGCGCGCGTCGTCATGGACTTAGCACCGATGCGTCGTTCAGATTTGAACGTGGTATTGATCCCAATGGAGTAATTTATGCTTTGAAACAGGCCGCCATAATGTGTAAGGAACTTGCCGGTGGTAAGGTTTCAATGGAGATAAAGGACGTTTATCCGGAGCCAATACAGGACTTCAAAGTGTCATTGAAATATGACTATGTCAATAGCCTTGTGGGAAAGGAAATACCTGTAGAAACGGTTAAAAGCATTGTTACAAGCCTTGAAATGAAGATAGAAAGCGAAACTTCTGAAGGTCTTGAACTGTGCGTGCCGCCATATCGTGTTGATGTTCAGCGTCCATGTGACGTTGTAGAGGACATACTCCGAATATATGGTTATAATAATGTGGAAATCTCTACACAGCTTAAAAGCTCATTGGTTATTAAGGGCGATGAAGACAACAAGCATAAGCTTGAAAACCTTATAGGCGAACAGCTCGTAGGTGATGGCTTTAACGAGATTCTTAACAATTCTCTGACAAAGGCTGCATATTATACAGACCTTAATTGTTATAGTCAGGAAAATCTTGTTAAGATTATGAATCCGCTGAGTTCTGACCTGAATGTTTTAAGAGGAACATTACTTTTCGGCGGCTTGGAGAGCATAGCATACAATGCAAACAGAAAGAATCCTGATCTTAAATTCTTCGAGTTCGGCAATGTTTATCATTATTCTCCCGAAAAGAAGAACAATGACAATCCAATGCAGGCTTATAAGGAAGAAACACATCTTGGACTATGGATAACAGGTAAGCGAATATCAGGAAGCTGGATTCATGCAGATGAAGATTCTTCGTTCTTTGAACTTAAAGCTCATGTGTTGAATATATTCCGCCGTATTGGTTTGCCATTGGGAAGCGTTGTTTTCAAGGAGAGTTCTAATAATATTTACCATAAGGGACTTTCTGTCATGAATCGTGGAGGCAAACTTCTGGCAGAGTTAGGCATTATATGCAAGAAGCTGCAAAAGGCTATGGGCATAGAGAACGAGGTTTATTATGCAGATATCAATTGGACTGCTGTTACAAAGGCTGTAAGAAAATCGACAATAAGCTTCCGCGAGATAAGCAAATATCCTGCTGTGAGCCGTGATCTGGCTTTGTTGCTCGATAAGGATGTAAAGTTTGAAGCAATTGAGCGTATTGCATATCAGTCTGAAAAGAAATTCCTTAAGGAAGTTGACCTTTTCGATGTTTATGAAGGTAAGAATCTTCCGGAAGGCAAAAAGAGCTATGCCGTCAACTTTATCCTGCAAGATGAAAGCAAGACATTGAACGACAAGCAGATAGATGCTATAATGACAAAGATTATAGCTAACTTGAAGAAAGAGCTTAAAGCCGAACTTAGATAAAACTTTTGTTGAATATTAAAATATAGATATAATGGGAAGAGCGTTTGAGTATCGTAAAGCTACGAAATTAAAGAGATGGGGCCACATGGCCAGAACATTTACAAAAATTGGTAAGCAGATAGCTATAGCTGTGAAAGCAGGTGGACCGGATCCGGACAACAATCCTCATCTTCGTTCTATCATTCTTAACGCTAAGCGTGAGAATATGCCGCTTGAGAATGTTAAGCGTGCAATCAAAAACGCTATGGGTAAGGATCAGAGTGATTATAAGGAGGTTACATATGAGGGATATGGTCCTCACGGAATAGCCATATTTGTTGATGCTGCCACTGACAACACAACACGAACGGTAGGAAACGTAAGAGCTATATTTAATAAATTCAGCGGCAACCTCGGCACAATGGGAAGTCTGTCTTTCCTTTTTGATCATAAATGTGTGTTCACATTCAAGAAAAAGGATGGTGTTGAAATGGATGAGCTGATACTTGATCTTATCGATTATGGTGTTGATGACGAATACGACACAGATGAGGAATCAGGTGAGATAACCATCTATGGCGATCCGAAATGTTTCGGTGAAATTCAGAAACACCTTGAAGAGAACGGCTTTGAAGTTACCGGTGCTGAGTTTACACGCATACCTAACGACCTGAAAGACGTTACACCGGAAGAGCGTGAAACTATCGATAAGATGGTTGAGCTGCTTGAGGATGATGACGATGTTCAGAACGTTTATACAAACATGAAACCGGAATAATCATTCCTTGACTTTTTGTAATAATGAAAAGTATATCTTATAAGACTTCAGGTACTTGCAGCCAGATGATTAATCTAAAGGTTGATGATAATGACTGCATAGTAGACGTTAGCTTTGAAGGCGGCTGCAACGGAAACTTACAGGGAATATGTTCCTTGGTAAGAGGGATGAATGTCAACGATGTTAAAGCGCGGTTAGACGGAATACGTTGTGGCTACAAGGCGACAAGTTGTCCTGATCAGCTTTGTAGGGCTATTGATGAACTTTATAAGTAATAAATAGTCAAATTTTTTGCCGTTAATCCAAATGTACTTAGAACTTGGGTTAACGGCAAAATTATATATCAGGTTTGATTCTATTTGGTATTGTATTCTTTTGGAGTGATTTTTACATCCAATAGTATTTGGCCTTTGTTCTTCGTTGAATAGTAAGTGTATGCAAAGTTGAAACCGTTTTCTTTGTAGTTGCGTATTCCTGTCGCATCTTTTATTCCTTTTATCAGCTCTGCTTTCGCCTGCTTCTTGTCTAATGCAGTTGTATCAGCCTTGCCCTTTATTGAGTAATAATAGTGTATCGTGCGGGAGTCTTTTTCGTATGTCATACTATCGTTTGTGACATATTCAGATACTTTCATGGGACAATTCTTTTTTGTAAACTCTTTGGCTTCACGTTCGGCCCTTTCCTCGAGGCTTTCATGGCATGAGGCCAGAAAGACGGCAACAAATGGAATAAACAAATACTTTTTCATAAATCCTCTTTATTTTGTTTGCAAAAGTAATTAATATCTTTTGATAAGAACCAATGTATATTGTTTTTTTTATTTTATTCATAAAAACGGCTAATTTATTAGGAACGAAATGCATTTTTTTGTATATTTGCGTTCCAAAAATAAATTACTGATGAACGAAATAAGAAACTTCTGTATAATCGCACATATTGACCACGGAAAATCAACTATAGCTGACCGACTTCTTGAGTATACAAAAACCATTCAGATAACAGAAGGTCAGATGCTTGATGATATGGATTTGGAGCGTGAACGTGGAATAACAATCAAAAGCCATGCAATACAAATGGAGTATGAGTTGAACGGAGAAAAATACATACTTAATCTTATTGACACTCCGGGGCATGTCGATTTCTCTTATGAAGTTTCACGTAGTATAGCTGCATGTGAAGGAGCCTTGCTGGTTGTTGATGCAACTCAGGGTGTTCAGGCTCAAACTATCAGTAACCTTTACATGGCGTTAGAGCATGATTTGGAAATTATTCCTGTTATAAACAAAATAGATATGCCTTCTGCTATGCCCGACGAAGTTGAAGATGAAATTGTAGACTTGTTGGGTTGTGACAGAACGGAAATAATTCGTGCGTCAGGAAAAACCGGTGAAGGTATTCCGGAAATTCTTAATGCAGTTGTAGAACGTATTCATCATCCGTCAGGTAATCCTGATGCCCCTCTACAGGCTCTTATTTTTGATTCTGTATTCAATTCTTTCAGGGGAATTATTGCTTATTTCAAGATTGAAAATGGCAGTATAGCAAAAGGTGATAAAGTTAAGTTTTACAATACTGGAATGGAGTATACTGCTGACGAAGTTGGCGTATTAAAAATGGATATGATTCCGCGACAAAGGCTGTCAACTGGAGATGTCGGATACATTATCAGCGGTATAAAAGACAGTAAGGAGGTTAAGGTCGGTGATACTATTACGCATGTGGCACGTCCATGTGAGAAAGCTATCTCTGGATTCCAGGAAGTGAAACCAATGGTGTTTGCTGGCGTTTATCCTATAGACCCGTCGGATTATGAAAATTTGAGAGCATCATTAGAGAAGTTGCAGCTTAATGATGCGTCTTTGACTTTCTCACCGGAATCGTCTGTAGCGTTAGGCTTCGGCTTCAGATGCGGCTTCTTGGGACTTCTTCATATGGAGATAGTTCAGGAGCGTCTTGACCGTGAGTTTGATATGGACGTGATAACAACAGTGCCGAACGTTTCATATATGGTTTATGATAAGCACGGCAATGTTAAAGAAGTACATAATCCGTCAGGACTACCTGACAGTACATTGATAGACCATATAGAGGAACCATATATCAGAGCCTCAATAATAACAAGTTCTAATTTCATTGGCCCGATAATGAAATTGTGTCTTGACAAGCGAGGTGAGCTCATAAATCAAGAATATGTTAGTGGCAATAGAGTTGAACTTCATTTTATGATTCCTTTGGGCGAAATCGTCATTGACTTTTATGATAAATTAAAAAGTGTATCAAAGGGTTATGCGTCTTTTGATTATCATGTTGACTGCTTCCGTCCTTCAAAACTTGCCAAACTTGACATATTGTTGAATGGTGAACCTGTAGACGCCTTGTCTACTTTAACTCATCAGGATAATGCTGCAACCTTTGGGCGACGTATGTGTGAAAAGTTGAAGGAGCTGATTCCGCGTCAGCAATTTGATATTGCAATTCAGGCTGCTATCGGAGCAAAAATAATAGCAAGAGAAACAATTAAATGTGTCAGAAAAGACGTAACAGCAAAGTGTTATGGAGGAGATGTCAGCCGTAAGCGTAAACTTCTTGAAAAGCAGAAGAAAGGAAAGAAGAGAATGAAGCAAATCGGTAATGTCGAAGTACCTCAGAAGGCTTTTCTTGCAGTATTGAAATTGGATTAATCTTAATCAAGAAGAAGGAGGACACAATGAAGGAAGTATTGAAAACAACACGGGACATAGCACGTGAGCTTGCGCGTAAATATAGTACGATGACTCATGATGAGCTAGACATATTAGAGAATATCCTTGTGCCGATGAAATTTGCAAAGGGGCAGATGATTCTAAGTGAGGGCGAGATATGTAAGCACATTTACTATATAGAGAAGGGGCTTGTCAGGCAATTCTATTTTAAAAAAGGTAAAGAAGTTACAGAGCATATGGCTGTTGAGGGCAATATCGTTATGTGTATAGAAAGCCTTTTTAAAGAAGAACCTACGAGTCTGCAAGTGGAGGCTTTGGAGCCTGTATTGATATATGCTTTACCAAAAGCGCGTTTGGAGGAAGTTGCTCTGCATAATGTGAATATACAAATATTGTACAGGAAAATATTGGAGGAGTCATTAATCCTCTCACAGATACATGCAGATTTACTTAGGTTTGAAACTGCGCAAGACAGATATCGCAAAATGTGTAAACTGGCTACGCAAGTAACACTTCGTGCCCCATTGGTTTATATTGCAAGCTATTTGCAGATGACTCCCGAAACATTAAGTCGAGTACGTTCTAATATAGTATTAGGTTAAATGTCTTTTATTTCTATCTAAAATGGGTAGAAATAAAAGATATTTTAAATATTTGTGGTATTATCAGCTCTTGAGGCCTGCTAATTTAATAAGTTTTGAAAATATTTGTAAGAAGAATATTGTCAAAAATATAATGCTGTCTTTGTGAAGACAATCTTCTGTAAAGAATAGTTTTTACAATAATGTAATTTTATGCATATAAGATGCGGTTTATATCTCCGTAGTATATATTTAAATGGTACATAAAATTACTTTTATATTTAATAACTTTACTCAATTTTGAAAGTAAAGTTGGCGTGAAATCTGTTAATCACAGATGGATTTTATTAGAATACGCCTATAAAATAGAATCCTTAATGATAAATTGTTTATAAGTAGGCTTATTCAATTAAAAAAAATAGAATTTGTTCTTGTTTTAAAAATAATTTTAGTACTTTTGAACTGTCTTTTGAGATGATAGGATCAATTGGTCTCAAAATGATTTAAGAAATGCAAACTTTAAATCTTATATATATACAACTATGAGTTATCTTCGATTCGAAAAAGCTCTTATGACTAATCTTGAAGAATCTCTTTCAAGAGAGTTGTTGCGTACAAACCGTTCAGGGGCTTATTCATGTTCTACAATTGTGGATTGTAACACTCGTAAGTATCATGGTTTACTTGTTGTTCCTGTTCCGGAATTAGATGATGATAATCATGTTTTGCTTTCATCGTTAGACGTTACTGTGGTTCAGCATGGTGCTGAGTTCAATTTAGGACTGCATAAGTATCAAGGTAATAACTTTAGTCCAAAAGGGCATAAATACATTCGTGAATTTTATTGTGAAAAAGTGCCTACAACAATTTATCGTGTTGGAGGAGTTCTCTTGAAAAAAGAAGTTGTTTTTCAGCATTACGAGCATCGTATATTGATACGTTATACATTGTTGGATGCACATAGTGAAACAACCTTAAGATTCAAGCCTTTCATGGCATTTAGAAGTGTTAACCAATGCACGCATGAGAACAATACAGCCAGCCGCGACTTTCAGATGGTTGACAATGGTATTAAAACTTGTATGTATGCAGGTTATCCTGATCTATATATGCAGTTTAGCAAGGCAAATGAATTTGTTTTTGTCCCTGATTGGTATCGTGGCATCGAATATCCGAAAGAGCAAGAACGCGGCTATTCTTATGTTGAAGACCTATATGTCCCCGGATATTTTGAGATGAACATAAAGAAAGGTGAAAGTATTGTATTTGCAGCTTCAACTTCTGAAATTAAAACAAGTACAATGAAGCACCTTTTTGACAAAGAAGTAGATGACCGTTCTCCGCGTGACAATTTTTTCCATTGTTTAGTGAATGCGGCCCATCAGTTTCATAATAGTGCCAATAAGACAGAGAGGTATCTTCTTGCTGGATATCCGTGGTTTAAATGCCGAGCTCGTGATGCATTTATATCTCTTCCTGGACTAACCCTTTCAATAGACGAGCAAGATTATTTTGAACTTGTTATGAAAACGGCAGAAAAGGGGTTGAGAGAGTTTATGCAAAACAAGCCACTTACAGTTAAAATTACGGAGATAGATCAGCCGGATGTTATGTTATGGGCAATTTGGGCTATACAGCAATATGCAAAGTCTGCCGGTGACGAAAAATGCATAAGCATGTATGGTAAGTTGATAAGTGATATTATATGTTATATCATAGACGGCAAACATCCAAATTTGCGTCTCGACACTAATGGTCTTCTTTATGCAAATGGCCATGATAAGCCGATAACATGGATGAACTCTATTGTTAATGGTAAGCCGGTTGTACCAAGATCTGGTTATATAGTGGAATTTAATGCTCTATGGTTTAATGCACTTAAGTTTGGAGCTAAATTAGCAAAGCAGAATAACAATGAGACAAAAGCTAACCAATGGGAAGACTTGGCAGAATCATGTAAACAATCATTCGTAAGGACATTCTTGAATGATTATGGATATCTGTTTGATTATGTGGATGGCAATATGATGGATTGGAGTGTGCGCCCGAACATGATATTCCCGGTTGCTTTTGATTATTCTCCTTTATCACCAGAACAGAAAAAAAGTGTTTTGGATATTTGTACACGTGAATTGTTAACTCCTAAAGGATTACGTTCGCTTTCACCTAAGAGCGGAGGTTATAGTCCTGTATGTTCAGGAGCAAATCGTGATTACTCTTATTATCAAGGTCCTGCATGGCCTTGGCTTGGCGGATTCTATATGGAGGCTTGTCTAAAACTATATAAACGTACAAGATTAAGTTTTATTGAAAGGCAGATGGTTGGATACGAGGATGAGATGATTATTAATTGTCTAGGAACTATTCCGGAACTATTCGATGGTAATCCGCCATTCAAGGCTAGAGGAGCGATATCTTATGCTATGAATGTCGCTGAAATTCTTCGTACTTTAAATCTTTTGGAAAAATATTCATATGTAAAATAATCGAGGAGGGACTATAATGAAAGTTTTAATGTTTGGTTGGGAATATCCTCCTCATATTTTGGGAGGTCTTGGAACTGCAAGTTATGGTATAACTAAAGGTTTGGCTGCTCAGGGAGACGTTGAAATAACATTTTGTCTTCCTAAACCATGGGGTGATGAAGATCGCAGCTTCTTGAATGTTATTGCAATGAATGCCGTTCCTGTAGTTTATCGTGATGTAAATTATGATTATGTGAAAGAACGTGTCGGTAATATAATGGATCCGGATTTGTACTACAAAATGCGGGATCACATATATGCTGATTTCAATTACATGTTGGTAAATGACCTTGGTTGTATTGAATTTTCCGGTAAATATCAAGACAATCTTCATAGTGAAATAAACAATTATTCAATTGTTGCTGGCGTCGTTGCACGTCAACAGGAGTTTGATATTATACATGCACATGATTGGCTTACATATCCGGCTGGAATACATGCAAAAAAGATTAGTGGAAAGCCTTTGTGTATACATGTTCATGCAACGGATTTTGACCGTAGCCGTGGCAAGGTGAATCCTACTGTTTATTCTATAGAGAAAGATGGTATGGATAATGCTGATTGTATAATGTGTGTTAGTGAACTCACACGTCAAACGGTGATTAATCAGTATCATCAAGACCCACGTAAATGCTTTACTGTACATAATGCTGTATATCCATTGCGTCAGGAATTACAAGATATCCCGCGTCCAGATCATACGAATAAGGAAAAAGTTGTGACTTTCTTGGGACGAATAACAATGCAAAAAGGACCTGAGTATTTTGTTGAAGCTGCAAATATGGTATTACATCGTACAAGAAATGTGCGTTTTTGCATGGCTGGAAGTGGTGACATGTTGGATGCAATGATATATCTTGCAGCTGAACGTGGTATTGCTGACCGTTTCCATTTTCCCGGTTTTATGCGTGGCAAGCAAGTTTATGAATGCCTTAAAGATTCTGATGTATATGTAATGCCGTCTGTTAGTGAACCCTTTGGAATATCTCCGCTGGAGGCCATGCAATGCGGTACTCCAACTATTATATCAAAGCAAAGTGGATGTGCTGAAATACTGACCAATTGTATTAAAGTTGATTATTGGGATATCCATGCACTTGCAGATTCAATTTATTCAATCTGCCACAATGAAAGCCTGTTTAAATATCTGCAAAGTGAGGGTAAGCGTGAAGTTGACGAAATTACGTGGGAGAAAGTTGGTTTATGGATACGTGAACTTTATGAACGTACTTTAGGGTACAGATAATCATATACAACAAATAATATTTAAGACAAATACAAATAAAAAAGACTTTTGCTATGAAAACAATATGCCTATATTTTGAAATACATCAAATTATTCATTTAAAACGTTATCGTTTCTTTGATATAGGAACTGACCATTATTATTATGATGATTTTGAAAATGAGCGTAGTATAAGTGATATCGCGGAGCGCTCATATATGCCTGCATTAAATGCATTTCAAGAAATGATTCGTGATAATGGAAAATATTTTAAACTTGCATTTTCTATTTCTGGCGTAGGTTTAGAGCAGTTGGAGATGCATGCTCCTCAGGTAATAACCAAATTGCAAGAATTAAATGACACTGGGTGTGTAGAATTTCTCGCAGAACCATATTCGCATGGTTTGTCTTCTCTTGTCAACGAAGAGACATTTGCAGATGATGTTAAGAAACAGGCTGCAAAAATGCAGGAATATTTTGGTAAGAAACCTACAGTGTTGCGTAACTCTTCTCTGATTTATACAGATTCTATTGGTGCACAAGCGGCAGCGATGGGATTCAAGGGAATGCTTACTGAAGGTGCAAAACATGTTTTGGGATGGAAGTCTCCACATTATGTTTATAATTGTCCGATGGCTCCAAATCTTAAACTGTTATTAAGAGATATTGAACTTAGTGATGATGTAAGTTTACGTTTTAATAACAGTGAATGGGATGGGTATCCTTTGTTTGCTGACAATTATATGGACCGAATTGCATCTCTTCCGGAAAATGAACAAATAATTAATATTTTTATGGAGCTTTCTGCTATAGGAATTGCTCAACCATTATCTTCAAATATACTTGAGTTTATAAAAGCATTGCCAGCATGTGCAAAAGCTAGAGGCATCAATTTCTCTACACCGACAGAAATTTGTTTAAAGATGAATAGTGTTGGCGATTTGGATGTTCCCGACACTTTATCTTGGGTAGACGAGGAGCGTGACGTAAGTTGCTGGCTCGGAAATCCGATGCAAAGAGAAGCATTTAACAAATTATATAGTGTTGCAGATCGTGTCAGGATTGCAAATGATCCGCGCATTAACCAGGATTGGGATTACTTACAGGCAAGCAATAATTTCCGATTTATGACAACCAAACCATCAAATGTTGGTTTAGATAGAGGTATCTACAGTTCTCCTTTTGATGCCTTTACAAATTACATGAATATATTAGGTGATTTCATGAATCGTGTGAATACACTTTATCCAGAGGAGATTGACAATGAAGAACTTAATTCTTTACTTACAACCATAAAGAATCAAGGTGATGAAATCGAAATGAAGGATAAAGAAATTGTACGCCTAAAAGCCAAAGTTGAAAAGATGCAGGCTGCTGAAGAAAAATTAAAGGTGAAGATGGAAAAGGCAAAATCTGCAAAACCAGCAGCAAAGAGAACATCAACAAAAAGGGTCGCCTCGAAGACTCCTGATACTGAAAAATAATATTTGACAATTATATTATGATGAACAAAGGATTGAGACTTGTCATTTAATTTGTGGCAAGTCTCAATTTTGCTATCATTAAGATACTATCTATTTTATAATAAAAAACGTGTGCGGTATCGTTTTGTTAGGATATAATTTATTGCATAATTTCAATTATTCCATATCTCATCGAAATTATATATAATGTTTTCTAGAATTTAAAAACTTAAAATTATAGTCTAATATTTTATGTTATTTGATTTTTCGGAGATTTACAATTGTCTTTCTTTTTTCCTTTTGAACATGCATCACTAAGAGGACATCCTGTACATGGACCATTATTGTGTGTAAATGTTCGATATATTTTTATACCAATATATACGATGCCGGAGATGAGTATTATTGCAACTATGATAATCTGCATGTTGAAATATCGGCTGAAATAGATTATTGATTTTGAGATGCGAATTAGAAAAAGCTTACCACTGATATTGTTTTAGAATTGTTAGAATCTTAATTTATCGACATTGATAAGCAGTTTAATCTTCTTTCTAAAAAGGACAAATGTGGTTTACTGAATTTAACCGTGTGTTTACTATTTCTTTTATTATATTTGCTTCTGAGAAAAGTAAATCTTTTCTTTTAGGCATGTATTTTTTCTTTATTCTTATTTATAAAATCTTTCCAACTTCTATATGTATGGCTTGTAGTTGGGGCGTTAGACTGCAGGAAATGACAATATGCAGCAGCCAATGCATCTGTTGCATCCATAAATGGGGTCAATTCTTCTTCTTTTATATTTAATAAACGTTTGAGCATACCGGCAACTTGTTCTTTTGAGGCAAGGCCTTGTCCTGTTATTGCCATTTTAATTTTTAATGGGGCATATTCGTGTATTGGAATATCGTAGTGTATCGCTGCTGCAATAGCAACCCCTTGTGCTCTGCCAAGTTTGAGCATCGATTGTATGTTTTTACCGAAAAAAGGTGCTTCAATCGCCATTTCGTCAGGTAAAAATTCTTTTATAAGACTACTCACTCGGTCGAAGATGCGTCCTAGTCTTAGATATGGGTCATGAATTTTTCTCATATCTATGACACCCATAGCCATCATAGAAGCTTTGTTGCCATTAACTTTGAGCAACCCATATCCCATTATATTTGTTCCGGGGTCTATGCCTAATATAATCTTTTCCGGTTTAATTGTCATTACGTTGTTTAAATATTTATTTAAAATATGGGTTATATGTTATCTCGTCTTTGAGTGTTGTCTTGTCGCCATGCCCAGGAAGTATTATTGTTTCTGCAGGGAGAGACGAGGCAATTTTCTTTAAACTATTTATTATTTCATTATAACTACCAAATTCAAAGTCTGTCCTGCCTATACTCATTCTAAATAAGGTATCTCCAGAAAATGCTATAGATTCATCTTTACAATAAAACAATACGGAACCGGGCGTATGGCCTGGGGTTTGCAGTATGCTGAAACAATGTGTACCAAATGAAATTGTATCTGCTTCTTTTAAATATTTTTCAACTTCAGGGATTTCTTCGTTGTAAGTTAATCCGATAAAAGTATAGGCTTGTTCTTTTAATTTATGCATCAATATTTTATCATTAATGCATACTTCCGGTTTAAGCCCAAATTCTTTACATATAGCATAATTCCCAAAATTATGATCAATATGTGCATGTGTACAAAGCAGATGTTTTGGAATGAGTTGGTTGTCTCTTATATAATTTGTAATTTCCTTTTTCTCTTCTTCATAAAAAGCACCACAATCAATGATAACACATTCTTTGGTGTCATCGCTTACAATGTAACAGTTTTCTTGAAACATGTTACATACGATTCTTTGTATGTTCAGCATTGCATTTAATATAACTTAAAGTGGAACGTAAATAAGATATTTATTCTTAAACCATTCTTCATTAAACATTTTGCTTATATCTGTAACTTCTGCAATATGCTTAAACTTGCTTATTTCATTAGAGACGTCTCCTCCTTTGAGGCAGAATATGCCATTGGGCATAGAATTGCGGTGATTATTACTTATATTTTTCTTTATTATGCGTATTAAATCAGGCAATTGCATTACAGCCCTGCTAACGACAAAATCATATTTACCCTGCTCGTTTTCACCTCTTATTTGTTCAGCTTCACAGTTCTTCAGCCCGATAGCTTTCGAGACTTCATTTACAACTAATATTTTTTTACCTGTACCGTCTATTAATTTGAATTGAGTTTCAGGAAACATTATTGCAAGAGGAATACCAGGAAATCCGCCTCCGGTACCAAAATCTAATACTTTTGTTCCAGGTCTGAATTTTATCGCATTAGCTATTGCCAGGGAATGTAAAACATGATGTTCATATAAAGAATCAATGTCTTTTCTTGATATAACATTTATTTTATTGTTCCAGTCGTGATATAAATCATACAATGCTTCAAACTGCTGCTTTTGAGCATCTGTAAGTTTTCTGAAATATTTTAATATTGTCTCCATTAGGCATTATTTCTTCTTAAAAAGATTTTCCAATTCAGAATTACTAATATCAACTCTAATTTCTCCTGCTGCATGATATGCAATTTCGTCAGGCGAATAAATGAAAGTTATTCCATCATCATTAATTATAAAATTATCTGAAGGGTAAACATCTATACCCATAAAGATGCTTTTTTCGTTAAGTTCATTCAAATTTTTCACATTATATGTCTTACATAGATTTTTTACAATCAAATCATTCAGCTCAATTTCATAACCAGGTACAAAAAGGTCTTTTAATGAAACAATTTTACCGCTTTTTTTATCTATGTTCTTTGTTATTATAACAGAACTCCCATGAGCACCGCCACCATAACTATAAATGTTTGCTATATAGGTATAGTAATCTTCAGCTTCTTGGCTGACATATGTTTTGACAATATATTCACAATTGTATGAACTGCCATGAGTCTTGTCTGCTTTATATAAACTACCATAATCAACCTTATAATCATTCAGATACCTTGTTATAAAAGAGTCTGCAGCTTCAGGTACAGATATTTTCTGTGGTGTTATAGAAAAGTAGTCAGGACACAATACTCCAGATCTTATAATAGAATCGTTTATATATTCAGCGTTTTTCCCTTTTGCATAAGTGAGACATAAACTGATATGGCATCGTGGACCTGCCGTATCTTCTGTAAGAAATACGGTAGAATCCATTTTGATACTGTCAAACATGATGCTGTCCGTTCCACTCTTATTAGAACTAGATGTGCCTCCGCATGAACAAATTATTGATAATACGGAAAAAACAAAGCATAAGGAAATTATTAATCTTCTCATTTTATCACTATTTAATTGCAAAATTAAATCAAACCAAGGAAAACCACAAATAATTTCTGTTTTATTTTATAAATTGATTAATTTTGCAGCCGTAAAAATTATATTAGTTATGGCAAGTAAACATATTCGTGCAGCACTTTTTGATTTAGATGGTGTTGTCTTTAATACAGAGGACCAGTATACTGTTTTCTGGGGTAATCAGTGCCGTTTATATCATCCGGATAAACCAGGATTGGAATATACCATCAAAGGACAAACTCTTGTGCAAATATTTGATAAGTATTTTGCAGGAATGGAGAAAGAACAGTCTGAAATAGTAAAGCGACTCGATGAATTTGAGCATACAATGAAGTTCGAGTATGTAGACGGATTTATTGATTTTATCAAGGATCTTAAGGAGAATAATATAAAGACAGCGGTAGTTACCAGTTCTAATATAATGAAAATGAATTCAGTGTATGAGTCAAGACCAGAATTTAAATCATTATTTGATATTATACTTACTTCTGAGGATTTTGAGAGAAGCAAGCCAGATCCTGATTGTTATTTAAAAGGTGCAAAACACTTTGGTCTGTCACATGATGAATGTGTTGTTTTTGAAGATAGTTTTAACGGATTGAAATCGGGAAGGGCCGCACAAATGATGGTTGTCGGATTGGCTACAACAAATACAAAAGAGTCGATTTCTCCATATTCCGATTATGTCATATCTGATTTCAAAGGGCTTAATTATCAAAATTTATGCAAAATATTGTGTAACTTAATTTAAAAGCATTAATTTTGCAGCCAATTTTAAGATAGGGGTTTAATTGTAAATACTCAAAACATATCAAATAAAAGATAAATATGACAGGATATTTGGTTAACGACACCCGTAAGGTAACAACCCATCGTTTTATTGAGATGAAGCAGCGTGGAGAAAAAATATCTATGCTGACATCTTATGATTTTACGACAGCAAGCATTGTAGACGGAGCCGGTATTGATGGAATATTGATTGGTGACTCAGCTTCAAATGTTATGGCTGGTAACGGAACTACGTTGCCTATAACAATAGATCAGATGATTTATCATGCAAAATCTGTTGTACGCGGAGTTAGTCGTGCTTTAGTTGTATGTGACATGCCGTTCGGCAGTTATCAGGTTGACCGCAAGGAAGGCATAAAGAATGCTATCCGCATAATGAAGGAAAGCGGATGCGATGCTTTAAAGCTTGAAGGTGGTGCTGAAATTATAGACACGATAAAAGGTATACTTGATGCTGGAATTCCTGTAATGGGCCATCTCGGTCTGACACCACAGAGCATCAACAAGTTTGGCACTTATGCTGTACGTGCTAAAGATGATGCAGAGGCTAATAAATTGCTTTCAGATGCCAAGTTGCTTTCTGAGGCAGGGTGTTTTGCCTTGGTCCTTGAAAAGGTTCCATCTGTTTTAGCTACAGAAGTTTCAAAGGAAATTCATATACCTACAATTGGTATTGGTGCAGGAAATGGCACTGACGGTCAGATTCTTGTTGTTGATGACATGTTAGGTAAAACAAAAGGATTTAATCCTCGTTTCTTACGTAGATATGCAGATCTTAATAGCATCATGACAGATGCAATAGGACAATACATCACTGACGTGAAAGATTGCTCCTTCCCGAATGAAAACGAATCTTATTAATGTACACACAAAATACTCCAGTACATGTAAAGCTTTGGCATAAGGATTTTTGGCTAATGGCGGTAGCCAATTTGTTATTGACAGTTGCCGTTTATATCCAAATACCCTTATTGCCAATATGGATGATAAAGGATGCCGGATTTTCGCCTGGTGTAGTAGCTGTATCATTAGGAATATTTGGCCTGGGAGTTTTTTCTCTTGGCTTTTTTTGTTCCTATCTTGTGCAGAAGTATCGCAGAAATCTTGTATGTATCAGATCAATTTGGGTATTGGTCATATGTTTTTGCGCACTTTACTACATGCAGCGTGGGCATGTATTTCAGATAGAGGGATACATACTGATTCCTGTGCTTCGGTTTATTCAGGGAGCCGCCTTTGGCTTAGCTCAGATGGTATTGTCCAGTACATTAATAATTGATACATGCGAGTCTTTCCAACGTACAGAAGCAAATCATTCTTCTGCTTGGTTTTCCAGATTGGCATTATCTGTTGGACCATTAATGTCGATATTACTCATGCCAATGTTGAGCGTTAGCACTATTACTTTAATTTCTGCTGTATTGTGCTTATTGTCAACGTTTTTGATATTATCGGTGAAGTTTCCGTTCAGAGCACCTGAAGATGTGATATGTAAGGTTTCATTAGATAGATTCTTTCTTCCTCAAGGCAAATGGCTGTTTCTAAATCTTTCATTGGTTGCCGTTGTCGTAGGGTTGTTTCTGTCCGCAGAACATACGGCCACTTTTTACGCCATGCTGATGGCGGGATTTATTCTTGCTATGTTGTCGCAGCGTTTTGTGTTCGTAAATGCAGAATTAAAGAGTGAGGTTGTCACTGGAATATTGCTGATGATGGCAGCGTGCCTGATGTATTTTTCGGGTGACAGGAATGCGATTAATTTAATTTCACCAACATTGTTGGGATGTGGAATTGGCATAATTGGAGCACGTTTTCTTTTGTTCTTTCTGAAGTTAAGCCTTCATTGTCAGCGTGGAACGTCGCAAAGCACGTTTTTCTTGTCATGGGAATTTGGTATTTCTTTAGGAATATTTTTGGGATATTATTTTTTCTATAATGACATTAGTGCTATGTACATTGTGGCATTGACAATATTGTGTATGGCCATGCTGATGTATCTGCTGTTTACGCATACTTGGTATATTAAAAATAAGAACAGATAGGAATATAAACTTTCGTGCATATTTAGATAGTTTTATTCTGAATGTGCCAGAAAAGAATAATGGCGGGGAATATAGACTTTGTTCTGCTTTCCGTCATTATTCTTTTTTAAAGCCATTTGGTCAAAAAAATATAATAATATTTGTTGATTTAAAAATATGTTCGTATATTTGCGAACAACATTTGATTATATGGATGAAAAAAGGGATTATACAATAAAGCAGGAAAGGCTTGCCAGATTTGCAAAAGCATTGGGCCATCCGGCACGTATTGCCATAATGAATTTCTTGGCAAAGCAAAAAACTTGCTATTTTGGTGACATTAATGAAGAGCTTCCTATTGCAAAGGCTACTGTTTCTCAGCATCTAAAGGAACTTAAAGATGCCGGTCTGATACAGGGTGAGGTAGAGGCTCCTAAAGTGAAATATTGTATTAATAATGAGAATTGGAATTTGGCTAAAGCCTTATTCTCAGACTTCTTTGGGCAATGCATATGTAAAGCAGGAGGGTGTTGCGACTGACAACCTTCTCTTTTTATGTCTTATGTTCGTTGTTTTGCGAATAACGTTTAACTAATAAATATTGTAAAATGGAAATTAAAGTTTTAGGTACTGGATGTGCAAATTGTAGGGCACTTTATTCTGCGGTAGAGCAGGTTGTTAATGAGTTAGGCTTAAAAGCTGATTTAGTGAAAGAGGAGGATTTGATGAAAATAATGGAATATAACGTCATGAGTCTTCCTGCTTTGGTTGTTGATGGAAAAGTTGTAGCCAAAGGACGTATAACTAAAGATGAGATACGCACAATTTTGACAAAATAAGAATATTGAAACTATGAAGAAATTCGTGTTGCTTTCATTATTGTGCATGTTCTTGTCTACAGGATGGGCTTTTGCACAAACCGGCAAGTATGTTGAGGTTATTTATTTTCATGGCAAACAGCGATGTCCGACATGTAGAGCTATTGAAAAATACACCAAAGAAGTTGTGTATAACGATTTTGCCAAGTTTGTCAAGAGCGGCAAGGTGCGTTTCAAAGAGGTTGATATTTCTACACCTCAAGGCGAAAAGATAGCCGATAAATATCGTGTCAGCTGGTCTTCGTTATATGTAAACGGATGGAATAACGGAAAAGAAAAAAGGAATGACCTGACACGTATGGGTTTTAAGTATGCCAGAAATAATACGGCACAATTTAAAACCGAGCTTAAGAAAAAGATTAATCAGTTGTTGAAATAGTATTTACGTATGGAATACTTGCAAAGCTTGCTTGATAGCAGCGAGATACCTGTTGTTACAGCATTTTTGCTTGGGCTGCTTACAGCTGTAAGTCCTTGCCCTCTTGCAACCAATATTACTGCAATAGGTTTTATCAGTAAAAATCTTGACAGCCGTAATCGCATATTCTTGAATGGTTTGTTATACACAGCCGGCCGTATGATTGCGTATTCCGTCCTTGGCGCAATACTTATAGTGTTGCTTAGGCGTGGAGCCGACATGTTTTTTATACAAAAAGGTGTTAGCGAGTGGGGCGAGCTGCTTCTTGCTCCAGCATTGGTTCTAATCGGCTTGTTTATGCTTTTTAGCGACAAACTTCATTTGCCGAAATTTGGCTTCAGTGCCTCGGAAAGGACTGAAAGGCTGAAAGGAGCATGTGGCAGCCTCCTTCTTGGGATATTATTTGCTATGGCATTTTGTCCTACAAGCGGACTGTTTTATTTTGGTATGCTTATTCCTATGGCTGCTATGGAAGGTGAGGGCTATTTCCTGCCCGTTGTCTATGCCCTGGCTACAGGCTTGCCGGTCATGCTGGCGGCATGGGTATTAGCCTATAGTGTGTCCGGAATAGGAAAATTCTACAATAAAATGCAAGTCTTTCAGAAATGGTTCAGCCGTATAGTTGCAGTCGTGTTTATATTTGTCGGAATATATTATGGCTTGATGATGTATAATTTGATATGAAAATTTTGATATTGTGTACCGGAAACAGTTGCCGGAGTCAAATTGCGCATGGTTTCTTGCAGTCGTTTGACGATAGTCTTTATGTACGTTCAGCCGGAACAAAGCCGGCTGAACAGGTAAACTCGAAAGCTGTGGCCGTAATGAAAGAGGCCGGAGTTGACATAAGTAGTCATATTCCTGTGAATGTGATGGAATATCTTGATGAGTATTGGGATTACGTCATAACAGTATGTTCCGATGCCGATGCAACATGTCCGGCATTTAAAGGCAGGGTGGGCAAGAGGTTGCATATCGGTTTTGATGATCCTTCAAGATTGTCGGGTGACGTAAATTTTATTATGACGGAATTTAGGAGAGTGCGCGACGAGATTAAAAATGCCTTTGCCAGATTTTATCTGACAGAAATAAAAAAAGCGGAACTGCCCCGCTGCGTGTGTGAATAGTATTTTTTTATATTTTCTGTTCGTGTTTTTACAAACATAAAAGATGTGATATTATGATACAAAGTTTTGCAGATTGGCTTGTGTATGATGTGTTTGGTCTTAATGCAGGTACGGCGTTGGGATCGTCAGTTAATTTCTTTTTTTATGATACGATTAAAATATTGCTGCTGTTGCTTCTGATTAGTATAATCATGGGCATTATTAATGCATATTTTCCAATAGAGCGTCTGCGCGAATATCTGGTTTCGCGTAAGTTATATGGCTTGCAGTATTTTTTCGCTTCGCTGTTTGGTGCAATAACGCCATTCTGTTCCTGTTCGTCAATACCATTGTTTATAGGCTTCGTAAAGGGCGGAATACCATTGGGAGTTACTTTTGCATATCTTATAACCTCACCATTGGTAAATGAGGTGGCTGTAGCAATGTTTATCGGAACATTCGGCATAAGGATAACTGCCATATATGTAATAAGCGGCATTTTACTTGGAATGATTGGCGGTTACATTTTGGGAAAGATGAGACTAGAGCGTTATCTGAGCGATTGGGTAAGGCAGATTCAACTTAATTCCATCGCCGGTTCCAATGCATGGGAACGAGACAATACTCCGTTCATGCAGCGTTTGCCGATAATAGTAAAAGAATCGTTAGGTATAGTTAAGGGTGTGTTGCTTTATGTCGTAATAGGTATTGGCATTGGGGCTTTCATGCATGGTTATGTACCAGAAGGCTTTTTTGAACAGTATATGTCAGAGACAAATTGGTTTGCTGTTCCTCTTTCTGTTCTGTTTGCAGTTCCCATGTATGCCAATGCAGCAGGAATAGTCCCTGTTATTGAGGTGTTTGTGGCAAAAGGCATTCCTGTGGGCACGGCTCTTGCTTTTATGATGGCTGTTGTGGGCTTGTCTTTGCCGGAAGCAACACTTCTTAAAAAAGTTATGACATGGCGTCTCATCGGCATTTTCTTTGGGACAATAACGTTATTTATAATTATCTCCGGTTACTTGTTCAACATCATCTTGTGATAAATTGGGCTGTCCTGTTCAGGGCGTCTGATGTTGAATGGTCATATGCGGATGTTCGTAAATAGGACAATTGTTAATAGCGTAAGTAGTAAAAAGTTTTGTCATTATTTTTTCCTGTTCTAGAAAAAATGTTCCGTGTTTTCTTAATAAAAGCCGTAATGTAAAGCGGCTTTTATTAAGTTTTACGTCCTTTTTCACTGATTTTACTTTGAAAAATCAGTTGTTTTTCACTTAAAATGTGCTGAGTTTTATAGCAAAATACATTCTTTTATTATGTAAAATATGACCTTTTATCTTGTAAAAGGCCGTTAATGACGATGGTATTGTCATTGATGCAAAATACAGAATTATATAATACATTGATTTTCAGATAATTACCGATAAGCAGTGCTTTGCGTAAAATTTTGATGTTTTAGTCGTATTTGCTTTGAGCATGGCTATTCTGAGAGCTTTAAATGAAAATAGAATAAATTTAACAGTTCCGTAATAGTACAATTTGACGAAAAGTCAGTCGAATATTTAGGGTGGTTGAAACATCCTTGTTTTATGTTATTCTGCTTTGTTTTTTGTTACATTGCAATAGCTTATAAAAAATAATGTTTAAATTTGTAATTACATTATGAAAACCATTTACAAGTAGATATATTTTAATAATACCAATATAAATATGGACAAATTAATGAGCATTCCTGAGTTGACATTGAAATGCGAGGAAATCAGAAAACGTTTGTTAGAGGTCGTATATAAAGCCAAAGCCGGTCATATCGGCGGCGATCTCTCGTCTTTGAATGTATTGACAGCATTGTATATGCGTGTCATGAACGTAAACCCTGAGAATCCGAAAATGGAAGGGCGCGACCGTTTCATTATGAGCAAGGGTCACTGTGTGGAAGCACTTTATTGTGTGCTCGAGGCAAAAGGTTTCATAACAAAAGAACTTGTCGACACTTATGGCGATTATCTGTCAGTGTTGGCAGGTCATCCTACGGTTGAAGTCCCGGGTATAGAGTTTAACAGCGGTGCATTAGGTCACGGTCTTTCAATTGGTGTAGGTTGTGCCATTGCTGCAAAAATGGATAAGAAGCCTTATCGTACATTTGTACTTATGGGCGACGGCGAGCAGGGCGAAGGCTCAATATATGAGGCAGCCATGGCCGGAAGCAATTATAAGTTGGATAATCTTGTTGCAATGATAGACCGAAACGGCTTGCAGATAAGTGACACAACTGAGAATGTGATGAAACTTGAGTCTCTTAACGAGCGCTGGAAGGCTTTCGGATGGGATGTATATGATGTTGACGGCAACGATATTGAGGCTATTGTTAACTGCCTTGAATCGATAGATTATAACAACGGAAAGCCTCACATGGTTGTGCTTCATACAACAAAGGGCTTCCACGTTTCATACATGGAAAATGTGCTGAAATGGCATCATGGCGTGCCTACGGCAGAGGAGTATGAGAAAGCTATCGCTGAGATTACTAACCGTATTGAAGAACTTAAAAAGAATTGTTAACAATGGAAATAAAAAGTGTTGCTTGCCGTAAAAGTTTTACCGATGCACTGGTTGAACTTGGTAAAAAAGATAAGAATATTGTAGCCGTAACGACCGATGCCCGTGGCTCGGTTACTCTGACTGACTTTGCAAAAGAATTGCCTGAGCAGTTTGTTGAGTGCGGTATTGCAGAGCAGGATGCTGTAGGCATTTCTGCCGGTTTGGCTTCATGCGGAAAAAAAGTGTTCGTATGTGGTCCTGCATGCTTTTATGTAGCACGCAGTCTTGAGCAGGTAAAGGTTGACGTGGCTTATTCAGGCCAACCGGTTAAGATCCTGGGCGTAAGTGGTGGCGTTGCATATGGAGCTTTGGGCGCCACTCATCATAGTTTGCATGATATTGCTGTGCTGCGCACATTCCCCGGCATGCAAGTTGTACTTCCTTGCGATGCACGACAGACACGTAAACTTGTTGAGCAGCTTGTAGATTATCCTCATCCTGTTTATGTTCGCGTTGGCCGTAATGCTGTTCCTGATGTTTATGAAGATAATAATTTTGATTATCAGATTGGAAAATCTATACAGCTTCAGGATGGTAAGGACCTGACAATTATTGCTACTGGTGAAACTGTTTGGCATGCTCTTCAGGCCGGAAAGCGCCTTGCAGAGGAGGGTATAAGCACTCGTGTCATCGACATGCATACTCTTAAACCAGCTGATACTGAGGCTATAGTTAAGGCTGCACGCGAGACTGGACGAATAATGACAGTAGAAGAGCATAGCATGTATGGTGGCTTGGGAGCAATTGTTGCAGAAACAGTGAGTCAGAATTGCCCTGTTCCTATGCGTATACTCGGTATTCCTGACGAAAACGCTATTCATGGCAAGCCATTGGAGATATTCCATTATTATAAGTTAGATGCTGAAGGCATTTATGCTACAGCTAAAGACTTTTTGAAGTAAAAGCCTTGAGTAACTTATAGAAGGTTTTGAAATGAGATATATTATAACCGTTGATCAAAGTACGTCAGCCACAAAGGCAGTGCTCTTTAACGAGCATTGCCAGTTGGTCTGTCGTAAGAATGTTGCCCATAAGCAATATTATCCTCAGCCGGGATGGGTTGAGCATGATGCAGAGGAGATATATAATAATATGGTCGAAGCCATACGTGAGGTGGTTAAGACTGTAGATGATGCCGAAGCATCTTATTCTTTGGCAATTACAAACCAGCGTGAGACGGCTGTGGTTTGGAACCGTTTTACTGGTAAGCCGGTATACAATGCCGTGGTTTGGCAGTGTCAGCGTGGAGCAGCTATATGCAATGAATTGAGAGAGCGTGGATATACAGACCTGATTCGTGAGCGTAGCGGACTGCTCATTGACCCATATTTTGCAGCTAGCGGTGTCAAATGGATATTGGATAATGTTCAGGGAGCACGTCAGGCTGCAGATAATGGGGAACTTCTGATGGGTACGATTGACACATGGCTTGTGTGGAAACTGACAGGTGGCAAGGAGCATGTGACAGACTATACCAATGCGTCGCGTACAATGTTGTTTAATATCCATACATTAGACTGGGATGATGAACTCCTCAACTTGCTGACAATACCACGCAATATGATGGCAAAACCTATGCCTTGCGATTCTGTATTTGGTGAAACAACTGTAGAGGGAGTTTTTGATGAGCCTATTGTTATTGCCGGTATGCTTGGCGATTCACATGGTGCTTTGGCTGGTCAGATGTGTTTTGAGGCTGGTATGGGTAAAGCAACATATGGAACAGGTTCGTCTGTTATGGTGAATATCGGTGAAAACGCTGTGGCTGCTCCCGAAGGTCTCGTAACTTCAGTTGGCTTTGCTGCAAAAGGCAAGATTTTCTATGCTTTTGAAGGAAATATTCATTGTACGGGTGCGACAATCAAATGGATGACTGACAACCTGCATCTTATTGAAAGTCCTGCGGAGATAGAGAAGTTTGCTCTTGAAGTTCCGGATAACGGAGGAGTTTATATGGTACCGGCATTTGCTGGTCTCGGTGCTCCGTGGTGGAACTCTCAGGCAAAGGCTATGATATGTGGAATGACTTTGGCTACAGAGAAAGGACATATCTGTAGGGCTGCATTGGAGGCAATAGCTTATCAAATAAAAGATTTGATTGACCTGATGACAAAACAAGCCGGAATAACTTTAAAGGAGCTGCGTGTGGACGGAGGACCTACAAAGAATCAACTTTTGATGCAATTTCAGGCAGACATGCTTGATGCATGCATCAATCGCTCTGATATAGAAGAGGCATCGGCAATGGGAGCTATGATTATGAATGGTCTGGCACGCAAGGTTTGGAAGGATATGGATGAGGTGGCTGCATTGCGCACATCTGACAACCGTATATTCCCAGCCATGTCATGTGACGAGCATGAACGCCTTTATGCTGGTTGGACAGAGGCCATACATACTGTTAATAGAAAATAAATCATAAATAATAAAGACGAAAACACTATGAAGAAACAAGCTAAAACAGGAAAGGAAACGTTTGGACTGATTATCGGTACCCGTGCGTATTTCAACTCAGAGTTGGCTGTTGATGTACGTAAGACGTTGTTGGAAGAGTTAGATAAAGCCGGATACGGCTATGTTATATTGGATGAGCAGGACACTCCTACCGGTGGTTCTATGGAGACGGTTGAAGACGGCAAAAAATGTGCTGCGCTGTTCCGTGCTAACCGTGATGACATCGACGGAATAATTGTGTCTCTGCCTAACTTTGGCTTTGAAGTAGGAATAATCAATGCTATCAGTCGCGCAGAGTTGCATGTACCTGTTCTGGTGCAGGCTTGCGACGACCAAAACGACAAAGTTGATCTTGATAGCCGCCGTGATGCCTTCTGTGGAAAGATATCTGTTTGTAACAACCTGTATCAGTATGGAATACCGTTTACAGACACAACATTCCATACCTATTCTATACACAGCGACCTGCTGATGAAGGATATCAACAAGTTTGCTGCCATCTGCCGTGTTGTACGTAAACTTACTCATGCACGTATAGGCCAGATTGGTACACGTCCTCTCGGATTTAACACATGTCGTGCAAGTGAGAAACTTCTCCAGGCAAGTGGTATAACTGTTGTGCCTGTAGACCTCAGTGAGATTCTTTTCAATGCAAGAAAAATAGATAATGAAGCATCTGCTTTGAAGGCAAAAATGGAGGAGATAAGCCATTATGCAAAGGTACCAGAGGCTTATCAGGAAAAGTTGGCATTACAGGCTAAGTTCGGATTGGCAGTAGAAGAATGGATACAGACTAATGAGGTTGATGCAGCTGCAATTCAGTGTTGGGATTCTCTTGAGCAGAACTATGGATGCGCAGCATGCGTTACAATGAGTATGCTTGGCGAAAAGCTTATTCCTTGTGCTTGTGAAACTGATATCGCCGGAGCGGTGTCTATGTATGCTCTGAGTCTTGCTTCAGGCAAACCGGCTGCATTGCTAGATTGGAATAACAACTTTGCTGAAGACCGTAATAAATGTGTATGTACTCACTGTGGAAACTTCCCGAAGAGTTTTGTTAATAACGACCTTAAGCTTGGACCGCTTGGTGTTCTTGGCAGAACCTTGGGTAAGGTTAATACATTCGGTGCTGTGTATGGAAAATGCACTGAAGGAGATTTTACATACTTCCGCATCTCTACGGATGATACGCTCGGCTGTATAAAGAGTTATCTCGGAAAGGGAGAGCTTACAAATGACCCATATGGTATGGATGGATGTATAGCTGTCACCAAAGTGAACAATTTGCAGAAACTTATGAAGTTTATTTGCAAGAACGGCTTTGAACATCATGTGGCAATGGTTCGCACTGATGTAGTAGATATATTGAGTGAGGCCGTAGAAAATTATCTTGGTTGGGATATTTATGTTCATGAATAAATAATAAAAGTCTTGCTGTTATTTATAACTGCAAGACTTTTGTTTAGTTGCCTAACTTTGCTGTCTTTTTTGATAGCAAAGTTAGGTTTTCTTTTCTCTATCAATTGATTTTTGGTTGAAGTTATATAGACATTTTCTTTATTATAGAGAAAACATAAAGATACTTATAAGGTATGAATATTTAGATTATGGAAGACATAAAATCCGTTTTGTGTTAAAATATATGTATTAAACTTGCATAATGATCCTATTTCTTTATGGAAGAAATAGTTTTTCATATAAAAATATTTACCAATAATTTTCATTTATAGTGTGGATTGTGTATATTTGCATAATGAAAATATAAGATAAAAATACTTTCTGTGTTTATTGTCTTGTATGTTTGTAAAAATACTATGAAATGAAATAAATATTAATAATTTAAAAAGTAGATATTATATGTTTGAAGGACAGCCTAAAGGGCTTTATGCGTTAGCGCTTGCAAATACGGGCGAACGCTTCGGTTATTACACAATGCTTGCAATTTTTACATTATTCTTGCAGGCTAAGTTTGGCTTTACAGCCACAGTTACATCCAATATCTTTGCCGGATTCTTGGCATTGGTCTATTTCCTCCCGGTTGTAGGCGGTATATTGGCTGATAAATTTGGTTTCGGCAAGATGGTGACATCCGGAATCGTAGTTATGTTTGTCGGCTATATATGTCTGGCGATACCTACTGGCAATAATGCTGTAGGAATTGCTGCCATGGTAGGATCTTTATTCCTGATAGCCCTAGGTACCGGTCTTTTTAAAGGCAACTTGCAGGTAATGGTTGGTAATCTTTATGATGATCCAAAGTATTCTGCAAAACGTGATACAGCCTTCTCAATATTCTATATGGCAATTAATATTGGTGCACTTTTTGCACCAACAGCGGCTGAGAAGATCACAGACTGGTATATGAAAACCCATAATTATGTTTATAATGGTGATATTCCTGCCCTTGCACACCAGTATCTTGATGGTACTCTTTCTGGAGAGGCTTTGACGAAGTTTATATCTTTGGCATCTTCTCAGAATGTTGCAACTGACGCTTCTTCTCTTACAAATTTTGCAAACGACTACATCAACGTGCTTTCACAGTCATATCACATGGGATTTGCTGTAGCATGTGTATCATTGATTATTTCTATGCTTATTTATGTTTTAGGCCGTAAGACATTTAAGCATGCAGATGTGAATGTTAAGCAGGAAGCAGAAAATAACGGCGAATCTTCAGTTCATGTTCAAGAACTTACTCCTGCAGAGACAAAGTCACGTGTAGTAGCTCTTTGCTTAGTGTTTGCTGTTGTAATTTTCTTCTGGATGGCATTCCATCAGAATGGTCTTACACTTACCTTCTTTGCGCGTGACTATACGGCTGCAACGGCCACAGGACTTACACGTATTGGCTTTGACGTATGGAATCTGGTACTCATTGCAATCGCTGTTTACGGAGTATTTGCTATATTCCAGTCAAAAGAATCAAAAGGTAAAATCATTTCTACAATTGTTACTATAGTTTCACTTATTGTGTTGTACTTTAATTACAATGCAATGGATGAGTCTATCAGTATCCTCCCTCAGAAGTTCCAGCAGTTTAATCCGTTCTTCGTCGTTGCACTTACTCCCGTTTCTATGGCTGTGTTCAGCTATTTGGCTAATAAAGGCAAGGAACCTTCTGCACCACGTAAAATAGGTATAGGTATGTTTATCGCTGCTGTTGGTTTCATGATCATGGTTCTTGGTTCATTTGGACTTCCTGTTCCAGATGCACTTGCATCAACTACGGGTGATTATCGTGTAACTCCAAACCTCCTAATCGGCACATATCTTGTTCTTACATTTGCCGAGTTGTTCCTTTCTCCGATGGGTATCTCTTTTGTATCAAAGGTTGCTCCTCCAAAGTATAAGGGACTTATGATGGGTGGATGGTTTGCAGCAACTGCCATTGGTAACTATTTAGTTTCTATTATCGGTATGCTATGGGGCGGTCTGCCATTGTGGATCTTGTGGGGTATTCTTGTTGTACTCTGTTTAATATCTGCAGTGTTTATCTTCTCTATTATGAAACGTTTGGAGAAGGTATGCTAATGCCTGAAAATAATTATATCAAATAGATAACAACCGGATAGCCTATAAAAGAAGCTATCCGGTTGTCGTATTTTTTGAACTAATCTATTTTTTACTATATGCTTTTATTATGAGGATAATTTTGTATGCATTCTTATTTGTGCTTTTGGGCTTTCAAAAAATATCTGCTGACACTTTTCGTAGTATAGAATCAGAGCGGATTAACAAACGTGATTCGTTGTTATCCATTATTACAGGAGCAAAAATTTCAGACAATATAATTAGTATCACAGATTTTGGGGCCATTGGAGATGGGGTTAAAAATGATAAGCCGGCTTTTGACAAAGCAATGCAAAGTGCAGCGAAGCAGGGTGGGGCTCATATTATAGTGCCATCTGGAACGTTCCTGCTTAAAGGACCCATACATTTTGTGAGCAATGTGTGTCTTGAACTTATGGATGGGGCTATTATAAAATTTGATTCTAATCCTAAATATTATCTTCCTCTCGTTAAAACAAGTTGGGAAGGTACATTCTTATATAATTACAGTCCCTTTATTTATGGATATAATCTTCATGATATATCAATAATTGGCAAAGGAAAAATAGATGGCAATGCCTCTTCAACGTTTGCAACATGGAAGTCAAAGCAGAAGGAAGGGCAGGCTCTCAGCCGTAAAATGAATCATGAAGAGATTCCCATTGAATTGCGTCGTTTTGGTAACGGTTTTTGGTTAAGACCACAGCTTATACAATTCTACAATTGTAAAAATATAACCTTATCTGATGTGTTTATAACTAATTCGCCTTTTTGGTGTATTCATTTACTTAAGAGCGAGAATGTCATATGCCGTTCCCTTCGTTACGATGCAAAACTTGTGAATAATGATGGTATCGATCCTGAGTGTTCACGAAATATTTTGATAGAGAATATTGAGTTTAATAATGGTGATGACAATATTGCAATAAAAAGTGGACGAGACAATGACGGATGGGCATCAACTATGCCTTCTGAAAACATTATTATACGTAATTGCCGTTTTAAAGGTTTGCATGCTGTAGTGCTTGGCAGCGAAATGTCTTCAGGAGTTCAAAATATTTTTGTCGAGAATTGCACATATGGTGGTTATTGTAAACGTGGAATATATATTAAGACCAATCCTGATCGTGGTGGATTTATCAAAAATATATATGTGAAGAATTGTAGGTTTGATGAAGTAGAAGACTTGTTCTATGTTACAAGTATGTATGCTGGCGAAGGACTTAATAATATTCATTATACAGATGTAAAGAATATTTATGTTGACAGTCTTTTTTGCCGTAAAGTAAGAAAGGCAGGACTAGTATTACAGGGTACGTCTCAGAAACCGATGTCAGATGTTATTTTTAGCAATGTTGAAATTCAAGAGGTGGATAATGCTGTAAGTTTTGACAATACGTTGAACGTTGAGATGCGAAGTTGCCATATTGGTGGACGTGTTGGTGTACCCTCTCAGGCTTCATCTGCAGATAAATTATTTGTGAAATAGTGATAATTATGTGTCATGCAAACATTGCAATTAGCATGTATAAAGTAAAATCATGATAAGATAAATACATTATAACAAAGAGGGCGTCTTAAAAAAGAAAGACATCCTCTTTGTCGTTTGGTAGTAATCTGTTTATAGTCAGAAGCTATAATGCTGCATCATGAAGAATTTCTTCAAGCGTTGGATGAGTATGAATTATATCCACTAAGTTTTCTGTTGTTCCGTTGAAATTCATAATAGCCGTTGCTTCCTGAATCAAATCAGCAGCATGAGCCCCATATGCATGGCATCCGATAATCTTATTATCTTTATCTGTTATCAACTTTACCATGCCTTCGCTTTCATCCATAGCCAGGGCTTTACCATTAGAACGATAAAATCCTTTACGGGTATTATATTCAATACCCATTGAGTCACATTGGTCAGAAGTTAAACCAACTCCTGCAACTTCAGGATTAGTGAACACAGCTGCGGGCATAATTTCCATGCGTATTGCATCTTTCTTTCCGCAAATATGATTTACTGCCCTCATGCCTTGAGCAGTGGCAGCATGTGCAAGCATTGCACGTCCGTTAACATCACCAATAGCATATATTCCACCTATGTTGGTTTGCATATTGTCATCAACTTTGATTCCCTTGTTATCATAGTTGATATCTGTATTTTCAAGCCCAAGTCCTTCTATGTTTGGTTTACGGCCTGTCGCAACAAGTACAATATCGGCTTCAACTTCTTGAGGTTTGTTTTTCTTGTCAAAGCATACTATTAACTTATTGTTATTTTTATGTATGCTTTTTACAGCAGACTGCATATTAAAGTTAATTCCGCGGCGCTCCATAACTTTGCGCATGCGTTTTGCTATATCAGAGTCAATGGCGGGGAGACATTCTTTTAGAAACTCAATGACAGTAACATCGCTTCCAAACGTTTTAAACACTGAAGCGAACTCCATCCCTATTACTCCTGCTCCAATTATGCATAAATGTTTTGGAAGCTTTTCCAAATTAAGAAGTTCTGTTGACGTAACAACTCCTTTTTCATCAATGCCTTCGATTGGAGGTAATTTTGATTCCGAACCAGTTGCAATTATAATGTTATCAGCTGTATATTCTTCACCGCCTGCAATAATAGTCTTAGAATCTTTAAATGAAGCACGTTCTTTTATAAATGTTATGCCAGGAGATTTCATAAGCCCCTCAACTCCTTCACGGAGTTGGGCGGTTACTTGTTCTTTGCGAGTCATGGCTTTGTTGAAATCAACTTCAGGTCGTGAACTTGTCATTGTTGCAACTGCTTCTATCATGTCTGCTTCATGGCATAGTGTTTTTGTTGGTATACATCCTCTGTTAAGACATGTTCCACCTGCTTGTCTGTCTTCAAAAATTATTGTATTGAGGCCATTTTTTGCAGCATGGCATGCCGTGTTATATCCACCGGGGCCACTACCAATTATAATAAGGTCTGTTTTCATTTATTAGTATTTTCTTTAATTATATTGTATAAAGATATTCTTCTTTAAAACATTTTTATGGGATAAAAGTAAGTCTTGCCGGCTTCGTGTATTTCAGAAATCGACAAGACTTACTGCCAAAATAATCTGTATAGAGATTATCCTTTATATCTCAACACTGGTTGTTTGGCTGCCAACACATCATCTACACGTCCTATTGGGGTGTTGTGAGGTGCAGTTTTAACAAGTTCAGGATTATCTTTTGCCTCTTGGGCTATTATACGCATAATGTTGATAAATTCATCTATAGTTTCCTTACTTTCCGTTTCTGTCGGTTCAATCATCATTGCTTCATGGAATAGCAGAGGGAAGTAAATTGTCGGAGCATGGAACCCATAGTCCAACAAACGCTTGGCAACATCCATAGTGGTCACACCTGTCGATTTGTCTTTGAGTCCGTTGAACACAAATTCATGTTTGCAAATAGAGGCAATCGGTAGGTCGTATACATCTTTTAGACGTTCTTTAATATAGTTAGCATTAAGTGTTGCTAATGGACCTGCCATCTTTATATTCTCTTTTCCTAATGACAGAATATATGAATAAGCCTTTACCGCAACACCAAAGTTTCCTAGGTATGCTCCTACATGAATATCACCTTCACCTTGAGTATGAACTTTGTAGGTGTCACCTTCTTTGACTACTTTAGGGCAGGGAAGTAGATGTTCCAGTCCTTTTCTTACGCCTACAGGGCCACAGCCGGGACCGCCACCTCCATGAGGCGTTGAGAATGTTTTATGAAGATTTATGTGCATTACATCGAAACCCATGTCACCAGGACGGCATACACCGAGCATTGGATTAAGGTTTGCACCATCATAATACATTAGTCCACCGCATTCATGAACTAGCTTAGCTATTTCCGGAATTTCTTTTTCAAACAATCCTAACGTATTAGGATTTGTCATCATCATTGCAGCGACAGTATCGTCAAGCAGTCCGCGAAGATCGTTTACGTCAACAATTCCTTCTGCTGTACTTTTTACCTCAACAATCTCAAGTCCACATACTGCAGCAGAAGCAGGATTTGTTCCGTGAGCAGAGTCAGGTATAATTACTTTTACACGTTTGTGGTCGCCTCGGCTCTCATGCCATGCACGAATAATCATAAGACCGGTCAACTCTCCGTGTGCACCTGCAAAAGGATTCAATGTAAACTCTTCAAGGCCAGTTATTGCAGCAAGTGATTTTTGGAGGTTATAATAAACCTCCAATGCACCTTGGCATGTATTTTCTGGTTGTAGTGGATGCAAAGCTGTAAATGCATCTGCTGCAGCCATTTCTTCATTTATTGAAGGGTTATATTTCATAGTACAGCTTCCTAAGGGATAGAAGCCGTTGTTAACACCAAAGTTGTTTCCGCTAAGATTTGTATAATGACGTACAACTGTAAGTTCATCACATTCAGGAAGCATGGCATCTTTGCTTCTTTTCATTTCTGCGGGCAGAGTATAATTGCCGAATTTATTTTCTGGCATCGAGTAGCCCTTTCTTCCGGGGTGAGATAACTCGAATATTAATTTGCCATATAATTTGTTATTCATGATTGTGCTTTTTCAGATTGTTAAAATAACGGTTACATGTTTATTTGCATAGATCAACTAATTTGTCTATTTCTTCTTTAGTGCGGTTCTCTGTTACTGCAAACATTATTGTGTCATCTGCTACTTTTATACCGCCCAGAATACCATTGTCCATTAGTTTTTTCTGCAGCTCGTCTACGTTCCCGTCATATTTGACGCAGAATTCATTAAAGAAAGGCTTGTCGTATGCGAGTTTAAAGTGTCCCGTATTTTTAAGTTGATCACAAAGATAGTGTGCTCCGGAATATGATAGAGTTGCAGCTTCTTTAAGGCCTTCTTTGCCCATCACTGACATATATATTGTAACAAATAATGCCATCAAACTTTGATTTGAACAAATGTTTGATGTTGCCTTTTGGCGGCGTATATGCTGTTCTCTTGCTTGTAATGTAAGTACAAAAGTGCGTTGTCCTCTGCTGTCACGTGTTTCTCCGACAATACGTCCTGGCATTTTGCGCATAAGCTTTTCTGTACAGCATAAATACCCGATATATGGACCTCCGAATGACATTGGAACACCTAAAGACTGGGCCTCACCTACAGCGATATCAGCTCCAAGTTCTCCTGGGGTCTTTAGTAGTGCTAAGTCAGCTGCTACGCTATTCATAATCATTAAGGCTTTATGTTCATGGCATTTATCTGCCAAGCCATCATAATCTTCAATTATTCCGTAACGATTGGGCTGTTGTACAACCACTCCTGCGACATTTCCTTTTTCAAGCAGAGAAGACATTGATTTCATATCTGTAACTCCCTCTTCCTGCTTTACCATTTCTATTTTGATATTGTGGAAATGAGCATATGTATTAATAACTGCAAGAGTCTTTGGATCTATTGTTTCAGATACAAGCACTGTATCAGCTTTTCTTGCAGCTCCGAATGCCATCATTACAGCTTCTGCAGTAGCAGTCGTACCATCATACATTGATGCATTTGAAACATCCATACCTGTCAGTTCTGTCATCATACTTTGATATTCAAAGATATAATGTAACGTTCCTTGTGAAATTTCAGCCTGGTATGGCGTGTAACTTGTCAGGAATTCAGAACGTTGTATTAATTGTGGTATTATTGCTGGGGTATAGTGGTCGTATACTCCAGCTCCGGCAAAACATGTGTATTTCTTGTTCTTCTCGCCAATTTTGCTGAATAATTGACGTATTTCTACTTCGCTTTTGGCTTCAGGTAATTCATACTGGTCCTTAAAGATAATCTCTTCAGGTACTTCGGCATAAAGTTCTTTCAGCGATTTAGCTCCGATGACATTGAGCATTTGTTCAATGTCTTCTTCTGTATGAGGAAAATATTTGTAAGCCATTAGGATTTAAGGTGTAAGAGTTTGTATATGTTTACGATAAATATAAAGAAGTATTTGGAGTTAATTGAAGTTTTAATCTTTAGATTGTACATATATTTATGGCTATCAAAATCAGATATTTTAGATTTTTATTCACCCTTTTGTACGAAACAAGACATGCACGCTTCAATTAACCCCAAAATATTGACGTAATTTTTATTTCTCACAGAAATTCTTATAAGCTTCTGCGTCCATAAGTTCGTTGAGTTCTTCTTTATTTGTCAGTTCAACCTTTATGATCCAGTTTTCATATGCATCCTTGTTAACAAGTTCTGGTGTATCTTCAAGGTTTTCGTTAATCTCAACGACAGTTCCGCTTACAGGAGATATAAGGTCGCTTGCAGCTTTTACGCTTTCAACAGCACCGAAGTCTTCGCCTGCTTCGATTTCGTCGTCAACTTCAGGCATATCAACATAAACTACGTTTCCAAGTGCATTTTGAGCGTAGTCGGTGATACCGATATAACCATATTCACCTTCAACTCTTACAAATTCGTGTGACTCAGAGTAATAGAGTCCTTCAATAACTTTTGCCATAATATTATCTTTATTTTTAGTTGTTATTTATGTTTTAATCTTATAAAATATTGCTGTATAATGAGCTATATTTTTATTTCTTATAATGTTTTTGATAGAATGCTTTTTTCACAATAGTTCCTGGATAAGATTTCTTGCGAATTTGCACTTCAACTTGATTGCCAAGTTTTGCACATTCTGCATCAATTAAGGCCATGCATACACTTTTCTGAGTGGATATTGATTGGTAGCCTGTTGTAACCTTTCCTATTTCTTTGCCATTGCATGTTACTGTATATCCATGACGTGGTACCGCTTTGTCATGCAGTTCTATACCTGCTACCTTTAGCTTAATTCCTTCTGCCTTTTGTTTCGCAATAGCTTCTTTTCCAATAAATTCTGGTTTGTCGAGTTTACAGAACATGCTCAGACCTGCCATAACAGGTGTTATCTTGTCGCTTAGTTCGTTACCATATAGAGGAAGTCCTGCTTCAAAACGTAAAGTGTCACGGCAGCCAAGACCACATGGTTTACAGCGTCCGCTCTTCATTAATTCATCCCATGCTTTTCTAATATATTCATGGCTACTATAGATCTCAAATCCGTCTTCGCCAGTATATCCAGTACGGCTTATAATTGTTTCTACACCATCTATCATTACAGTTTTAGCTGTATAGAATGTAAGATCACTACATTCTTGACCTAAAACCTCTCTCATGACATCTTCTGCCTCAGGACCTTGCACTGCCAGCTGGCCGTAATAGTCTGAACGGTTTGTTATCTCAACGTCATAACCTTTTGCATTATCGTTAATCCATTTAGCATCTTTATCTATATTGGCTGCATTTATTACAAGGAAGAAGTTGTTTTCTCCCATTTTATATACTAAAAGGTCATCTACAACACCACCATCTTCATACAGCATCATGCCATAGTAAACTTTGCCTACTGTGGCGTCTTTAATGTCATTTGTAAATATATGACTTACATATTTCTCTGCATCATTACCTGTAACGGTTATTTCGCCCATATGTGACACATCAAACACTCCACAATGCTGTCTTACCGCATTGTGTTCATCGATGATTGATGTGTACTGAATTGGCATATCAAAACCGCCGAAGGGTTGCATTAGCGCTCCGGCCTCAACATGCTTGTCATGCAGACAGGTCTTTTTGTTTTCCATATTTTCTAAGGTTTTTAAATGTTTTTAGTTTATTATGATATTAATAAATTCGTCTTTATTTAAGTTCATTATGACATCATCAAGCTGTTCCGGCAACGCTTTTTCAATACACTCCTTATCCAATTTCACATTCTTAAGCCGGTTTTTAATGCTTTCGTTTATATCACCTGTGATTAGGAAATCACCCAATATTTCAATATCTTTTATTATGCCATTTTTTATATCCATCCTCAACTCAAAATCTCCTGCATGTTCAATTCTTTTACGTTTAATAACAGTATATTTGGGGTTGTTGCCGTAGATGAACTCGGTTGAAAGATATTCTTTTTCAATTTCTTTGATTTTTTCGACATCTTCTTCCGTTAGTACGATTTCCTTATCACATAAGTTCTTCTTCACATATTCTTTAAATTCATCAATATCAAGGCTGATATAGTCTTTTAGAAGATTTATCCTCTGTCTTATGCTCTTTATTCCTTTGCTCATCAGTTTTTCGTCTGATGGAGTAATACTTCCTACCATGTTTTGCATGTCTGTATCATAGAGCATGGTGCCATGTACTATATTTCGTCCTGGTATATGATAGAATGCATTTCCGGATACCTTCTTACCATCAATCAGAATGTCATTACGCCCGCTTGTTGTGGCTTCGACGCCTAATTTTCTAAGTAAATGTATTACGGTGTTAATGTATCGGTTGAAAGTGAAGCCTACACTTTCTTCACTTGTTATGTATGAAAACATGATGTTGCTCATGTCTGCATATACACACCCTCCGCCACTTTTGCGTCTATACATCTTTATGCCATTCTTGCGACAATATTCAATGTTTACTTCATTCTCAATTAATTGATTGCGCCCAAATATCACAGATGGCTCAACTTGCCATTGAAAGAAACAATCATATTCATTGATGTTTCTGGCTGCGTATTCTTCCATGGCAAGATAAAAAGATAACTGCCTTGTGCTATTCTCCGGTAGAGATATGTATACCATATAATTGTTGTCTTTCTTTTTTAAGGTTCTTCTGCAAGTATGTAGTGGCTTAAGTCACTATTTTTCATGCAGATTTTAGGTTCTAAACTTGAATAGGATAATTTTAAATCCTATACAAAGATAAATAATTAATTGTTTATCAACAAGCATGTGATGAAAAAATAATAGAAAATTAAACTTTTGTAATAAAACATCTTTTGCCATAATCATTTTTTACACCTTAGTAAGATTGATAATTTGACACAATTAACTTGATTGTCGCTAGAAACGTGAAAATTGTATTTTCCATGACTGTTAATGTGATATCATAATACGTATTTGATGTATCAAAGTGTAAATTTATATATTTGATTTGATATATGTGTTATTTGGGTACGCACAGTAATATATAAGATAAAAATAAGTATATATTATTTATTTGAGATTTATTATGGATAGTTTTTGTCAATAATATAACAAAGAAGCGGAACTTCAGTATAAGAAATTCCGCTTCTTCGCTATGAAATATAATTGTTGATGTTATTTGTATCCTTTAAAAATAACTTTCTCAGTTTTTCTTGACTCGTCATTATATATTGTCATTTTTATAACAAGGCTGCCGTATTGAGGTGTTTTAAGTTTGCTTCCATCTATCGCATAATATTTTATTTGTTTTACCTCTTTATTTGTATCTGCAATATTAGGCGTTTCTATTGCCGAGACATCAGAATTATTAATGTCATAATTTACATTTACAGTTTTAACAAATTCATAGAGTAGATTTTCATTAACTGAAATATTACCTGTACTGGTGTCATATTCTGCAGCCCATATTGCCATCGGATTAAAGGCGATTTCACCTTTTTCCATATCAATGGTTGCATGTATCATACCCACATTGCTTGTCTCAGGATAAGACATTCCTGTGGGCATGTTTGTCTCAACGTCATACTCACATCCTGTGAGCATTCTATACGTACCATCATTGGCATGTCCTGTTAGTGTATATCTAAACATTACTTCGTTAACATCTTTGTTGATTGTTCCACTTAAATGTACACCATAACCATATTGATCTGCTTGCAATATGTTATAAATATCAATGGTATTTCCATTTATTGCTACATAAGAGGGTCTAGACTCGATATATTCATCTTGATTGCCTGTGGAACCAACATATGAAGTGTTGTTTGATTGGCCATTACAACGTACTATACGTGACCCATTAGAGAATGTAACCGTCTGTTTTTCTTCGCCTTGTACAGCAACTAGCATGAGGTCTGTATTACATTCCCAAGTATTATTGCCAATATATTTATATTCAATAGGCCTTAAGATTTCTTCTCCGGCTTCAGAATCCCAAGGATATAAATATACCATATATGTTTCCATATCAAATACAGGAATACCTGATGGAATACTAATAGAACCTGTGTTTTCGTTATATTCAGCATTAAAATCAATACATCCATTCATATAAAACCCGCTTACCGAGATAGAACTATTGTCTGTTGGTACAATATTAAAAAGTTTTATTGTTGCCAAACTTTTTTCTCCGTTATATTCTTGCGAATTTAACACTAAAAAATCGCCTTCCATTTCCCCTATTGTAGGGATTGTCGTTGTTTCTTGTGCGCAAACCGGTGCTGTAATAGCAATTATTGTTGCAAAAATAATATTTTTAATCATAATTTATTGAATTATTATTTTTCTAATTATTGATTTTGTCTTTTCACCAGAGATTTTAAATATATATACACCATTATGAATACAATCTGTATCGAATACGATTTCTTCCCCAGCATTAATGTCGCTAATTGTATGTTTTGCTACGCATATTCCTTGAAGATTATATAATTGCATACAGATGTTTGTATCATAAAAGCCTGGAACAACTTTTATTTGTTTACCATTAAAAATAATCATATGAGGATTGTTTATGACAGTAGGCTTGATCTCGCTTGCTTGTTGTATACATTCTTTAATACCTTCATATGCGTCAATCTTGCCATATCCCCAATTGTTCGTAGGAATCTCTTCACCTGTATATGAATCGTGACGTGAAGTTTTTTGCATTATTTTTAATGCATCTTCTGGTGTAAGATAAGGATAAGCCTGCAACCATGTTGCCACTACTCCTGTAATGAAAGGTGAAGCCATTGATGTTCCTTGCATATAACCATATTCATATTTATTACCGTTCCAGTTTATTGTACAATATGTTGTTTTGTCGCCTGTATAATAGTTTGACAGGGATGATTTAATGAATGTACCAGGAGCTGTAATATCAGGTTTAATTCTTCCGTCTGCAGTAGGTCCATGGCTAGAGAATGATGCTAATCTATTAACTTTCTCGTCAATGTAGTGTGGAACTCCGAATTGCAACCAATAATCACATGTCACATATGCTCCAGCAGACAAAATTCTTTTTCCTGTACCGCCAATTTCTCCAACAGTCATGTCATCATTACCGTCTACAAATCCTTTAAGGCCATAGTTGCTGAATTGTGAATATATATTTTCCGTCCACATATTTATATCACCTTTATTTGATGATATAATATATAAGCCATGATAATAATTTGGCGTATTCAAATAATTGAAATTCAACATGAGATGTGTTTTACCATTTATAGGATTTATTTCACCGGTAACGGATAAATTTCCGGAAATAGAATCATTGTCAATTGTGAAGTTGTATGAACGGTTGTCGCATTGTGTTATATTAAATATTGCAGGCTCATAAACTTTCTTTATGGTATTATTGTTGGCTCTGTATACAAATGGGATAAACTTAATCGCCATATCTTTGTCGCACCATATTTCTACTGTTCCTGATTGTGGATATGTGTATTTAAAATCGAGAAATGTTGCAAGAGTATCAGTCTTTTCTCCGTTAAATGTTTTTTTAACGTGACATTTTGAGCCTCCATCATTTCCGGCAGCTCCAACAAGGATACGTCCTGGACCGAGCATCTCAGACGTAAGTAAATCAAAGGTGGATGAACCATCGCGCGGTCCAAGGTGGCTGCCAAGACTTAGATTTACGACACAAGGTTTATTTACAGATTTTGCATAATCAAAAATATATTTCACGCCATCAAGAACCGCAGTGTTATCACTGTTTATAAGTTCGTTGCCATTAAGAGACACCAATACTATTTCGGCATCTGTGGCTACACCATATACATTTTTGTCATCTGTATTATCTGCTCCTGCTGCAATGCCCAATACATGTGTTCCATGTGTCGAATTACTAGTGTCAGTTACCTTTGTTAGAATATCTTCTGTTGTTGTGTATTCACAACCATAACCGAAATCTTCCGGAGGGGTTCCTTGGATATTTTGATCCCATACTCTCTTTATTCGCAACACTGATTTATCTCGTGAATAAAAATTAGGATGCCCAAATTCAAAGCCATTATCAACCACACCTATCACGACGTCTTTACCTCTATATTCCTCAGGAAGTGACATCCCTTTTTGAATGTCGGTAACTCGGGTTTCTTCGCGAGCTTTGTCGAGATTTTTTCTTATAGGGGAACCCATTTCAATATATTTCACTCCGTCTAAAGCTACAATATTGTCGAGTTTTTCCAATGGAATGTCGGCCGTAAGAATATTTCCTAATATAGTTCTGATATTAACTCCAAATTTTCTAAGGATATCTGAATCATATCCGTCATAAAGATGAATAAAGGCTGATATTATAATTTTTTCTTTATTATCATCTTGCTTAAAATAATAAGCACTTCTTAGACGTTGAACATCAGATATATTTTCTTTCCTAACAGTCTCTACAAATTGTTGGGTATATGGAGACAATTTGCATTGTCCCCATATTGAGAGTGATGTTGCAGTTAGTACTGCAAATAACAATATTGTTTTTATTCTCATATGTTTTTCCTATTTTATTGAATTATAATCTTATGAGTAGAACTACCATCTCTCACTATATATATGCCAGATTTAAGAGAACGGTTGTAAGCAGTTTCTGTGAAAGTATCAATAAGCATGCCGTCACTTGTATATAGAGAAATCTTGTCCATATGAGGATTTTGTATGACTATGTTGTTTTTGCTTGTGCTGATTGTTATGCAATCATTACTTTTAACAGTCTTGACATCAGTTGCAATATCTAGTCTTATATCAAACAAATACAAAAATTCATGGAATTTAGGTGATGTTACATGGAAGCCATAATAATATATACCATCTTCTTCTACGGTTATCGGAATCGAATATTCTGTTACAGGATTTTCTTCTGTTGCTCCTGGAACTTCCGGTATATTAATTAATTGTAAGCTCTGTTCTTCTGGTGTACGCCCTTTACCAAAGGTAACTTCCATTGATTCTGGATATTGTGGTAATGATGAATAAGCCTTAAACTTTAACATGTAGATTACACCTTTCTTATAATTGATAGGAGGAGCTATCATCCAATCGTCTGCATCTTTGTTTTGATTAAAAATATATACTGCACTTCTTGTATTTGAGTCATACCCCCAACAATAACCATCACCATTTGAATCAAGTAGGGTATAGTAATTGAGCATGTCTGCAGGATCTGTAAACATTCCTCCATATGGAGGAGTCAGTGGAGTGCCAATGATTAGGTTGTTCGAGAACCCCCAATCTCCTTCTTTGCCATTATACATTGATGTCACTGTATATACGTAACGTGTCATGTCTTCAGGGTGAGTCTCTGTAAACTTACACTCTTTAAGATTTTCAGCTACAGTTATTTCATTTGGATATCTTATAACTTTATATGTGATATTATCTTTGTCGATGGCATTTCCGTTAATACCTTCTGTTGGAGCCTCCCATGTCAGTGTAGTTGTAAGACCTTCATATGTAAGTCTTATATTCTGTGGCGCCTTAGGCAAATCATAGCCTACATAGAATGTACGTTTGATAGTTGGACCTTCTCCATATTCATTAGATATAGTTATTGATACCGTATGGTTGTCATTAGGCAAAATAATTTCCTTACTTTTGAACAAAGAACCTGGAGCCGCTGTACTGTCAATAAGAGTTTGGCTTCCTTCTGTTATTCTAACTCTCAATTTATCATCTGTAAGAGGGGTTCCTAGGTAGCTGTTAGATGGAATCTGAAATTGGAAGAAACCAGCCACAGAACCTTCGTTAGGAGTGATAAAGTTAAAGTCTGAAACAATTCCCGGTGCACCATCATTAGGTTCTTTTAACCATGCACCGCTGACCTGGTATGTTCTTGTAAGATATGCAACAATGGTTCCTTCTGCGTTTGTAAGATTCAGCTCGACGATAGGGGTGTATTCTCCATCAAGTGTCATGCTACTACTTTCGAATATCCAATACACCTTACCGGTAGCCCTATTTATGAACATTGCCTGTTCTGTTCCATTGTTTACTAAATAGTCTTCAGGACCAATAAGATTCTTACATGTAATCGCTTTAACTCTTACAGCCATACCATCAGATTTTCTTATCTTGTATAAATATTGGTTATAATCCTCAGTGTCAATAACCACACTATACAGCATTCCGTTATTGGTTGAAACTAGAGTTTTAAAACGTAGTTTGCTGTCAAAGTCTTTACCTATTCTTTGCATGTCTCCAGTTTCTGGGTCTATTTCAACTAAATGAGAAGTTGTAAAGTCTACTACAATGCCATATATTTTATCATTTGTTACATCATAGGCCAATGATGTCGTTGTGCATTGGCAGTTGTCCTCTAGTTCTTTTTCATATAACACATCATAAGTATTTCCATCAAGTATTGTCCATACAGGTTTTTGTTTTGGAAGATTTGTCTCATCACTATAAATATTGCAATAAATTTTTCCATCGTGATATACTCCACCTCCTGATATATAGCGATTGAATAATACGCTATTATCATCTGGACGATAATTATTCTCTATACCGAATTTATATAGGCCAGGGATCATATCGTCAATTTCATTTATAGGTGAAAATGTAATAAATCCATACATATCTACACCTTCCATTGATATAGGCTGGCCGTACTCTTGTGACATCGTTGCATTAACACAGCCACAGAACATTGCTGTTAGCAATATAATTTTTTTTAGTATGTTCTTCTTCATAATTATTGTATTAAGTTTGGCACAGTCTCACAAAATGAGACTGTGCTGTAGGTTTAATTTATTTCTTTACTAATTTCATTGAAAGTGTATTTCCATCATTTGTCATGGCCTTGACGATGTAAATGCCTCTACATAGCTCAGCCAACGAAATTGTATTATTTAAACACTGTGTATTGAGAACATCTTGTCCTTGTACGTTAAACACTGATACAGATTTAATATTATCGGGAACGTATAGTGTTGATGTTGAAGATATATAATGCATCTCGCATTTTTCTATGTTCTCTTTAATGTCTGTTCCTTCGACTTCCTCAATTTTGAAATCATCGAACGCAATAATTCCTGAATTTGCAGATTCGGCATTAAACTCAAAATAGAAACAATAGTCCATATCATATTCAGGAACATATTTAATAGTAAATTTTGTCCACTCCTTAACCGGTTCGCTGATATTTTGAAGCACAGGAAGTTCTATGCCGCTTTCCTCTTGTGTATATGCCAATATGACATTTGCTGTTGTCTTATTCTCACCGTTTCCTGGCATATATAGATAGAACGAAATTTCATATGTCTTGCCATGTTCAAGCGTAAAATATGGAGTATAAAGAAGTTCATTTCTTCCGCCAATTGTATATTCGTTTGCAACGGCAGCATATTCTCCTGAGTGTGCTGTAATTGTGTTATCGGGCATAGTTGTTATATGGAATAGTTCAGAAGATGAAGTTCTGCATCCCCATTTATTCGTAAATAGCGTCGTCTCATTAATATCTGTACGATTTTCAAAATCTTCAGAATATGGAAGAGGCTCAGGCTCGTCTGAAGTAAATAGACGCATTATTTTCAGATTTTTAATTCTGACATTTGTTCCGTTCATGTTTTCAATGTGGATGCCAAAGAAATTACTTTCTGATTCAGGATGGAATGTCGTACCGACTTCCATTTGTGTATAATCGTTCATTATTATATCGTTGAACTCGTCTATAATTTCTATTTGATCATTAATAGTTTGGCCATTACCACGAGTAAATTTAATGTTTACGCTTTGATTTAGATCGGTTTCGAATTCGCATAATACATAATATGATTTCGTAGGATCAAGTTTTACCTCTGGTGATATAAGCCATTCGTCTTTACCATTAGTAGTTATTGCTGATTCTTCGTGGCTCCAGGTGTTGCCATCTTCGTCACCGTCAATTGTTTTCCATCTATTATTATCTTCTGTGAAGTCTGCAACATATGTATGTTCTTTGAGATAACCATCAGTGAAACTGCTAATTTTTAAAACACATGATGTTGGTTGACCTATTTCTTTATCAATACAAGGTATTAATTTGTATATTTTCTGTCCTGAAAATTTGCTATTGTCACTATATGTATAAACGTAGGTTACATCAAGTGGTTTCGTATTATCAGTAACTTTCACAGAATGTTCAGCGATAAATTCATCACCATCATATATTTTTGTATTTATGATAGAACCATTTTGTATTTTCTCGCCTTCTTCATCAACTAAAGGATGTGTCCATTCAAAAAGTACACTCTTGTTTGAATTTATTGCAGATGCTTTTGCATTTAATATTGCAGCAGGCTTTACAGGGGTAATCTGTATCTGTTCATCAACATTGAAATTATCAATAATAATTTCACCTCCGTTTGCTTCATTTGTATTTATTTTTATTGCAAAGCAATAGTCTGAGGTGTTTTCTACAGATATCTCAATGTTTTGCTTTATCCAACTTTTGTTTGTAGTTTCGTCAGTTTGCAGAAGTGATTCACCAATGATGTTAGATTCATCTTGCTCTGTTGCTTTATATAAAGAAAGTGTATTCTTCGAATTGTTTTGTGTCATGTTTAACATGAAACTTATATTATAGGTTTTTCCTGATTCTAATGTAAATTTTGGAGTATAAATAATTTCTTCTCTTGCTTCAGGTGCTCCACCTGCTGCATATAATGCATTAGCTCCAGAATATGCTCTAGTTCCAAACGTTTTTGAAACTAAACTAATATTAGATACGTAAAAACCATACTGCGTGCTGCTGCGGCTTATCTTCCATCCATTGGGAGTTGTTGCACTTTGATCAAAGGTTTCAGTGTATGGTATTTCCATTACGGGAACCTCTTTTTCGTCTGTGTCAATATAATAAATACCAACGCCCTTTATAATCATACTATTTGCGGTCTTGCTGTCATGGAAGCCAATATAATATACACCTTCAGTTTCAACACTGAATTGTGGAGTTGTTGTGTCTACATAGCCATTGTAACAAATGTCTTCAAGTGAAATTAATTTTGACGTCATACCGGCAGATGTTTGGCTATTACCCAACCACACATCTAAACTTCCTGCATAATTCATACTTGTTGATACATAAAACTTTATTATATATCTTTTGTTTGGTTCCAATGTGACCCCAGGTGTTATTGCCCAATCGTCATGAATGTCTTTGTTTCCTCGTTTTACAGACATTCCGCCATCTTCGTATGTTATCTGCTGCCAGGTGTTCCCACCGTCTTTATTCTCTACAATCCATTCTGTATAATCATTAGCTGTCATAAATTCACGTACAACAGCAGCCTCACCTTGTACATCATCAAGATTGATTTCAAATTCGACTGGTAATGACTCTATTCCGTTGAGAGAAGCAGTTACCTTATATGTGACAATACCGCCGAAATTCTTTGGGTTATATGTATATGTTCCAGTTGACCCTGCTTCACAATTTTCGACAGAACCAACTCTTACACCATTCTCATATATGTTAATATCTACGGGTGAAAGAATTGGAGCATTAGTTACATCATATGACGGATTCTTCCATTTAAAAGTTACGTTTTTTTGAGTGAAGTTTGAAGATACATCAAGATTTTCCACACTCATTGGTTGTGCTTTTGATGTTTGAATAACTGAGATCTTATTTATTGTCACGATACCATTAGGCACTGGCGTCGTTAAATTAAAACCGATGTATGTAGAAGCCGACTCTGTACAAGTAAAACGAATTATCTTTTCTACAGAACCGCTATTTAGATTTATAGTTTCTTTTGCAAGTTCTTTATCCAGACCTTTAGCGGTTGGTGCAGTTCCATATTTTATAGTAAGTTCGTCGGCTTCAAAAGCGCCGGCTTGAGAGATTGTATATCTTATTAAATAGTCTTTGCCTGCCACCATATCTAACGCAGGAGAAATTAGCCAGTCATCAGCAGCTGACATTGATAAATTCCCGTCATATGATGGACCCGTGTATCCATCTATAATGGCCCATTTTACGTTGTCATTATTTGAGTCTATAATAGTCCATTCTTTAAGAGGATCTGTTCCAGTAAAATCTGTAGTATAGATTTCTGTTTCAGGCGTGATGGTTCCTGCGTATTCTTCAATTGCAAATGAATAAAGTTGAAGAGTGTTTCCACCACTGTTTGATGTGTTGTAGAATGAAAAATAATAATCTCCGTCAGCACCCGGAGTGAAATAGTTTTCTTCAATATTTTCTCCACTATTAATTAAATTCAACTGTTTTAATGGAGTCATATTGGTCTTATCTGTTCCTTGGGTAAGTGTTACAACATCATATCCTTTGGGATAGCCTTGTACAGCTACATTGGTTGTAATCTTATAAGTGACACCGCCTTTTAAGCTTATTTTAGGAGAAAAGTAATCATCATCATTTTGGCCTGTCAGGGGCATTTACAACATCGGACCGAAATTATTAACAGGTGTCCATGTATGTGAATCTCTATTATTGTCAACTGCAGTCCAATCAGCATAGTCGGTTGTCAAATCTACATGATATGGGATGCTGACGATAGGTTCATCGGGGGGATCAATAACGCTTCCTCCTTCTTCATATAATTTAAATTCAAATAAAAGAACAGTCCCGTTAAATTGTTGGCTGGTACAATGAAAAGCAAAATAATATTTACCGTTTTCATTGACTTTTATTTCAACTTTTTGTGCTGCTGGATACTCCGAATTGTCATTTAATGTTACATCCGAAAGTTTTGAAAATGCAGTCATATCACTGTTTGACATCCCATATTCAAACGATACAGTGTTTGCGTTTCCGTCAGATTGACTACATATATTGAATTCAGCAGCATATGTTTTTCCTGCCTCTAGAGAAAAATCTGGTGAGATATAATAATCGTTACTGGCTGATGAATAATCCATCTTAAGGACAATGCTGCCATAATATTTTCCTTGGATATAGGCCCATTTTGGCATATAAGTCCATGTGTTCCCAGGAATGGAACTTTCATCTACTGCAGTCCATCCTTCCTGGCTGTCTGCAAAATTAATGCTATAAGGTAATGCCGTTTGCGCCTTACCTACATTTATTCCCGTTAAGATAATAAATGTGAAAATTAAAAATGTAAGTTTTCTCATACCACTTATTATTTTTAGGTTATGTAATAAATTAAACCATGTATGGATAATTATTTACCCAATATGGCTATATATTGTCTGATAATAATGTTGAGTATATCAATTTAGTTGTAAATATGACTCTATTTTATCTTTTAATTATGTGTATAGTTTCTTGTTGAAGTGATACACAAATCGAGTCATAGATATTAATAAAAGGTACTATTTTGAGGCTAGTTTCACACTCTTAAGTATCCTATTAACAAGGCTTAATGAAATATAAATATTCAATAATGGGTTTATTCCTAATATTAATTGGGAAAAATAGTCCTATAGTCTTTTCTGTGTTATCATAATTAAGACAGTCAAGGCAGGTTTAATTATAATTAATTCACTTTAGTGTATATTGACCTCCAAGCAAATAATTACTTGCTATCTTACTGATACTTGTTTTTTGAATATTGCGACCAGCTCTGTTGCCAGTCAATTTGTTGATTGCAAATTCAGGTAATTCATCCATATGTTTATTGCGTTTAGTCTCATCTTGTAGTTCAAAGATGATAAGTTTATGTTGGTAAAGTTAGACAAAAATATTTTAAATTAGAAGAAATTATAGACATTTTTTTATTTTTGGTCAAAAAAAATAATATAATGTAAATTGACACTTAAGATTTTCCGTCAGTTTGTGTCCTCTTTTTCTCTGTTATTTTAACTATTTCAAATTATTTCATTGTTTTGACAAAAAGGAAGTTTATATCCTATTATACAATTAATTTTAATTGCATGCTATAACACTTATGTATATAATCTTTGAAAAGAATGTTATTTTGCAAGAATAATAAATACACGTTGTTATCATTATGTGCAGTAATATTAAATAATTGCATGTTTTATTACGTATTTTTGTCCTTTTTGTCGGAATTATAATAAATAGTGCTTGAATTAGTAAAATGATATGATTTATGTCAATACAATAATGATGAAATCTGCTGCAAACATATAATTTATAGTATTTCATTTTTTATATACCTAATTCTTGTTTCTGAATTAGGATAGATGTATGAAAATACTAACTAATTTTATAGACCGACATGAATAGAAAACTATTCATGTCGGTCTATAAAATAGCTTTTTTAAAGAATTTTTTGTTGTAGTATGAATTTGCAGTATATAATGCTGCTGCAGGATTGTTTCCTGTGACACGGTCTTTAGTTACAAGTGTTGTTACATAGGCGTTGGAATATTTATAAAATAGGCTGTCGTGACCAACGCATAATCCGATAACAACATTTAGATTTGTGTTGGCTTGATTGAGCAAGCGGGCTTGTAATATAGGATTGCACATAGCAGCACCGATATTTTCACATTCAGAAGGTATTCCGACCGACGTTTTAGACTGCCCGGCAACTTTACAAATAACAGCAAATGGCTCAAATCCATTTGCGCGCAATATCTTTGCAAAGATACGTGCTTCATTAATTAAACCGATACAGTTGGCTATGCCGATACGTTTTGCATTTATTTTATGTGCAAATTCCATAATTTCTTGCACTCTTGTCCATTTGCAATACCCTTCATATTCTACTTCGGCACTTGCAATCATTATGGCTTTATTGTTGGATTCCTCATATTTTTCCAATGCCCATAACCTGTCGCTTTCATCCAAATTTGTTGTAAGACAGAATTCTGGATATGTACGATTTTTATATTTGCAGTTTTGTGTGCCGCAATCCACGCAACTATGCTCATTATTTATTCCTTTTTCCATGCTGTCTATATATTTAAATTTTGCTGATGGCAAAAGTACATTATTTATTTCGTATCTATATCATTATTTTGTAATTTGTTTGAACATCAATACTCGATAATAAATATTTTCTGTACATGTATTTTTTTGCTTATAGTCCGTATTGGATTGATAATATGCTCATCCCGTTTCTTTGATCTATTATGATATTTGCAACACACTTTTTCCTTAAATATCATAATGACAATAATAACGTGCAGTTGCTTTCCATCTGATTTCCTATAAAGCTCTCAGATTGAGATATTTGAAAATATAAATCATTTGTTCTGTAAAAATCGTCTTTCTATGTGTGCATAAGCAAGCGTTTGATTTACAGAGGATTATATGATTTTATGAATTTATGTGCAATAAAATGAGCCTGATATTATGCAAAAATGACCTTATTTTAATATGAAAACTTGCCTATGTACACCATTAAAACTACTGAATTGAATCATAAAAGTGGCTGAATTGCATTATAAAAGTGTGCCATTTATTTAATAACGTAAATATATTTTACCTAATCAGCATATTTTAAGGTTCTTGTTTTTCTAATTTTGCAGGAATTTATGACAAAACGAGAATGACATAATGACAGTAAAAACGTCGTCTCATGTATCAAAAAGAAAATTTAAATTTAGTTTCTGTATTGAAATTAATGTCTGACACTACGGTAGTCCCACGTGATATATTTTTGAGAAAGCTTTCCTATCTTACCTATGACTCTTTTCTCTTGCTTAATTATTTCTTTGGGCCAGCCGTCATAGAAATAGTCTATTGAAAGATAAGTATTATATAGTAAATCATCTGATACCTGCTTATCAAAATTTTCATCCATATCCTCTTTAACCTCATTAAATTTATCTTCATCCAAATAAGCACTGGCCACCCCTTCGATTATAGCCTTTATGTCATCTTTCGGAATGTAATTGTTAACGTCGACCACGATTCTGTAGTCATAAGTTTCATTGTTTTCCGAAACAGACACATAGGAGTCTGTTTCATAATCATCTTCAGTGGCATCTGAATGATTTGTTATACTGACGATGTTATATGTCGTCCCGTGATGTTTAAACATCAACTCAAGTTCATCTATATATCCTTGTACAAGTCTATCCGCGTCAACATCTTTTAATAAAGTTTTAAGATCAATACCTGCAACAGCCAAACTATCAATGATAGACATCTCTTTAATAGTTTCCATGAAAAGCTGCTTTGACTGCTTTTTTATCTCATTAAGGTTATCATATTTGATAATTTTGCCATATATGTCTGTCCTGAATTTTATGGTTGTGCCTTTTATTGCTTCTTTATATTTATTAAGTGCCTCATTTAGGAGATTTTGTTTCCATGAATCTTTAACAGAATCAGTTTTAAAGTCAAGAAAGGAATATTCCATATCATATCCCTTCTTGGTGGAGTCTGTTACGGTTATCATAATTTTAGTATTTATTCCGGCTGTCTTTATTGTGTCACCTTTTCTTATATCCCATGTGCTCTCATTTATCCAATATGTCATGGTGTCATTTTTATTAAACCATGCGATTACCGACACTACGGAGTCTTCATCCTGTGCTACAGAATCTTCTCTTTCATCTGCAAGTCTTTTATGTGGCATAGATGTGAAAGAGAATAGCATTGCCATAGTTCCGATAATTATAAAGAAGAAGAATATTCTTCTGACTATAAAATTTATATGTGAGGACGTTGCATATTTTTCCGTCGATTGCAGTATTTTACTTTTTGCTATGTTCATCATGGAGTCCGCTTATTAATTTCTACAAAGATATGATTAAAATTTATTTTTAGCAATAATAATGATAATTTATTGGATCTGATGTGTATTTTTATTCATTAAGTACATTTTATACTTTATATATGTTGCCATACCGTCTGTTATTTCTTGATATAGCCCATTATCTTGCAACATTCTGTATAAAAATTTTATAAATTTCAAATGAACAATGATATTCTTGTAAAGAACGTTATTTGCAAATAATGAAGATATAAAAAGATATTGCAGGATATGCACAAACATATCCGGCAATATCTTTAAATTGTAATTATAGCTTGCCTGCATATTCCTCACATCCTTTAATCATCTTATCGAGCTGAGCCATTCTTGTAGTTTTCTGCCCTGCATTGAAAGTGGTGTAATAGCTCATGGCGGACTTGAAATATTCAGCTGCACATTCCCATTTGCTGTTAAACATATAGCAGAAGCCAAGCCTGTAGTATATGTCGCCCTTTTCTTCATTGCAGCAAACCAGCAGTTTCTTTTCGTATAAAGGAATTGCTTTTTCATACTCGTTAAGCATGAAATGGCTTTCAGCGGCAACATTATAATAGACACTTCTCTCTGCAGGCGAATATACATCGAGCTGATTTATCGTTTCATCAAGATAACTGCATGCTTTTTCATAATCGAATTCATGAAAGTAGCAGACGCCCAAATATGCCTTGAACCTAGGATTTAGATTATACTTTTCATCAAGCTTTTTCAGTAGCAACAACGCCTCATGATATTTTTCACCTGCAAAATAGTCTAAGGCACGTTCCAATATTTTTGAGTCTGATTTGTTGCTTTGTCCGACAGCATAATGACTTTGCAATGTTAGTAATGAGAATATCAGAATCAGTAAATATCTCATTTTGTATAAAAGTCAATCAAGTTGGTTAGGGCATTACGGCAGACGATGCAAAATTCAGGATTTTCGTTTGTGCGCATTCTGCAGTCCTGCACGCCTCGGTAAACACCTTTGAGACTATAACCGGCCCCTTCAAATAGTCCGACCCTGTTATGTATTATTTGTGGATCTGTACTTTCTGGAGTTGGGGTAGGGGTTCCTGGCTTTATCAGGTTCTCCCATTTGCCGTGAAAGTCTTTCAGTGTGGTGATATTGGGTTCCCATGGCTCTACGTCATGAGGATACATCGGTATCTGTTCTTGCTCGTAAGCATACTCGTCGCCAAGACCTCCGAAACTATGGCCAAACTCATGTACAACGACCGGTTTGAATTGTTTGTGATGTGTCATTGACAGAACATAAGAGTTGAGAATACCGCCGCCACCATATTCGTTTGTATTTGTCAATATGATGATATGCTCATAAGGGATGCCTGCAAGCCAATCATGGAGTTCTTTAATATTTAAGGTCGTAAGATATCTGTTACTGTAGAATGTGTCGAAATGAGAGTGCAGTGCCGTATTCTTCCATATACCCTTTGAAGGTTCGCTTGTTCCGCTTTCCTTTGATTCTGATTCTACCGCTACTATATTAAAACACTTACGTTTAGACTTAAAAGGCTCATGGGCAAAGAGTGCTTCTGTGGCAATATTTACATCGTTGAGAAAAACATTCATCTCATCTTTTGTGTATCCTTCGGCAACAAATGCAATATGGATACATTTGGTTGTGTCAGCTGCCTGCTGGATAACTTTATATGGAGTTATATCATGCTCACCAATGTGCCTTATAAGTATGTCGGAAGGAGCAACTGTGTGTGTAAACGTAGCACTTTTTTCACGCCTGTTATTATATAAATCAACTGTAATATCGATGGTATCCTTGGGCATTGGTACAAGGAAAACATTCTCAAATGATTTGCTTGTAGTTTTTGCCTCATCATATGACAGCCATTCTTGAAACAGGGTAGAGAAGGAGTTTCTGTATATGATTTTGTCCGAATTATGTGGCCTGACTGTTATTTGGCCATTGCCTTCAACGGGAACCTGGGCTAACCTTTGCCTTTTGCCATACCATCGTGGCATAGTGTTTAGTTTGTCTAGACTTATAGTCTGTTGCTTTGCGTTGCCTGAAAATATATAATCTATTCTCAGGGTCTTATCTGTAAAATACTCGTCAAATGTCTGACAAAATCCGTTCGTGGCACAGAATAGGAGCATTGACAATATCGTTAAAATATTTACGCTATATTTTTTCATAATATATTATGTAAAAAGTTTATATTCAATCAATTAAGTTGTTTCGTCTGCAACTTTCAGAAAGGACATTCTTTCATCAATTCCTTCACGTATCCGCGTGTCCAGTCTTTGTCGTGCAGTCTTTTATCGCCATATAGCAGGATGTCAATGTCAATCTTTACAATATTCTTGTCTTTCTCATCATTTTTCCTGCCACAGATACATTCAATTTCTTTTATGCTACGTTCCACTTCATCAAGTCCGCATGAAGTATAGGTGAACAGCATGCAATTAAGAAATTTATCCGATTCTATGTCTATAGGATCGGTCCACATCTGTCTGCTGAAAACTATATCGTTTTTGGCGAACATCTTGTTTAGCAGCGATATTGCTTCTATGATATTTCGCTCCTGATCGTAATTGCTTCCAAGCGACAATATCAGTTTCTTGTTCTCGGTCATGAGTTTGAAATATTGTTGACGTGCTGTGAGCATACACTTTAAATGCACGCTTTTGTTTCACAAGACACGCAAGTTAATCATAATTGCAAAATTAATGTAATTTTGACTAAAAGCAAAATAAAAGAGAACTAAAAGACATTTTGTGTTTATGCCGGAAAATATAAAATATAAGAAAGGATGCATAAGAACAAATATTTTTATGAAATCAGGCATGTAACATGCTAATCATATCTGATTCCGAATTGCAATTTGTACTTAGCCTAAAATTGCCAAATCTGTTTTTATTTATTGCTCTTATGCATCCTTGCTTTTAAAATTCAAATGATGCTTTGATGTTTATCTGCCGTCCGGTAAGGTAATTAGGTACGGCATACTGTTGATTGGTTACGTCTGTAATCCAATAATATGAATTGACGTTATTTATACCCAAAAGATTAAGACAGTCAATACCGAGCCATATATTCTTGAAAATAGACTTGCGGTCACCTTTCTCATTGTTCAAAAGCCTGTAACTCATACCGATATCTGCACGCTTATACGCTGGGGCACGGAAAGGCTGCTCGTCAAGTTGTCTGTGAGGTGCACCGAAAGGAAGACCATCGGCAAATGCCAATTTAAGTGACATCCGCCATCTGTCTGTTCCAGGGAAGTAATCGGTAAAGAATAGATTTAACGAATATCTTTGGTCTGTTGGCAGAGGTATACTCTTTCCGTTAATATTTATTCTGGTGTTCATTAGCGAAAGGCTTACCCATGAGTCTGTACCAGGTACAAATTCTCCGTAAAGTTTTAAATCAAGTCCCATGGCATGTCCACTGCATTGCTGGCTGGCATCGTACACAATCTTTACGTTGTCTACTGTGTAAGGAACAAGATTCGACAAGGCCTTATAGTAAGCTTCTGCTGTAAACTTATACGGACGATCCTTCATCTTGAAGCGATAGTCAAAGCCTGCAATAAAATGAATAGAGCGCTGGCTCTTTATCTTATTGTTCAGAGTGGCGTATGTTATTCCGTTTATAGTTGTTGTGTCTCGGAGCTCCTTGTAGAATGGTGCCTGATAATAGATACCCGTGGCAAATCTCATTGTTACGTCATGATTGAATGCCGGAACTATACCTAGAGATATTCGCGGACTAATGATGCTTTCTTTATTAAAGTTCCAATGACTAAATCTTATTCCGTAATTAAGCGTAAAGAATGTATGTTCACCTTTGCTGCTGAAACGCCATGTGTCTTGTATGTAAGTCTCCAGTCTGTTTGCATCAAGCGTATTTTTCGCTTTTAGAGAATAAATCATATAAAGATCTTCACCCGTGTGAGGGATGCTATAACCGCTTGAATCACGCATTTCATATTCCTTGCTGTCTTCAGTTATATTTTCTATTCTGTAAGTCAGTCCGGCTTGGATGTCATGCTTCTTTGTCTTATGTTCAAGAGCAAACTTTATGCTTTTGACAGTCGCTTTAAGGTAGTTGCGTGCATGCTCCATATATGTACCAACGCCAAGGTTTTCGCTCGTTTCTGTCTGTGTTAGCCAATACTGGCCTTGTATGTCATATCTTTCTTGCTCATTAGTATGAAAAGCAGATGCGATAAGTGATAACTTTGTTTTCTCGCCAAACTTTCTTGATATACTCAATGAACCGAAATATGTGCGGAATACGTCTTTTTCCTGACCATCGAAGAACACCTTGAACGATTTGACATTCTCCATTGTGCCAAATTTTGTTTCGCGGTCTTCTGGATAAAAGTTATAATGGTTTTCTGAGATGTCACCGATAACCTCTATCGACCAATTTTTTGTCGGTTCATAAGTAAGATACGTCTGATAATCTAGGAAGTTAGGCTGATATTCTCCTTTTGTATCAAGTGAACCAAGAAGATATTTGTTTGTCTTGTATCTGATGCCGTTGCTCCATGAAAACTTCTTTGTGCTAAAGCCAACAAATGCACTGGCGCCAAGAAGATTGGCTGCAACGTTAGCTTCAAACTTCTTGGGCTTCTTGTATTTTATATCAAGAACAGACGACATCTTATCACCATATCTAGCCTCGAAACCACCTGTTGAGAAGCCAATTGATTCAACCATGTCAGGATTGATTATTGACAAACCTTCCTGTTGACCACTTCTTACCAGGAAAGGCCGGTAAATTTCTACATTGTTAATATATACACTATTCTCATCAAAGCTTCCACCTCGCACGTTATATTGTGAAGAAAGCTCACTATGTGTGGATACACCGGCTTGTGATTGAATAAGCTCTTCAACGGCATTACCTGTAACGCTTGGAGTATTCTTTATATCCTTAGTTTCAAGCTGTTGGGTGCTTCCGGTCTGCCTCTTTTTTTCTGTGACAGTTATTCCGGCGAGTTGATTATCGTCATATAGCTGAATCAGAAGAGTCTGTTTTCCTCTTGGACGTCTTAATACTCGCGTTTTTGTCTTATAGCCAACCATGGAGAATCTGACAACAACACTGTCAGCTGAGCGCAGTTGTATCGAGAATTCTCCTTTCAGATTAGTCATTGTCATTTTTCCCTGCTCAATAACAGAAACAGTTGCCAATTCCACAGGACTCATGTTGCTGTCAGTAACCTTTCCCTGCAGGGTGAACGTCTGTGCCTTTATGCTTATAACGCATAAAAGCATCAATAATGTTATATATAATTGTTTTATTTTCATCTCGTATATAACGAGGATTGTTCACGATTATTGTTTTCAGCAGGTATGATTATTCTCTGTATGACCAAGAAAGAAGCTTGTTAATCCATTTTATTGAACATCTGAACCATCTGTATGTACCGACAGGTTTACCTCCGAAACTTAATATGAATTCTCTAAAATTATTTCTTTTGAACGGCAGTCCTACGTCCATGAAATAAATATGATTGTACCCTTCGGCATATGCATGTCTTATTGCAGTCCAAGCGGTTATTGCATTCGTTCGTTTCGTAAAGAAATTCTTTTTAGCTGCAAGATACCACATATAACAATTACTTTCTGAATAAACACAAATACACCCGCCAACCATTGTGCCCTTATGCGTAGTGGTAAACAGATTGCAGCATCCGTTATTCAGCATTTCACGAAATAATTTTATGTCAGGTATATATCTTCTGATTTTTATTGAAATATAATTTTTCAATATTTTGAAAAAATCGTTTAGCTCTTTGTCCGTTGTTGATATATTCGTCTTTAATCCGGCTCTGTTTGCATTAACAAGTAATTTCCTCATTTTATATGTGAGTCGTTTTTCTGGTTTCATGCTATGCAGCGAATTGTGTATTTCCATCCAGTGAACAGGGAAAAAGCCATTATTTCTGAATTTGCTGTATCCAAACATTTTTGTACTGAGGTCACTGAATTCAATATAAAGGCAAAGAGCTTTGCGTAATTCTCTTGTGATGCTTTTCAGCATTTCGCCAAATATCTCTTCTTTATTATTGCAATCAGGAGAATATTCGCCTTCGCCATACGCTCTTCCCTGTGTAAAGAGATATGGCGGAAATAATGAACCCCTGCGCCTTAACATTACAAGCATGTGTGCAACGATATTTTCTTTATCATATGCAATGACCATATATGGTTTTTGACCAGGGGTCTTTTCTATGATTTTAAACATTTCGTCGCTGTGAAACAATTTTTTGCATTGCATTGGCGGCAAGTTCTCACTTTTTGAAATAATGACGATTTTTATTTCATTCATACCGCAAAAATAATAAATCTTTTCTAAAAATCAATAAGTTATGTCTTGATTTGAATTATAAATGTCTAACTTTGCAGACCTTTAATAAATCAAATGCATTTACATAGATGAATAGTTTTAAAGAATTAGTTCAGAAACGACGTAGTTACAGGAATTTTACCAACGAAGAAATAGACTCAGAAGATGTTAAGCTGATATTACGCGCAGCATTGATGTCACCAACTTCAAAGGGGCGACGTTCGTGGCACTTTATTGTCGTAGATGATAAGATGGCAATCGAAAAATTATCTGATGCGAAAGACATGGGTGCAAAATTTCTTGCAAAATCGTCTTTGGCAATAGTCGTATTAGGTGAGCCTTTACAGAATGACTGCTGGATTGAAGATGGAGCTATTGCTGCTTTGGCAATGCAGCTTCAGGCTGAAGAACTTGGATTAGGCTCTTGTTGGGCACAGATGCGCGGACGTGGCTTGTCTGACGGAACATCTGCCGATACTGTAATCCGAGGTATTTTAGATATTCCTGAAAATTACAATGTTTTATGCGTTGTGGGATTTGGCCATAAAAATGAAGACCGTGCCTTGCAAGATGAAGAGGCTCTAAAATGGGAGAATGTGCATATAAATAAATTTTAATGATGAAAATTGTCTTTATTGGTGCCGGTAATCTTGCAACGAATTTAGGAAATGCCCTGCATAGTGCCGGCAATGACATATTACAGGTGTATAGTCGTACATTTGAGTCTGCTTCAACACTGGCAACTGCTTTAGGCGGGGCTCCAGTGATAAATATTGAAGACGTAACAAAGGATGCTGACGTTTATATAATTTCAGTAAAAGATAGTGCTATTGCCGATATAATACCTTTGTTGTGTAACGGGCGCGCCGATAAGATATTCTTACATACATCAGGTAGTGTTCCTTTGGATGTGTTTAAGGGTATGGCACAACATTATGGAGTTCTTTATCCAATGCAGACATTCTCAAAGACTAAGTTATTAGATTTTAAGAACATACCTTTCTTTGTTGAAGGTGTTGATGATTTAGCCTTTGAAACATCCCATCATTTAGCAGATAGCATATCTGAGCGTGTGTATATCCTGTCGTCCGAGGCTCGTAAGCATTTACATCTGGCAGCCGTTTTTGCTTGTAATTTTGTAAATCATTGCTATGAAATATCTTCAGAACTTTTGGGTAAACATGATATACCATTTGATGTAATGATGCCTTTAATTGAAGAAACTGCAAACAAGGTTCATCATATGAAACCGGATAAGGCACAGACTGGGCCTGCTGTTAGATATGATCAGAATATCATCAGAATGCAGTCTGAAATGTTACGAGATAATCCTATTTTCAAACAAATATATGAATGCATGAGCATAAGCATACATCATGTGGCACAGAAGAAAGGAGATAATAAATGATTAATTATGATTTAAAAAAGATACGTGCAATAATATTTGACGTGGACGGAGTCTTAAGCGCAGAAACAATACCCCTTCATTTATCAGGTGAACCTATGCGCACAGTGAACATAAAAGACGGATATGCTATTCAGTTGGCAGTAAAACAAGGTCTGCGTATAGTAATACTTACAGGAGGAACCACACAAAGTGTACAAATACGTTATGAGCGTTTGGGGGTAACCGATATATTTATGGGATGTTCTGTTAAAATAAAGGTGTATAATGAATTTCTGGCTAAATATGACTTAAAAGACGAAGATATTTTATATATGGGTGATGATATACCTGATTATGAGGTTATGTCACGTTGTGGTTGTCCATGTTGTCCGGCAGACGCTTGTGCTGACATCAAGTCTATAAGTAAGTATATTAGCAATTATAGAGGAGGGTATGGCTGTGCCCGTGATGTAATTGAACAGGTTCTTAGGGCTCAGGGTAAATGGCTTGATAGTGCTGTTGCCTTTGGATGGTAATTTATGAATAATGTTATGAAAAAGGATTATCATATAATATTAAGTAGTAATAGTCCAAGACGAAAGGAACTCTTAGCCGGGCTAGATCTTGATTTTGACATACATGTAATACCAGGTATTGACGAATCGTATCCTGAAGATATGCCAGTCATGGAAATTGCTGAATATATTTCAACAAAAAAGGCAGAAGCATATAAAAACATAATAGAACCAAATAATTTGATTATTACAGCAGATACAGTTGTAATATTAGGTGATGAGGTCTTGGGTAAACCTAAAAACCTAGATGACGCAAAACGTATTTTACATGAGTTGAGCGGAAAAGTTCATCACGTGGTTACAGGTGTGTGTCTTACGTCTTTGGTTAAGCAAAAGCATTTTTCCGTTGTAACTGATGTTGCATTTAAGTCATTGTCTGATTCAGAAATCAACTATTATGTTGAGCATTATAAACCTTTAGATAAAGCCGGTGCTTATGGCATCCAAGAATGGATAGGATATATAGGTGTTACCTCTATTAAAGGCAGTTATTTTAATGTCATGGGATTACCTGTACAGAGAATATATAAAGAACTACAGGAATTTTGATTTACCGGGCATGATAGGAATATACTACGAATTTTGCTCTTAATCAGTGTCTTTCTTGTTTTTTATGTATAAAAGCAATAACTTTGCAAAAAAAATATTTTAATTAAATGGATTCAGCAGAATTATTTAGATGGGTACTTGAGAATTTGAACTATTGGGTTGTAACAGTATTTATGGCAATAGAAAGTTCTTTCATACCCTTTCCATCTGAGGTGGTTGTGCCCCCAGCAGCATGGAAAGCAATGGCAGATGATAGCATGAATATTTTCATGGTTGTTGTTTTTGCCACTATAGGTGCAGATCTTGGTGCATTGGTTAATTATTATCTTGCACGTTGGCTTGGCAGACCAATTGTCTATAAGTTTGCCGACAGCCGTTTGGGGCATATGTGTTTAATAGACCGCGCAAAAGTTGAACACGCTGAGATGTATTTTCGTCAACATGGTGCAGCGTCAACATTCTTTGGCAGACTTATACCAGCAGTTCGTCAGCTTATCAGTATTCCTGCAGGCTTGGCTGGAATGAGGCTAGATCATTTTTTGTTGTATACAACGCTCGGTGCTGGAGTATGGAACTCCATACTTGCTCTGTTGGGATATTTGATTTATCGCTTTACAGACTTAAAGACGACAGCAGATGTTTATGAACGTGCAACACAATATAGTCATGAGATTGGATATGTGCTATTAGGGCTGGCTGTAGTTGTTATTGGCGTATTGGTATATAAAGGATTGAAGAAGAAGTAAGTATTACAGATATAATTGATTTGATATGCTACACCATATTTGTTTAGTCCGCAATAAGGTGTAGCATATATTTTTATATTTATTCGTCCCTAAAAAGCCAATTTTTGCAAGATATTGTTCTGACACAGTATCTCGCATATTTTTTGAAACATGCACCAAAGGGTTTTCATTTCTCTTTTGAAGTTATAAACCACTGCTACCAGAAAAACTTCATGGTATCTCACATCCACCTTTATAAGGGTTGTGGTTCAATCTGTAATATGATTTCAATTGACTTATTATCTGTTCTGTACAAATACGCCTGTATAAAGAATTTATGTTTTTATCAATTTTTGATAAAAACACTCTGATTTTTTGGGATATCCAGACAATAATATTTAAAAATCTAATAGGGTTTATATTTATTGGGTTAGAAAGTAAAGAAAACAATCTTCAATAAATAATTAAAAGTGGAGAACTATTTTTAATCTGATTTCGAGCGGTAAACGAGGCTCGAACTCGCGACCCCCAGCTTGGGAAGCTAGTGCTCTACCAACTGAGCTATTACCGCAAAGAGCCGATACCGGGACTCGAACCCGGGACCTATTCATTACGAATGAATTGCTCTACCAACTGAGCCATATCGGCATTCCTTTCAAAGCAGTGCAAAGGTAATATTTTTTTATGTATTAAAGAAAAACCAAGATAACCATTTTTAGCGTTTTAACTTATTTTTAATTTATAAGTTTCTCTTTTAAATATATTCCCGTGATACTTGATTCACATTTTATGCAATCTTCGGGAGTTCCTTCAAAAATAAGTTTTCCACCTTTATTTCCTCCTTCTGGTCCTAAATCTATAATATTATCTGCACATTTAACGACATCCAAATTATGTTCAATTACAATCACTGAGTGCCCATGTTGTATAAGGGCATCAAAAGCTTTTAGTAATTTTTTTATATCAAGAAGATGAAGACCTGTTGTAGGTTCATCAAAAATAAATAAAGTTTGTTCACATTTCTCTTGGCTAAGAAAATATGCTAATTTTACACGTTGATTTTCTCCACCTGATAGGGTAGATGAACTTTGTCCTAATTTTATATATCCAAGACCGACATCGTCTAAAGGCTTTAATTTGTTTGCTATATTAACTTTATTATTCTTTGTAAAGAAATCTATAGCCTCTGTAACTGTCATATTTAAGATGTCGAAGATATTTTTGCCAGCAAACTTTACATCTAAAACATCTGATTTAAATCTTTTACCATGGCAACTGTCACATACTATCTCCAAATCTGCCATAAATTGCATTTCTACAGTAATTATTCCTGTGCCTTTGCATGTTTCACATCTTCCACCTTCAGCATTAAATGAGAAATATTGTGCTGTGAATCCCATTTGTTTTGCCAAAGGTTGTTCCGCAAAAAGTTGTCTTATATCATCAAAAGCTTTAACATAAGTAACAGGATTTGAGCGAGAACTCTTCCCAATAGGATTTTGATTAACCATTTCCACATGTTTTATTTCAGTCCAATCTCCATCTAAAGAAGCAAATTCTCCTGGAATATCTGCTACTTCATCTAATCTTCGTTTTAAGGCAGGGTAGAGTATACCCCTAATTAATGAAGATTTACCCGAGCCACTCACTCCTGTAATGACATTTAAAATGTTTAAAGGAATGTCTACATCAATCCCCTTTAGATTATTCATTCTAGCTCCCCTGATTATTATTTTTTTATTCCAAGAACGACGTGTTTTTGGGATTTCTATTTTATCCGTATTAAATAAAAATTTCAGTGTATGACTATTTGAATAATTCTCTAGATCGCTATTTCTTAAATTTGCCGGGTTTCCACTGAAAACAATTTCTCCGCCATTAGCACCTGCATCGGGTCCAAGATCAATCAGATAATCAGCAGCTTTTATAATATCTTCGTCATGTTCTACGACAATTACAGTATTACCTAGTGATTGTAATTCTTTTAAGACATGAATAAGCTTATATGTGTCTTTACTATGAAGACCAATACTAGGTTCGTCTAATATATATAGCGATCCCACCAAGCTACTTCCAAGAGCTGTTGTTAAATTAATACGTTGGCTTTCACCACCACTCAAACTATTAGACGCCCTGTTTAATGTTAGATATCCTAATCCTACATCTAACAAAAATTGTAGTCTGTTATTAATTTCAGCTAAAAGTCGCTTACTGATTTTTTTCTCTGTTTCATTTAGTTCTAAATTGTCAAACCATTTTTTAAGGTTGTCAATGGACATTTCTACTAAATTATTGATACTTTTATCACCAATCTTAACATAATGTGCTTCCTTTCTCAATCTAGTACCTTTACATTCAGGACATATTGTTCTCCCTCTATATCTACTCATCATAACACGATATTGGATCTTATACTGATTCTCCTTTACCATTTGGAAGAAAGAATCAATACAGATTTTTTCTTCTGTATTTTTATTTTTTTGTGACGGTAAGCCATGCCATAACCAATCTTTGTGATTTTGTGACAGATTATAGTATGGTTCAAAAATAGGGAAGTTGTCTTTTGCAGCAAGATAACAAAATTCATCTTTCCATTTTGCCATTTTTTCTCCATGCCAACATTGTACGCATCCTTCATACACACTTAGCGATGGATTTGGAATAACTAGTTTTTCGTCAATTCCTATGACATTACCGAAACCTTCACAAACAGGACAGGCTCCAAATGGGGTGTTAAATGAGAACATATTATCATTAGGTTCTTCAAAACGTATTCCATCTGCTTCAAACTTATCAGAGAAATCATAAGAAATATATGATGGGATAAATACGAGTCTGCATGCTCCGCTTCCTTCAAAAAAAGCAGTTTCTAATGAATCGTAGATTCTCGATAACGTATCAGAATCGTCATTTACAGATAGTCTGTCAATTAATAAAAATGATTCGTCTTGTGATATTTCTATATTAGACTCTAAAATATCTTCAATTCTGTAAAACTCGTGATTATGATAAATACGTGAGAAGCCCTGCTGAAGATATATTTGAAGTTGCCTCTTTAGTGTATATTGTTCATTTATATGCAATTGTGATAATATTACAAATTTTGTACCTTTTGAAAAGGACATTATACAATTTACTACATCTTTTAATGAATGTTTTTTTACCTCTTTGCCCGTTATAGGCGAATAGGTATGCCCAATCCTTGCATAAAGCATTCTTAAATAATCGTATATTTCAGTGCTGGTACCTACTGTAGAACGCGGATTACGCGTATTAACTTTCTGTTCAACAGCTATTGCTGGAGGCAAATTGTTAATATAATCAAAGTCTGGTTTATTCATTCTGCCTAGAAATTGCCTTGCATATGACGAAAGACTTTCTACATAGCGCCTTTGACCTTCTGCATATAGTGTATCAAAGGCTAATGATGATTTGCCAGAACCCGAAACACCTGTTATAACAATAAACTTGTTATGAGGAATTTTTAATGAAATATTCTTTAAATTATTTACTCGTATATTTTTTAATTCAATATAATTAGTCATAGATTTATTATTTTATATTTATCATAATGCCGATTAGCGTAATTTATCTTACTTTTAAATAATCACCAACTTTTATGCTATAATCTGGTGACAATTTATTCATCTTATAAAGACTAGAAAGTCTAATACCATAATATTGCGCTATAGAATACATACTTTCACCGGCTTTAATTCTATGCGGTCGGTTTTTATATATTTTTTCGGCTTTATTTTGTTTCTTTTTCAAGTAAATGATTTCTCCTGGTATTAATCTGTCATTTTTATCTCTTTCGTTGTATTTTGCCAATTTCTTATATGAAATACCAACTTCCTTTGAAATGGATCTGAATGTATCACCCTGCCTTGCTTTAAGATAATAGTTCTTATTATAAATATGTATAGGATGCAATTTTGTATCTGGTGAAATGTCTTTCACTTCAGCCATCTCGACCATGAACTTATCATACTTTTTAGCATGATCGTATTTATGTAGCTTATACAATTCGATAATTCCAATAAGTTTTTTTGCATAGTTTGGGTTCGTAGCATATCCACACTTTTTTAATCCATGTGCCCAACCTTTATAGTCAGTTCTTTTAAGTGAAAATAGTTTTTTATATCTTGGTTGGCGTGCCAAGAATTTGCTATGATCCTCATAACTTTCGTATGCGTCACGATACGCTCTAAAACATTCCTGTTTTTCATCATCATCATGGTATGTTGTTGCTCCGAGCCAATCATGACATTTTATACCGAAATGATTATTCCCTTTTCTTGTAAGCTCACTCATTCCAGCCCCACTCTCAAGTAATCCTTGTGCAAGAGTAATACTTGCAGGAATATTATATTTCAGCATCTCTGAAATAGCCAGATCTTTATATTTATCAATATAAGCTTGATACTTAGAGTTCCACCTCATTTGAGCATTAAGCACAACACTTGTCAATGTACATAAAAAAAGTATCAAAAATCTCCCCATCCTTAATATCTTGTTATGAATTTATATAGGTTCAAATTAATGCAAATTTAAGCCATTTATATATCTTTTCAAAATTTTATTAGATAAAATTCTATAATACATTTATCTTAAAGACAAAATAGAATTTATAATTCTAAAATAGATTGATGTATGTAATCAATTTAGATTTTCTACTATAATATACGCTAATATATTATATATTTGTTTATCGACCTCTAAACTCATGTGGGATATGCCCTCTTGCACCAGGACCTATTGACATGCCTTCTGGTCTGATTCTTCTTTTGGGGTCATCGCCTTGTTTTCCTCCAAATACGTTCATACGATAAACAACATGTAACATTGCATAACTATTTATACTATTATATTTTGTATCGCTTTTTTGTACAGCAGTTATTACTCGGCTGAAATTGCTTTGATTATGTAAGATGTCATAAAATTGTAGAGAAATAGTCAATGGCTTTCCTTTAAGGAATCCTTGACTAATTTGAGCATTCCAAATTAATTCATTTGTATTCATGGAATTGTCATTAAATCCTCTGCGACTATTTTCATGTAAATCGGTAGATAGACTAGTTCCCCAAGGTAAATATATATTTAATGAACCTCCGTATGAAAACTGCCATGTATCAAGATTACTTTCACTTTGTAATAAATTCCGTGAATGAGTATAGTTTAATGAACCATCTAGCATGACTTCAAGCCAATCATTGCGATAACTAGTGCGCAGTTGTTCATTAATTTGTGATGTGCGAGTTATATTTTTTTGTGAATTAGAATTATTATCTAAAGCAAGATATCCAACATAATTATTATAGGATATATTAGTAAATGTATTAATATTCCATTTCCCAATAGAATCGATTGCAGTGTTAAACATGAATGCTCCTGAAATGTTCCAATTTCCATTTATATTTTCTGGTCGCGTTATGCGTCCTCCGGTTTTCTCGTCATAAGTAACCATATTACTAATACTATTACGTGTATTTTGGTAATTAATGTACGTCATTATAGCTCGTTGATGATTCTGTAAATATGTATTATAAAATAATCTTAGTGAATTGGTGAACGATGGTTTAAGACCAGGATTTCCTTTTGTGACATTTAAAGGGTCACTATCGTCTGTAATATCCATAAGGTCTGTCATATTAGGTTGCGTTGTTGTACCCCTATAATTTATTCTCAAATTACTCAACTTTGAGAAACGATATCTGAAATCTAATGTTGGACTGACATTAACAACGTTTCTTATTGTATCTGTATATATGCCTTGGTATTTCTGAATGAAATGTGTAGTTTGTGGCTGTGCCATGAATCCAATATTCAAATTGTATTTTTGTCTAATAACTCTCAGCATTATTTGCAAATCATGAATGTAGTTCTTATATTCTGAATACCTACTTAAATCTGGATCCAGATAGCTGTCAAGTGGATTCTCTAACAGTCTTAGATAATTATTCCATCCTCTATATTCATTAATAACATTATCAAAGAAATTCTCACCTAAATTACTGAAATCAAAAGTTTCCCTATCACTTTTGTTATAGTTATAAGTAAATTTATAGCTAAATTGCAAAAACATGGTCTTAAATATTGGTTCACTATAAGTTGCTTGAATATTATAGCTAAGTGATTTTGTTGGAGTTAAATTATATCTATTTGTTTGGTATACCGAATCAACTCCTGAACTATTTTTTATCTGATATAAATGTACATTTGATGTACTTAAACTTTTGCTTTTATTATCATTATAAGTAACGTTAGTACGCAATGTTACATTTCGACCTTTAGAATTTAGTTTTCTGTTAATTTGCAACATTATACCTAAACTTTTATTTTCAGAGTATGTTATAGAATTGTTCTTCCTTGTATTCACCATTAAACTATCTTCTGCCATTTGTAATATTGACTCAGGAGACAACGGATTAGTAACATATAAATATGGATCATCATTATATGAGGCACTTGTTGATAATGATAATCCATCACTTGTTGAATACTTAATAGTAGGACGAAACATAATATTGGTCATCGTATCAGGCTTCCATTCCATTCTCAAACGAGCATCCCAACTATTACTTCGAGTATAATTTTGATTAAAGCTATTTGAAAAAGAGCCGATGTTACTTACGAAATTTTCAGTTGATTGCTCTGTTCTGACGTCACCATTAGAATGATTCCATCTAATACTACCATCTAAAATGAATATCTTATTACGATTATAGTTAAAATTTGCGCCCATCATTTTTGAGGAATTCAACCCTTGGAGTCCACCTCCAAAATGTCCGCCTCCACCTCCTCCTGGGAAGCCTTTATCATTAGTATTATTGGCATTTCCCATAAGCATCACTCTTGATTTATCCTTAAATAGGGCACCCATCAATCTTTCGGCATATCTATTATGCGTTCCTATCGATGCATCTGCGTTTCCTATTAGTCCTTTATTCATTCCTTTCTTTATTCCAAAGTCTAATACAGTTTGTTCTTCACCATCATCTATGCCAGTGACTTTAGCCAAATCGCTTTTCTCGTCATAGGTTTTAATCTTGTCTATAATAGATGTTGGTAAATTTTTTAATGCAGTTTTAGTATCTCCGGTCATAAACTCTTTACCGTCAACAAGTATTTTTTTTACTTCTTTACCGTTTACTGTAATTTTTCCGTCATCGTCAATCTGAGCGCCTGGTAATTTCTTTATCAATTCTTCTACAACAGAACCTTCTGGAGTTCTATATGCAGAAGCATTGTAGACAAAAGTATCTTCTTGAACTGTCACAGGCGGCGCTTGACCTATGACAGTTGCTCCCTTTAACATAATTGCATCAGCAGAAAAGGTAATATCACCTAATGCTATATTTTTCTCAGTTGAAACATTTAGTGTTTTTGTCAATGGTATATATCCTACACATGTAAATTTTAGAATATAATTTCCTCTTTTAGGTGCAGTTAACTTAAATTTACCATTTTCATCACTTAAAACACCAGAGATATAGGTGCTATCCTGTGTCAACATTTGTACCGTAACCATCATCACGCCTTCCTTTGTATCGCGGTCTATAATCTTTCCTGTTATAGTGTTAATTTGAGAAAAAACATCTATTGATGAAATTATCAATAGGCATAGTAGAATTATCTTCTTTTTCATTTTTACCTTATATTTTATTGTCTTAGACGTTAAATATAATTATTGGTTTAATCAACAATATATTAAAAGTTGAATAAAAATTTTCATTTAGAATAAATTTGACTAACTTTGCAACACATATAATGTCTTTATGATTATGAAACAGAGTATTATAATATCTAAATGCTTAAATGCTGAACTTGATTTTCATATTAAATCTTTCAATCCCGATAAAGTTTTTATAATCGTTGATAATATTACGGAGAAATTTTGTTTGCCAAGAATTAGTGATATCCCATCACTTAAGAATGCCGGTATTATCTCAATATGTTCTACAGACAATAGTAAAAACATAAACTCGCTTACTCACGTATGGAGATATTTAAGCGAACAAAAAGCTACACGATATTCTCTAATTATCAATTTAGGTGGCGGTATGGTAACAGATCTTGGTGGATTTGCAGCCTCGACATTTAAACGGGGCCTCAAATTTATTAACATACCTACTACCCTATTGGCTATGGTTGATGCTTCCGTTGGTGGTAAAACTGGAATAAATTTTAACGGATTAAAAAATGAAATAGGGGTTTTTAATAATTCTGATATAGTAATTATTGACACAAATTTTTTAAAAACGCTTGATTCCGAAAATATTTGTTCTGGATATGCAGAAATGATAAAACATAGTTTAATTAGTAATGAAGATATCTGGAGTAAATTGCTTACATTTGATATTTTAGCGCCAAATCTTAATGATTTATCATATCTTCTTGAGGATAGCATAAAAATTAAAGAAGAAATTGTTAAGAATGATCCATATGAAACCGGTATGCGAAAAGCGCTTAATTTCGGGCACACGATAGGTCATGCATTTGAATCACTTTCAATGATAAAACAATCTCCGATATTGCATGGCTATGCTGTTGCCTATGGTATGATTTGTGAACTTTATCTTTGTACAATTAAGGTGGGATTCCCGATTGAAAAGATGCGTCAGACGGTTAGTTACATAAAACATATTTATGGAATTTATGATTTTAGTTGTGACGATTACGAAGTCTTATACGAACTCATGAAACATGATAAAAAAAATACAGCTAATACTATTAATTTTACATTGTTAGAAAATATTGGAAAAGTAAAAATTAATTTCACAGCATCAAAGGAAGACATATTTGAATCATTTGATTTTATAAGAGAAGGCCTATAAAAAATTGTTAGCAAATTCTATATCCTGATGTATCAAAGACATAAAACAATAGGCCTTTACTCAAATTTGAGGACACAGTCCCAAATTTTGTGTAAATGTAAACAGGATTCAGTTGTAAGTTACTTCTTATATCTGGATTCTGTTTTCAAAAATTAGTATAAACTGATTCATAATCAATCCCCAGTTATGAATAGGCTGTGTCCATTTCTTCTCAATCTCCACAAGTGAAAGAAAGATGGTCTTTTCACGGGATAGTGTTTCACTGAGTGTGTCTGATGCAAGTTTGCCTTAGAAGTGATGATGCAAAGTTAACAGACAATTTTGTATTTCATATCAAAAAAGTGAATTTTATGTTGTAGCTGGACGAGGGACGGGTTCTGCTGAGGAGCAACCCTTCAGCAACATGGCTACGCCTATACTGATTGCAAGAACTATCCTGGAGTCGTCATGGTGGCGACTCCTTTTTTGCTTTCAGGCAGGCTTTTCTGCTAAAAAAACTATTCCATTAGTCCGGAAACAGAGTCTTGTCGCAGGTTATGTTGGGTAGCAGCCGGTCAAAAGCCTTGTGTTCCATGGCGACACTGCCCATGAGCGTCAGTACTGATTCTTCGCCAGGCATGGCTGTACGCATTCAGGTCACTCTCCTGAAGTCCCGGTTGAGGCGCTAGATCCAATTAGTGGTATATATCATGGACAGAATCTCCGGAGCATAGTTCAAGTAAGTCATGTATGCCTTGTAGTCGGCGTTGTTATGCATGAGTTTGAATGCCCGGTAGTCTTTACCCCACCTCTCACACATATCCTGCCATTTCTTCCATGCCATCTCAATGGTGTAATCGCGCTGTCCGGTACGGAATATATCACGCAGGTCAGAAGCCAAAGCACCCTTGTCTCCATGACTGACCTTGGCAAACATATTGCGTTTGAGATGGGTTACGCATCTCTGAAGCGGAGTACCGGGGAATTTCTCTCCCACAACGACATCAAGACCCTTAATACCGTCTGCTACCATGAGCCCAATCTTTTGGACGCCCCTTTCTTTTAAAGTGTCAAAGATATCACTCCATCCTGTTGCGCTCTCTGTAGGAATATTGAATATACCCAGCACATCACGGCGGCCTTCCTCTGTAACGGCCAATGCGACATAGAACGCTTCACTGGATACCGAACGTTTACGGTGAATCTTAATATGCACACAGTCTACGAACATGACCGGGTAGTAACTCTCAAGACTGCGCTCCAGCCAGGCGCTTACCTGGGTACGAACGCTGTCTACCATCCGGCTGATGCTGGACTTGGAATAGTGCTGGCCGTAAATCTGCTCAAAGACATCTCCGACCTATTCCTGCGTCAGCCCTTTGGTATATAAGACTCCAGCCAACCGGTCACATTCCTCTTCCTGATTGCGAAGAATGGCAAGTATCCGGGGATGAAAGTTGCCATAACGGTCGCGGGGAATACGGAATTCCAATTTTCTTCCTTGGCCATAGGCATGTCCAAAACGATAGCCATTGCCCTTATTTTGAGGATTTTCATGCAGAAACTCACTCCGTTCTGCTACCATCATGCTTTCAGGCATGATTTCCATCAGGTCGTGTAGACCATTTTCTTTCTCTGCATGCTTGCGCATGAGCTCAGAAATTTGTAGTTTCGTGAAATGCATAGTTTGTATATTTAGTGGTTTGGTCACTCCTAAATTACAAACTTCAGGGCTGACACGCAAGGGGCGGCCCTTTTTTACTGCTTATCAGACACACTTTTTGAGACAGTATCACAGTATCTCGCATAATCTTATTCTTTGGGTGTAAATATATAAAATAAAAAATACAGAACTCTATTTTGAATCCTGTATTTTACATTTACACAAAATATTTTATAGTGCCAATTTGAGTAAGGCCTATTGTTTTATGTCTTAAGAATCTTTACGCCACCATATTCGTATTACCTTTCTATAAATTGCGATGAAATTCATTATAGAAACAAATGTAAATAAAATAAATCCTAATATCACAGAAGGTAATATATTTCCTTCATCGATTTGCGGAAATAATATCTCAATTACACCCATATAATAATTGCGGATAAATGAAATCATTAACAGTGCAACAATAAGTACTATTGCATTTAAGCCTAAGGTAAGTAATTCATAAGGCATCGCGACACGTATGGGACTATATCCGATGAGTAATAAATTTTCTAGTTTAGAAGTATTTTTTTGTACTAACAAATAAATACTTAACATCAGAATATAGAAACTCAATATGCTTATCACAATACCAATAGCCATTACAATCATTACAATCATTCTTAGAAAATATGTCGTTTTTTCACTTTGAAGTTTATCGCTGTCAACTTCATATCCTTTATCATCAAGATATTTAGTTATATTTTCATCTGCAGGATTGGATACTTCAATGATTAAGCGGGTTGGATTTGACTTTTCCGCAGGAGAATAATACTTATTACTCCAATCCATAAACTTTTGTGGAACCAGTATCGTGTTTAGACGATTTGAAAAACCTATTACATTACCTTTATATTCATCTTGGTGGCCATTTCCATGAATGTAGATACGGAAATCAATCATTCCAATAAGTCCATCGCTTATTTTAGGAAGTGAACGCGATTGGGCAAATCCGAAATTGTACATATTGATATATGTACGAGGAAGAATAATTGGCACTTCCCTACTACCTTCATCATATTTCCAATCTTTTAATGACACATCAACAAACTCATCTGGTACACTTTCAAAAAATAATTCTGAACTGAGTATAGATTGTCCATTGATGCCCATGTGTGCATCAACCTTATATTCTGTAGATGTAAAATTACCTATTTTTTTTATGAATTTTTGTGAGGATATGTCATCAATCTCAGCATTATTAAAAGAATTATCTCTTCCTGAAATAGTACTTGCGGTCCCTATTCTTTTACTTACAATCAGATAATCTGCTTTCATAAAGCTATCTTGCGATGTGAATACAGGTAAAACATCACAATAAAACTGATAACCTAAAAGAACTATAAGCATTCCAAATAAATTTGCGAAAGCAAATCCTGTAAATTGAGGTACACTTATATGTTGTCGCAATAATTTCCAAACCAAATTCATAACTTAAAAACTTTATTGTAATTTAAATTCATATGTTTGCCAATGCTTGTAACTATAACCCCTGCTCCTTGAGCTTTTGCCTCAGTCATCATAATGTCGCCCATAATTTTTGAATTATTATCATCTAGATGACTTATTGGTTCATCTACTAGTATAAAATCAAAAGGCTGAACTAGAGCTCTTATCATAGCTACGCGTTGTTGCTGTCCAAACGACATATGACATATCTTCGAATTTACTTTATCTCCTATACCTAGAATTTCGAACCACTCAAGTATTTGTTGCTTATTTTTGAAATTTGTAAGTTTATTCTTTATCTCTACATTCTCAAACGCAGTTAATTCAGAAAATAAACGAAGTTCTTGAAAAAGATAACTAATATGAAGTTTGCGTATGTCTATCCATTCAGATATTTTCATCTCTCTAACAGACTTATTATCGAACTTGATGTTACCGCTGTAATCCCGTCTGTATCCTAGAATATAACTACAAAATGTACTTTTACCTTTTCCACTATCAGCCTCAATAAGATAAAGCTGTTCCTTATTAAATGCAACATCACTATTCCATACATCAGAATTAAGGGTGTTGCTATGTGAAAACACATCAGGTATAACCGAATTAAATATTATTTCTTTCATGTTTTTTACATACTGAATATAACCGTTCTTATATTTCCTAGTAATGGCTTTATTGATGTCATAACAGAAGCTTTATCCGTACCATCCCCAAATATCGTTTCTAAATTCAGTATTAAACACAAACGCTTTCCTCTTATTTTATTTTGTACATATTCAGGAATGGCATTTTGTGATTTCGATATTGATTCAAGCGCATATTTAGGACTTCCACCTGAATAAAATTGCATATCATCTGAAACACCAAAATAATAATTGAAAGTTCCATTTGTATAATAATATGAGTTTTTATTCCAATCAATAATTTTACATCCAGCCAAACATGACTCTCTCCAATATCCTATATCTTTAAGAAATGCATTATTAGAAAGTTGGGCGCTCATCTGGGGTATATTTTCTCCTTCATTAAAAGAATGTATAATAATAGACATATCGCCATTGATACTTTTTATTATATTATCCATATCAATAGCAGTATTCATTCCTGCTAATAACGCTTGAATAGAATTATTAGAATGAAGCAATTTAAGAAATTCTTCTCCATCAACATTCAAGAATATACCTAAAGAGGCATTAATAGGCATACTTGCAGAATAGGTGCCTCGAATTGGCCTAAATGTCTTTTTATTTTCTTTTATAGCATTATTTATATGTTCATTCAAGGAATACGTTTCACCTTTTATGTTTACGCATCCATCTTCACCTTTAACAAATTCAGCTGCAATCATTATTTGTGATGCATCAGCGTCTTTTGGTGCCCCAATAGTGAAAGGGGCGACAAACTTTTCTGGCAATGCGGCAGCTTGAGCTACCATGGATACGGAACTTTCTAGACTGTCTAGTTTTTGAAACATTGGTGAGCCTTTTATACTCTTGCTGTCATCCTGTTCTAGAAATTTTATCATTTGTCGCTGCATATCTGCCTGTTGAATAGGCAAAATAGGTCCCATTACCAATAGTGCATCTGATGAAAACCCTAAAATCCATGTATCTTTTACAGATGTAAATTTAAAACCTTTACGTGTTGTTAAGTTCTTACAATATCCAGCTTTTTCTAATTTTTTAATCCAATTACTTATATTATCTTCGTCATCAACCTTAGCTACAAGCCCTATATTACCATCAACAGTTTCAAATACATATGCTTTAGTAGAGAAATCCAAACCGCTAGCATCTGCATCTTTAAGTTTTAGTACATCTTTAAGGTAATCTAATTGCTTATCATCTGATGTATTATATAGTTCTTGTAAGTCTACTGAAATAACCGCGGTACTATTTTTAGGTATGACATTCAGATAATCATCAGATGAACACGATGATAAAATAAGCATGCAAAATAGTAATTCACCCCAAAATATCAATGGATTTATTATATTTTTTTTCATCTTTATAAAGATTACTAATACCTTTAATATTTATGTTATTTCCTTAAAACTAATTGAGTCATTAATGTTGCCGATAAAGCTGCTGTTTCTGTACGCAAGCGGCTTTTACCTAATGAGATTGACTCATAACCATTTTTAATTGCAAGTTTAACCTCGTCTATTGAGAAATCTCCTTCTGGACCGATCAATACAGTGATGTTTGTTGCTTCATTTGTATGAATTAAAGGAGATATCTCTGAGAAAAAATCTTTTTTATCTATTTCTTCATAGCAATGAGCAATATATTTTTTCCCTTCACGAGGCGTTGATACAAATTCTTTGAAAGAAGTCATTGCATTAAGCTTCGGTTTCCAAGGCTTTCTACTTTGCTTAACGGCAGCAACTACTATTTTATCTAGCCTGACAGTACGCATAACTTTTCGTTCTGAGTACTTACAATTCAAGAATGTTATCTCATCAATGCCAACTTCAGTTGCCTTTTCGCAGAACCATTCTACCCTATCCATCATTTTTGTTGGTGCCATTGCGATATTTATATGTCCTCTCCAAGTTTTTTCTTGTGGCAGACATTCTTTAATTTCATACATACATCGTTTTGTCGCTGCAATAGTAACAACAGCCCGATAGAATGTTCCTTCACCATCCATCAGAAACATTTCATCGCCACTTTTAAGACGCAGAACACGTAATGCATGTAAAGCTTCGTCCATTGGAAGTTCTGTTAAATTGGCAGCTTCTGGAACATAAAAAAATCTAACCTCTTTCATCTATTTCACTTAAATTATTGGCCTTATTACTATTTCTTTCACGTCTTTTCTTTTCGTCCCGTAAATGCGAGGCCAGTTCGTAATTTTCTTCCTGAATTGCTTTTTCTAATGCAGCTTGCAGCATTTTATCGCTAATAGTATTTACAGGTAAGGATACTCCTCTTGAGTTCTCACTATACGCAACAGATTGACGTGCCAAGAGCACCGAGTCGATGTATATAGGTATTTTGGCTACATATGAAAGTAATACCGCATCCGATGCTCTGATAATCTCAGCCTTTTTATTTTTTTTGTCATAAAGAGTAGTCCTATATTGCCCTTCGACTAAATCATCAATTAGAAGTTCATATCCTGAATCAGGATTAATCCCTTGCATTCTGCATAAGACTTCAGGTAACATTATATTTACAATAGGAATATCCTTTGTCCGCAATTCTAATTGTACAGCCATTGCTTTATCGCAAACTATTGATATTTGTCGCATATTATTTTCATCTGTCAAAATCAATAGTCCCATGTCTTCAGTCCCTACAATTTCAGAAACTCCTTTGAAAATTAATCTTTCTTTTGTTGCCATAAAATGATAAAGAAAAATTATATTTAAGATTTTTTTGTTTCAGATTTAAAAAATAGAACAAATAACAAGGCAACCAATAATGCATATCCAGCAAAAATAAGCCATGTTGACCGCCAGTCACCAAGTAAATACATCCCTTCCCATTTGCAGAAATGATCAACAACAGCCCCCGCGGCTAAAGTTCCAACAGATGCACCTATTCCATTTGTCATTAACATAAAGAGACCTTGTGCTGATGCTTGAATAGAAGGATCTGTCTCTTTTTCTACAAACAATGCACCGGATACATTAAAGAAATCAAATGCCACTCCATATACCAGCATCGAAAGAATAAACATCCATAAACCATCTCCTGGGTTTCCTAAACCAAAAAGTCCAAATCGTAATACCCAAGCTATCATTGCCATAAGCATGACAATTTTAATACCAAAACGTTTTAAGAAAAATGGTATTAACAATATACAAAATGCTTCTGACATTTGAGATAAAGAAGTTAATAAGGTCGCATTATTTGCCCCAAATGTATGTGAGTATTCTGCGTTACCACTAAAACTTGTTATGAATGGCGTTGCATATCCATTCGTTACTTGTAATGACATACCGAGCAGCATTGAAAAAATAAAAAATAATGCCATACGTTTTTGTCCAAATAACTTGAACGCGTTTAGTCCAAGTGTTTCATATAATGACATGCTTTTACCTTTTTCTGCTATGGCGCATTGTGGTAATGTAATGGCATACAGTGCAAGTACTAATCCTAAAACGCCAGAAACAAAAAACTGCATAAAGCTATATTGGAATCTGCTCTCAGAAGTTACACTAAAGAAAAATCCATCTTCTGCAGTGTAGGCTGCACAGTTAACGAACCACATTGCTGCAATAAATCCAACTGTGCCTAAAACTCGTATTGGAGGAAAATCTTTAATCGTATCATATCCATTTCTTTTCAATGTAGCAAATGCCACTGTGTTCGATAATGCAAGTGTAGGCATATAAAATGCAACACTTAATGTATATAATGCGATAAAAATACCTTTTTCTTGTATTTGATTTCCAAGGCCGGTATTGTATCCTATCCACCAACATCCAAGCATAAATATAGCTGCAAGAAAATGGCATATACCCAATAATCTTTGTGGCTGGATCAGTTTATCCGCAATTATACCAATTATTGTTGGCATAAAAATAGATACAATTCCCTGAATTGAATAGAACCATGGTATTAAATCTCCAAGCCCCGCAGAGCCTAAATAGTTACTCATACAAGTAAGATATGCTCCCCAAACAGCAAATTCAAGGAAGTTCATTATTGCTAAACGAGTTTTTAAATTCATATATTTAAGATTTAAAATACCATAAATTAATCTTTGCGGAAATAAGGATAACTTAACTTATGTATGATATCTTTAAACCGCTCAATAATGCAAAGATAGCGTAAAAAAAAGTATAATCAAAATAAATAACAAATTTTATATGATTGATTATATTACGCTGATATATTTATTTTTTTCCGTGAATATTCTGTAGGATGCTGTTCATTTCGTCAAACTGTCGTCCCATATTTAATTTTAAATATATGTTATAAAGAGATGGAGCCCATTTGTCTTTTTCGTTAGGGCACATCTCTCTATATTTTTCCATATATGGTAATGATTTCTTATAATAATCTATAATCTGTGTTCTATTTTTACGCTTTGAGATTGTTGTTTTTTCTAAATCAATTGCCAGATTCAGATATGATACACCTGCATTATAATAAACATCGGGAAATGAGTTATTTTTCTTTAGAATAGTGTCGCAAACAGTAACACACTCTTGATAACTGCCCATGTTTAATAGTATATTACTTTTTGCAAATAAAAACAACACATTATCTTTATCAGAAATCAATGCTGTATCAACAATCGCCATAGCCTTGTCTAGTTGGTTCTTGCCATTATAATAATCCATTAATCTTAAAAAAAAGAATTTAGATTTTTTATTTTCTTTAAATCCAAGATTTAATGTTTCGATATACTTTGCTGTATCTCCTTTGATCAAATATATATCCGAGAGATATTGTAAAGCTCTTCTGCGATAATTCCTGTTCGACAAAGCAAGCTCATGATATTTCAGAGCGCTATCAGGTCTATTTAATTTATATCCTGAAACTACGGTCCAAAATGCGGCAGATGATGCTAATTGATCATCATTAATGTATTTATTGGCTTCAAATAAAGGCTGTTGTGCACAATCAAGGTATGAATCCATCAATTTATAAGCAGACTCATAATTCTTCTTGTTTATAAAGAATAATCCACCATTATATAAATTACGTCTGTATTTATCAAGATACTCAGCATTTTTCTTACGATACTTCGGTTTAATTCTGCCTTTCTTATCAGGCAGTGCATCTATACTGTCTAGACTTTCATACGCTATAAACATTTTATGTGCTGTATTAAAGAAAGCAACCGTATCATAGCCTTCTTTTAAATATAATTTTTCGTTTGCTACTTCATACTGAGCACTTACAGCATTGGCAAGCGTTTCGTAAATTCTTATATTTTGTCTATTCACAGAATCTTTAAGCAAATTGCGCATTGATGTTTCAGCCTGCTCAAGATTACTTCGACTTTTTATATCAGAACGTGCCTGACTAATTTCCTTCTTTTGAGCAGAAGTCGTAATAGAAAGTATTATTGTAACAAATAGAAAAAAATGACGCATTTATATATCTTTTAAAGATGGAGACCGATATTGTGGCCAACACCGGTCTCCATTAATTAATAATTAATATGTATTTATTTTGTCAAAGCTTCCATTTCCTTTGTTTTAGGATCATCGGCGCCATAAATTCTGTAACAGCATGTATATAATGAATATGCCCATACAGTTTTATACTGCATTTCTTTATCAAGATTCTTAGCTTTCTCTAAAAATTCAATAGCCTTTTTATAAACATCAATTATTGCATTTTCTGCTTCTGGAGAAAGTTTCTTTCCATTGGCGGTTGCACGCTCTGCAGCTTCTTGTGCTTTGTACATATAACTATTGCCTATTGATGCCAATACCGCGACATTCTCAGGCTGTTTTGAAGCTGCTTTTGACAAATCTGCAATTGCCTCGTCCCATTTGTGCTCATTCATATTAGCCTGACCACTCATTGCCAATGCAGTGAAGTTGTTCGGATCTTTAGCAAGTTTTACTTTAACAAATTCTGAAAGACCAGCCTTGTCATTAAGAGATATGAGCATTGAGCATATTGTACTGAATACCATATCATTATTTTCGTCATTTGCATAAATACTCTTAAGTTTATTTACATAATTAAGAGTATCTTCATGTGACTTCAGTTGGTTTTGCATAACTGCCAGTTTAAGCTGTAATGCATCATCTGCCATTGCAGTATCTTTGATTGCGATATCTGCATATTTTTCAGCTTTGTCATATTCCTTTGCAAAATAAGCAAAGCGCGCAGCATAATATGCCATCTGGGTTAGACTTGCGTCTGTGCTCTTATCCTGCTCTTTAAACAAAGGATAATCATTACTATCTACATAAGTTGCAAGATTCTTGTATGCAAGTGCTTCATCTTTATTCTGATAATAAATACCAGCGTTGATGAGATGGAAACGGATTGGATAAAGTCTGTCGCCATTTGACTTATGGAACTTGGGCTTCACCTTACCCTTATCGTTAGGCTGATTATCAAATTCGTCGCAGAGTACACCATTTTCTAAAGCCTGCATCACGGCATTGTAAAGTCCAATGGTATCATAAGGCTCAACTTTTGTGTTTAGCTGTGCTGCCATCTGATTACTGGTAATTGTAGCCTGCTCATTGACAACTTTCTCATAGGCTAAATCAACAAGTTTGTTGTAGCATTTAGCTTTTTGCTCAGCTGACATATTGCTGAGGTTACTTTTCAGAAGATTATAAGCTTCATTATAATCTTTAATTTTCGAAATTTGTTTATACACATCCTGTGCAAAGGCCGACATACTTAGTATAGAAGCTACGGCCAAGGTCATAAACTTTTTCATAATAGATTTATTAAAAAATAATTGTTATTGTTCATCGAGTTTATCCTCATCTGATATCTCTGGAAGAGTATCATCGTCAGAGTCTGTATCTGTTGGTATTGCTTGAGTATCATTTTTGAATGCCTCACTTGTTTGTGCCCATTCTTTTCTACTTTCAGCTTCAACTAACGCCTCTAGATCCGAGCTCATTACTTTACATACACTTGATATTACATCATTTTTCTTTGTCAAGTTTATAAGTCTGACACCCTGTGTCGCTCTACCCATTACACGACATTCTGACACTTTAAGACGAATCAAGATACCACTCTTGTTTATTATCATGAGGTCATTCTCGTCCGTAACAACCTTTATTGCAACCAAACGGCCTGTCTTTTCTGTGATATTTAGCGTTTTGACGCCTTTTCCGCCACGATTTGTAACACGATAGTCTTCTACCTGGCTTCGTTTTCCATATCCATTTTCACTGACAACCATTATAGTTTCTTCTTCCGGCTTATTGACGACAACCATTCCTACAACCTCATCGTCTCCTTCATCAAGACGCATTCCCCTGACACCGGTTGAAACGCGTCCCATCGCACGTACAGTATTTTCGTTGAATCTTACAGCACGGCCATTTCTATCTGCAAGCAGCAGTTCGTTATGCCCATTAGTAAGTCTTACGCCAACAACCTCATCTCCTTCAAGTACGTTTATGGCAATCACACCATTTGCTCTTGGTCGACTATATGCTTCAAGGCTTGTTTTCTTTATTAATCCTTTTTTGGTAGCAAATACTACATAATGACTATTTATGAAATCAGGGTCATCCAATCCGCGTAAACGAAGGAACGCATTAATACTATCATCGCTTTCTATGTTCAACAGATTTTGTATTGCGCGACCTTTTGAATTCTTTGCCCCTTCAGGAATCTCATAGCATTTAAGCCAATAGCAACGTCCTTTCTTTGTGAAGAACATCATTGTATTATGCATCGTTGCAGGATAAATGTATTCAGTAAAGTCCTGTTCACGACTATTTGCACCTTTGCTGCCAACTCCACCTCTGGCTTGCTCACGGAATTCTGATAGCGGAGTGCGTTTGATATATCCCAAATGACTTATTGTTATCACAACAGGATCGTTTGGATAAAAATCTTCAGGGTTGAATTCTTCGCTAGAATATTTTATTTCAGTGCGACGTGGATCACCATATTTTTCCTTTACCTCTAAAAGTTCGTCTTTCATAACCTTCTTACAAAGCTCAGGGTCGTCAAGTATTGACTGTAAATATGTGATTAGCTTTTCAAGCTCTTCGTATTCAGCATGCAGTTGATCCATTCTAAGTCCAGTCAACTGACTAAGACGCATATCTACAATAGCTTTTGATTGTAATTCATCAAGTTCAAAACGTTTTTCCAAATTACGCTGAGCGTCAGATGGAGTCTTCGAGCCTCGGATAATATGGACAACCTCGTCAATGTTGTCACAAGCAATTATTAAGCCTTCAAGTATATGTGCTCTTTCTTGAGCCTTACGCAAGTCAAATTTTGTTCTGCGTATTGTTACATCATGGCGATGCTCAACAAAATAATGCACACAATCTTTCAATGTTAACAAACGCGGACGTCCTTTAACCAATGCGATGCAATTGACTGAGAATGAGCTTTGTAATGCAGTCATCTTAAATAATTTATTTAGGATGACATTCGCATTGGCATCTTTTTTCACATCAATCACAATACGCATGCCCTGACGACCGGATTCATCGTTTGCATTACTTATTCCATCAAGTTTTCCTTCTTTTACTAAATCAGCGATATATTCAATCAATTGAGCCTTATTTACGCCATAAGGTATCTCAGTAATGACAATCTTATCATGTGATTCTGTGCTTTCAATTTCTGCCTTTGCACGCATCACTATACGTCCACGACCAGTTTCGTATGCATCTTTTACTCCTTGAATGCCGTATATATAAGCACCTGTCGGAAAATCTGGAGCTTTTATATATTGCATAAGGCCTTCTGTATCAATATCTGGATTATCAATATATGCGCAACATCCGTCAATAACTTCTCCTAAATTATGCGTTGGAATATTTGTTGCCATACCAACGGCAATACCATTACCTCCATTAACTAAAAGATTTGGTATCTTGGTCGGCATTACAGAGGGCTCCTGAAGTGAGTCGTCAAAGTTATTCATCATGTCGACAGTCTCTTTTTCCAGGTCGTCCATAATGTGTTCACCCATCTTTGACAATCTGCATTCTGTATAACGCATTGCGGCGGCAGAATCACCATCGACACTACCAAAGTTTCCTTGACCATCAACAAGAGTATAGCGCATATTCCAATCTTGCGCCATTCTTACCAATGCTCCATATACAGAGCTGTCTCCATGAGGATGATATTTACCAAGGACTTCACCTACTACGCGGGCGCATTTCTTATACGGCTTATCACTCGTGTTGCCAATTCCCATCATACCGTACAATATTCTTCTATGTACAGGTTTAAATCCATCACGAACATCGGGTAAAGCACGGGCAACAATAACAGACATAGAATAGTCAATATAAGAGGATTTCATTTCCTCCTCTATATTAATCTTTATGATTCTGTCTTGATCAAATGTGTTATTATCCATTAATTATAATTGTATTAATTTTCTATAAAATGCCGTTTGAGGCCATTTGCTTTCGTTTTAAGACGTTTTACATCTTTTTTGGCCTGCTAAATTAACACTTTTTTTCGACCTACAAAAAACATTTAGGGCAAAACATATAATTTTAAACTTTATTATAGACAAGAAAACTCTAAATCTTTATTTTATTGCTTCGCCATTACAAAATGGTAATAAAAGGATTTTGCCAATTACGTGATAAAATACTAAAATAATATGACATATAAATTATAAATATATGATCTCTGAAATTTAGATGTAAGTCTAAAGATTTTGAATGACATCATGTACTTATGATTTAATGATACAAAAAGGCGGAAATATGATAACATTTCCGCCTTTTTGTAATGATATAGGAATTGCCTAATTAATTCAAGTTTAACGATTTTTTTATTTCTGCTATTTTATTGTTTGCTTCGCTTGTGCAACGGTCATAGCACCCATTGCATTTCATTGTGCCTTTAACTTCAATATAGAATTTGATTTTAGGCTCTGTTCCTGACGGACGAACGCTTATTTTTGTTCCATCTTCACAGAACCATTGCAGAACATTGCTTGTTTCTGGCATTTCTAATTTAGAAACATTTCCGTTTGCATCACGTTGTTCCAATGTTTGATAATCTTTCCATGTAACGACCTTGCTTCCGCCAAGTTCTTTTGGGGGATTGTTTCTGAAGTCTGTCATCATCTGCTTTATCTCATCTGCTCCGCTCTTTCCTGGTTTGACAACATTTATTGTGAATTCTTTAGAGAATCCATACTCAAGATAAATGTCCATCACAACATCATAGAGTGTTTTACCTTGGTCTTTTGCCCATGCGCAGATTTCTGCTAATAGAGAACATGCAGAAACAGCATCTTTGTCACGAACAAAGTCTTCTGCCAAGAATCCGTAGCTCTCTTCACCTCCACCTATATATTGTTGTTTGCCTTCTGACAAGGCAATTTCACGGGCAATCCACTTAAAGCCTGTATAGCAGTCGCGCATTTCTATGTTTTGTTTTTCTGCTATTTTTCGTATAACTTCAGTGGTTACAATCGTTTTAACAATGAAATCCGTCGGTTTCATCAAACCTTTAGCCTGACGGTTTTTGATTATATAATACAAGAAGAGTAAACAGGTCTGGTTGCCGTTTATAAGTATCCATTCCCCTTTGTCGTTCTTGCATGCCATTCCAACACGGTCTGCATCAGGATCGCTTGCCATTACAATATCAGCATCAAGTTCTTTGGCGTCACGCAATGCCAATGTTAAGGCTTCACCATTTTCAGGGTTAGGACTTACCACTGTTGGGAAATCGCCACTTTTAACCATTTGCTCTTTTACACAATGAACGTTTTCAAATCCCCATAATTTCAAAGAACGCGGTATTAGCGTCATGCCTGTTCCATGTAGTGGTGTATATACGATTTTAAGATCCTTCTGACGGCTAATTACTTCTGGGTCGATAGAAATCCCGTGTATGAGATCAAGATATACTTTATCTATTTCTTCTCCTATAATTTCTATGAGTTCTTTATTTCCTTCAAACTTTATGTCTTCAACGTTAACTTTGTTAACTTCGTCTATAATGCCTTTGTCGTGAGGTGCCAGTACTTGTGCGCCATCTGCCCAATAAGCTTTATATCCATTATACTCTTTGGGGTTATGGCTAGCAGTAATGTTAACACCACTTTGGCATCCCAAGTGACGTATGGCAAAAGAACATTCTGGCGTTGGTCTCATGTCGTCAAACAGATATACTTTTATGCCGTTTGCAGAAAAGATATCAGCAACGGTTTCTGCAAAAAGTCTGCTGTTGTTACGACAGTCATGGCAAACAACAACAGAAATCTGCTCACGGTCTGCAAAATTCTTTTTTAGGTAATTAGCAAATCCTTGTGTAGCCATGCCGACGGTATAAATATTCATACGGTTGCTACCTACTCCCATTATACCTCTAAGGCCACCTGTACCGAATTCAAGGTTTTTATAAAAACTTTCTATTAAATCGGTTTTGTCTTCATTTTCCAACATGGTCTTAATCTTTTCTTGTGTTTCCTGATCAAAAAAAGGTGATAGCCATTGTTTTGCCTTATTTTCACATAATGCAATTAATTCCGTGTTTTTTTCCATATTATTAATATTAGTGTTAGTAATTTTATTGTTTACAAAGGTAATAAATTAAATTCAAAAATTACGCTCAAGATTTTTTTTTTCTTTTTTTTCATCTAAATTTAATTTATGCGAAGTTTTTCTATCATTTCTTTTTGCCCTATTAAAAATAAATGAGTATTTTTGCGGAAATAATAACGAAACATAAGCATAGATGTATTTTTCTGGAATTATTATAGCAATATCATGTTTTTTGATTATTGGCATTTTTCATCCGATAGTAATAAAAACAGAATATTATACAGGTACAAAGTTTTGGTGGATATTCCTGATTGTAGGAATTGTCTGCCTGTTATTGGCCCTATTAATTGCAGATTCACTTTGTTCAGCTATATTAGGCATATTCGGTGCTTCATCTTTATGGTCAATAAAAGAATTGTTTGAGCAACGTGACCGGGTTAAGAAAGGATGGTTTCCAATGAATCCTAAACGCAAAAAAGAGTATTGAATATGAAAACGACATTGTTACTTGTAGGAAAAACTGACAACAAACTATATGCCGAAGGGATTGAAGACTATGTAGCCAGAACAAATCATTATACACCTTTTTGTTTGAAAATTATTCCTGAGCTTAAAAACACCAAGAGCCTTAATGAAAAACAGCAAAAAGAAAAAGAAGGAGAACTGATTTTAAAGAATATAGACGATAAAAGTTATGTCGTCTTATTAGACGAACACGGAAAAGAGTTCAGAAGTGTAGAATTTGCGGCGTGGTTGGGAAACAAGCAACAAACTATAAAGCAGTTGACTTTTGTGATAGGTGGCCCCTATGGATTCTCTCAAGCCGTATATGATCGTGCCAATGAGAAAATGTCATTATCAAAGATGACACTTTCTCATCAGATGGTTAGATTGCTCTTTACGGAACAGGTTTATCGTGCATGCACGATAATAAAAAATGAACATTATCATCATGAGTAATTTATGATTTTATATAAAGAAAACTAATATGGAAAAGACATGGAGATGGTTCGGCAAAAAAGATAAGATTACTTTGTCGATGCTAAAACAAATTGGCGTTGAAGGAATAGTCACGGCATTACATGATGTTCCTAATGGTGAGGTATGGACTAGAGAAAAGATACGCGACCTACGTGAATATATCGAGAGTTATGGTATGCGTTGGTCTGTTGTTGAAAGCCTTCCTGTTTGCGAAAGTATTAAATATGCAGGACCGGACAGGGATGAACTCATTGAAAAATATAAAGAGAGTCTTAAAAATCTTAGTCTGGAAGGTATCCATACTATATGTTATAACTTTATGCCTGTGTTGGATTGGGCCAGGACAGATTTAGCTCATCCAAATCCGGACGGAACCAGTAATTTATTCTTCAGTCATGCTCAGTTCGCTTATTTCGACTGCTGCATACTGAAGCGTGAAAATGCAGAAGAGCAATATAGTCAAGAAGTTCTAGAGGAGGTTGAAAAGCTTAAACAAACAATGACACCTGAAGATGATCATAGGCTTGTTGAAAATATTATTGTTAAGACTCAAGGCTTTGTAAACGGAAATATTTCTGAAAATGACGAACATCCTGTAGAACTCTTCAGACAACTTTTAGATTTATATAAAGGTATAACAAAGGAACAGTTGCGAGAAAATATGAGATATTTTCTTTCTGCAATAATGCCAACATGTAATGAATACGACATGTATATGTGTGTACATCCGGATGATCCTCCATTCCCTATTCTCGGTCTCCCACGTATTGTTACATGCGATGATGACATCAGCTGGTTCTTAAAAGCCGTAGATGACCCGCATAACGGATTGACATTCTGTGCAGGTTCATTGTCTGCAGGTGCCCATAACAACGTTACTGAACTTGCACGCAAATATGCAGATCGTACATGGTTCGTGCATATGAGATCTTGTAAAGTTTTCCCTAACGGAGATTTTACAGAAGCTTCACATCTTGGCGGACGTGCCGACTTGATAGAATTAGCACGAATATTTGAAAAAACAAATCCAAACTTACCGATGCGTGTTGACCATGGACCCAATATGTTAGGCGATCTTGATAAAGGTTATAATGCAGGTTATACTTTCCTTGGACGTATGTTTGCTATGGGGCAAGTACAGGGTATTCTAGCTACAGTTGACAGAGAATTAGGAATAAATCAAAAATAAAATCACAAAATTATGAACGAACTATTTAATATTAAAGACAACGTTACTGTCATAACAGGCGGAACAGGTGTATTAGGACGTACAATTGCAAAATATCTTGCAAAAAATGGTGCAAAAGTTATCATTCTTGGTAGAAAAGAAGACGTCGGAAACGAAATCGTTGAGGACATTAAAAAAGAAGGTTATCATGCTGAATTCATGAAAACTGATGTTATGAATCAAGAATTAGTGCAAAAGAACTGTGATGATATTATTGCAAAATATGGACGTATTGATACATTACTGAATGCTGCAGGTGGAAATATGCCAGGCGCAGTAATAGCACCAGACAAAAACTTTTTTGACTTAAAAGTTGAAGAATTTCAAAAAGTTCTTAATCTGAATCTGACAGGTACAGTTATACCAACACAGATATTCCTGAAGCCTATGGTGAAACAAGGCAAGGGGTCGATTATCAATTTCTCTTCAATGGCAGCATTCCGTCCTATAACACGTGTATGCGGTTATGCAGCAGCCAAAGCTGGTATAAGTAATTTTACGGCATTCATGGCAACAGAGTGTGCTAAAAAGTTTGGTGAAGGTATTCGTGTTAATGCTATTGCTCCTGGATTTTTTATAACAGAACAAAACAGAACTTTGCTTACAAATCCTGATGGCTCTTATACTCAGAGAGGTAAAGACGTTATACATCAGACACCATTTGGCAGAATGGGTGATCCGGAAGAGCTTTGCGGAACAATACATTATCTAATGAGTGATGCAGCAAAATTTGTAACAGGTACAGTTGCTGTAGTTGATGGAGGTTTTAATACCTATGCAATGTAATCAGTACATAATATCTGCATATTACAATTACGCAAACCTTTACGTAAGTTTAATCAGGAAAAACGTAGCAAGGTATAAAATAAAATAGTAATTTTGCATCGTAAAAGAAAAACAAACTCATTAGTATAAATCATGAAAAAATTGCAAGCTTTAAACAAAAGGACTGCGCCTAAAAGCGTAATGCCTGAGAAGATCATTCAGTTTGGTGAAGGAAACTTCCTGCGTGCTTTCGTTGACTGGATTATTTACAATATGAATCAGAAAACTGATTTCAATGGTTCTGTTGTTGTTGTTCAGCCAATTGAAAAAGGTATGGTTGATTGGCTTAATGGTCAAGATTGCCTATATCATGTAAATCTTCAGGGACTTGATGAAGGTAAGCCGGTAAACAGCCTTACACGTATTGATGTTATAAGCCGTGCATTGAATCCTTATACACAAAATCAAGCTTTCATGGCTCTTGCAGATCAGCCTGAAATTCGTTTTGTAATATCAAATACGACAGAAGCTGGTATTGCATTTGATCCTAACTGTAAACTAGAGGATGCTCCTGCAAGTTCGTATCCCGGAAAATTAGTACAGTTGCTTTATCGTCGCTATCAGACATTCAATGGTGATCCAACAAAGGGTCTCATTATTTTCCCATGTGAGCTGATATTCCTTAATGGTCATGTTCTCAAAGATTGCATTTATAAGTATATCGAACTTTGGAATCTTGGTGAGGACTTCAAAAAATGGTTTACAGAATGCTGCGGCGTTTATGCAACATTAGTTGACAGAATTGTACCGGGTTTCCCACGCAAGGAAATTAAGGATATTCAGCAGAAAATCTGTTACGAAGACAATCTCGTCGTTCAGGCAGAAATATTCCATTTATGGGTAATTGAAGCACCTAAAGAGATTGCAGAAGAATTCCCTGCAGATAAGGCTGGTCTTCATGTATTATTTGTACCTTCAGAAGAGCCATATCATGAGCGTAAGGTTACATTGCTTAATGGTCCTCATACAGTATTGAGTCCTGTTGCATTCTTGAGTGGTATTAATATTGTACGTGATGCTTGCAAAGATCCTGTTATTGGCAAGTATATACATAAAGTTCAGTTCGAGGAGCTTATGGAAACACTTAACCTTCCGAAGGACGAACTTCAGAAGTTTGCTAGTGATGTTCTGGAGCGCTTTATGAATCCGTTCGTTGATCATCAGGTAACTAGCATCATGCTTAACTCTTTCCCGAAATATCAGACACGTGACCTGCCCGGTGTTAAGACATATTTGGAGCGTAAAGGTGAGCTCCCACAAGGTCTTGTGTTCGGTCTTGCAGCCATCATAACATACTACAAGGGTGGCAAACGCGAAGATGGTACTGAGATTGTTCCTAATGACTCTCAGGAGATTATGGACTTGCTTAAGAATCTTTGGGCTACTGGCGACACTCAGAAAGTTACAGATGGTGTTCTTTCTGCGACACAGATTTGGGGTGAAGATTTGAATAACATTGCAGGTCTAAATGCATTGGTTAAGAAGGATCTCGATCTCATTCAGGAGAAAGGCATGCTTGAAGCAGTTAAGACAATTCTGTAATGTATACCAAATATTTGTCTAGTACAAATTAAATAATAAGTCAGGCTCTGCAGTAGTATTTTTACATGCAGAGCCTGTTTTTCATATATTATTTATATGGATAGTAAAATAAAATCTATATTAGAGGAGTACGCTCAACGATATGAGACATCTGATTTCTTGCATGATGATCCAAGTCGATTTATGCATCAGGTTGAAGGCAGACAAAATAAAGAAGTTGCTGCTTTTGTTGCATCATGTTTGAGCTATGGAAGCAGAAAACAGTTTATGCCCAAAATACAAGCACTACTCGATTATGCTGATAACGATATGTATAATTGGATAAAGCAAGACTATTATAAAGATAGTTTTAAAGAAGATGATAAAAGCTGCTTTTACAGATTGTATAATTTCAGCATGATGTATAAATTATTTGAATCTTTACACAATCTGCTGATAGAATATGAATCAATTGGTAATTTTGTCAAAAGGAATTCTTCTGACGGATTATCTGCAATAAAAGCAATAACAAGCTATTCTGCAAAAACCGGCATAGAGACAATTATCCCTAAAAATACTACATCCGCGTGCAAGAGAGTTTGTATGTTTCTAAGATGGATGGTCAGAGATAATTCTCCAGTAGATATAGGTTTATGGAGTGATTTTATTGACAAGCGTACCTTAATTGTACCATTGGATACACATGTTCTTCAAGAAGCGAATAAATTACATTTGATAAACAATAAAACGGCCTCAATGAGTGTGGCAATAAAGCTTACAGAGAAACTTAGGGATATTTTTCCTGACGATCCGCTTAAAGGTGACTTTGCTCTCTTTGGTTATGGGGTTAATCAGTAATCATTTTTACAAATGATAAAGTCTCTTAATAACTAGAAACAATAAGTTAATGTAGTTTTCTATGCATTAATAAATTCTATGTCTTATTTTGGGAATAAATAGGCGAATGCCTCAGCAACAAAAAGACACGTTGAAAATTCCAAGATCATTTTCAACGTGTCTTTTCTATTTCACAAAATATTCTATTATTTCTTTTTAGCAACTGGTTTGTATGCTTTATTTAAACCTGCAATAACTTCGTTTGTTATATCATAAGTTTTGTCGGCATACAGAATATTGTCACCAGCCTTACTCAAGATGAGAGAGAATTTCTTATCTTTGTTATATACAGCTAAATAGTGCTGGATACTATCGCGTAAAGCTTTATTAAATTTTTCTGTTTCAGCCTGGAACTCAGCACCTAATCTTTGCTGTAAAGCCTGTAAGTCCGCATTCTGCTTCTGCAAACCGGCTTGAACAGCTTCTGCCTGCTGCTGGGTATATTTATTGTTCTGTATATCCTGCTGGAATTTTGCGGCTGCTGCCTGAAGAGAACGTCCTTTGGCATTTACTGTATTTTGAATATTCTGGCTCTTCTTTTCAAGAATCAAAGAATATTCTTTGCAGAATTTATATTGAGACATAATTGAATCCACCTCAATATATGCAATCTTCATACCTGCATTTGCGGTGTTGGTAGAAGCCGACTTTTCTTCTACCTTTGGTGCTTGTTTGTTACATGAAGCCACAACGAGTGACATTAATGCAACAACAGCTGCTGAACGGATTAATTTTTTCATACCCATTATTGTTTTAAATTATTACACTGATTTATTCTTGTCCAATCTTTCGACATGTCTCCGGGCTTCTTTATCTTCATCCATTACGCAGTGTATTTTGTTCTTGCGCAAACCGGGATTATCACCCACGTGTGGAGACGAAAACTTCCCGTTCTTTAATAATATAAGCTTTATACAAAGCAATATTAAAGATATAGCAATTATTAACATGCCAAGAAGGAAAGTTTCTGCCATTTTTCTTATTTTTGCATGCAAAGATAATGCAATTCGGAGACAAAACAAAACAAACCCGTTTGTTTTTGCGGTTCTTATATTGCTTATTGTAAACAGAAATATTTATTTTTAATAAAATAACATAAATGTAGCAATAATAATGGAGAAAATTGAACTAAAGCCGGCAAGTGTCTTTGAGCACTTTGCACAGATCAACAAGATTCCACGTCCTTCAAAGCACGAGGAAAAAATGATTGAATACCTAAAGAATTTTGGTGAGTCAAGAAACCTTGAAACCATTGTAGACGAAACCGGAAATGTTGTAATAAGAAAGAAGGCTTCAAAGGGATACGAGAATAAAAAGACTCTTATCCTTCAGAGCCACATGGACATGGTTTGCGAGAAACTTGTTGATAAAGAAATCAACTTTGAGGAAGATCCTATTGAAACTTATGTTGATGGCGAATGGCTGAAGGCTAAAGGTACGACATTAGGTGCAGACGATGGTATTGGCTGTGCTATGCAACTTGCCGTGCTTGATGACGACTCTTTGGAACATGGTCCTATTGAATGTGTATTTACAAGAGATGAGGAAACAGGCCTCACAGGCGCCAGTGGCATGAAAGAAGGATTTATGACAGGTGATATGCTCATCAACCTTGACAGTGAGGATGAAGGTCAGTTCTTCATTAGCTGCGCCGGAGGTATGACTACAGTTGCCACATTCAATATAGAAAGAGAAGAGGCTCCTGAAAATTATTTCTTTTTAAAACTTTCACTTCAGGGTTTGCATGGCGGACATAGCGGTGACGATATTAATAAAAAATTCGCAAATGGTATTAAGTTACTGACAAGGTTTATTTATATTATAAACGAAAAATATGGTGTAAAACTTGTTAGTTTCAATTCAGGACGTATGCACAATGCTATTCCTCGTGATGGTGTTGTTATTTTTGCAGTACCTGCTCAATACAAAGAAAACGTCAGTGTTGACCTAAATGTATTTACTGCTGAAGTCGAGGCTGAATTCCATGTTACAGAAAAGGAGATTAAATTTAGTCTTGAAAGCACAGATAAAGGGCTTGTAATAAAAGAGCCAGTAAATACAAAATTCATACAGGCTCTTCAGGCTGTAGACAATGGTGTTATGGCCATGTGTCAGGATGAAGCACTTGCATGGATGGTCGAAACTTCAAGCAATGTTGCTAGTGTAAATACTACAGAAAGAGATATAAAGATTGTCGCATCACAGCGTTCTAACGTAATGAGCAATCTTAACAATATGGGCAACACAATAAAAGCTTTGTTTGAGTTGGCTGGTGCTGAAGTTACCCAAGGGGACAAATATCCGGCATGGCAGATGAAGCAAGACAGTAAGCTCACCCAAATTGTTGTAGACACATACAAGAAGCTCTTTAACAAAGAACCGTTGGTAATCGGAATCCATGCCGGTTTGGAGTGTGGTCTGTTCTCAGAAAAATATCCGCATCTTGACATGGTATCAATGGGTCCGACTCTTAGAGGAGTACATTCTCCTGAAGAGCGCTTGCTTATACCTACAGTTCAAATGGTTTGGGATCATCTTTTGGAGATAATGAAGAACGTTCCCGAGAAATAACGCTTCTGCAGGATGAAACGTTATATTAAGATTATTATTATCTGTTCTATTACTCTTGTTGCTGTAAGTTGTGGAAAGCAGCATAAAGCAGAGAGTGCTGTTAAAGATTTTCTTGATCAAAACATGACGGCTGCCGACTATTCGATAAGCTTCAATAAAATTGATTCAACGAAGAATCTTACTGACAGTATGATAATTGTAATGAAAAATAGTGCGAAAAAAAACAGGCTTTTCAAGAAGAACATAGAATACGGAAATGGTAATAAGCCATATATATTTACAAAGACCAAAATATGCAATGGCAAAGATACCGTGCCTTATACATTCTATCTTGATAACACATTAAAGAATGTCATCGCTTTCAAAATGCATTAGTGAGAAGATATTTTAAAGTGCAAATGGAATCTTGGTTCCTGAAATCTACATGAAGGATACATCAGAATTGGTGTATCCTTTTCTTTATTCTAAACCTTCAATAGAATTATGCTGTATTGTTGATTGCTATTCAGCTACGTCAAGACGTATGGAAGATTAGAAAATAAATAAGACTAATAAAGTATATATAAGTAATGAATAGATGCATTTAAAAACGCTTGCATATGTTTTTCTATTTGCCATATATAGCACGCGTGGAGACAATCTTTTGTTGTCTCCACGCATGCTATATAAATTATGTTCAATATTTATCATCTGCAAATGTTCAAGACGAGCAATCTTATTATCTGGTCTTATTTGGCAGATGAAACTCATATGAGCGGTCGAACACTTCCTGTACTTTATTTATTTCCAAGAATGTGGTTCCACCTCCCCTTCCAAAACTGCCACTCAGATAAGCTATCTTGTCTTCCATACGTAAGTAGCCTTTCTGGCGTAACATACGCAGAGCTGCAAGGAATTGCTCCTGTGCGCCAATCTGTTCATGTTGAGCAACAGGAATAACGCCATAGCTCAGTGCCAGCCATCGCTGTGTCTTTTCCTTATAGCATATTGCAAGTACAGGGTTGGGACCTCTGAATGCAGCAAGGTTACGTGCAGTAAGACCTGTCTTACTGTCTGTGATTATACCCTTCACGCCCAATCTTTCGGTCGCTTCAATAGCATTACGTGCCAAAAATTCTGTTACATCGCAATTTTCACTGAGCGGAAAGTCGTAATCGTGGTCATACATCTTATCCTGTTCAGCTTGTTCTGCTATTGAAACCATAGTTTTAACAGCTTCAACAGGATACTTTCCTGAAGCAGTTTCGCCGCTCAGCATCAATGCGTCTGTTCTATAATAAATAGCATTTGCAATATCTGTTACTTCCGCACGTGTCGGGCGCGGATTATTAATCATAGTATGAAGCATTTGTGTCGCAACAATAACAGGCTTTTTAGCTCTCATACATTTGTGAATTATCATTCGCTGTATTCCAGGAATCTTTTCAATAGGGACTTCAATACCTAGGTCACCTCGTGCTATCATGATTCCGTAAGACGCTTCTATGATTTCATCAATATTATCAACACCTTCCTGATTCTCGATCTTAGAGATAATCTTGATATCACTATTGTGTTCATCAAGAATCCTCTGAACAGCAAGCACATCTTCCTTGCTTCTTACGAAAGAGTGAGCTATAAAGTCGATATCTTCCTCTATTGCCAGTAGTATGTTGCGTTTATCTTTCTCTGTAAGTGCAGGCAGGTCAATATGAACACCTGGCACGTTAACACTTTTATTAGATCCTAACAATCCGTCATTTTGTACTTGTGCTACGACAGCAGGACCATTTATGCCGATTACCTTCATGTCTATCGCGCCGTCATCAAACAGGATGTCGTCTCCAACATGCACATCATTGGCAAAGTTTTCGTATGACAGATTTAATATATCGTGCTCCGTTTTCATTTCTGGACGTCCAAAAATTTTTACGACGTCTCCTGTCTTATATTCAATAGGAGCATCATTTCCCGTTGTTCTTACTTCAGGGCCTTTGGTATCAATCAGAATACCAATATGCTTACTAACCGCACGTGTATTCCGTATTATCTGTTTTATTCCCTCAGGTGTGGCGTGTGCGGTATTCATTCGTACCACATTCATTCCTGCATCAAAAAGTTGGCGAATAAAATCAACGTCGCATCTGCGATCGCTTATAGAAGCTACAATCTTAGTTTGTTTCATAAATATACGGTTATATTACCTTGATTAGGTTGCAAATTTACAAAACAAATTCTATAAATGCAAGCTATTGTGCAGCAAAATCATCCCATTCTTTGAACTTAAGTTCTCCTTCAATCCATTCTTGACGTGTTTTTTCGTTATGCGGATTAGAAACTGATAGCCCTATTAGTCTTATCGGTTTAGTAGAATAATCCACCTGCTCAATAAGTTTTTTTGCTAAAGGAAGTATGGTATCCTTATCAGTAAGAGGTTTAAATGACGTTATACTTCTTGTTGTCTGCATAAAATCGCTGAACTTTATTTTTAGCGTTAGAGTATAGCCGATGAATTTGCTTTTATCCAATCTTTCTGTTAATTCTAGGACAATATGGTATAGCTCTATATAAATGGCCGATTTTCTATTAAGGTCAGTCAAAAAAGTTTGTTCACATCCCACGGATTTTCTTATTCTCACCGGCTCCACAGCTCTTTCATCAATGCCGCGTGCAAAGTTATAATACATTTTTCCTGACTTTCCAAACACCTCAGTTAGATGATTAAGGGTGCATTGACGCAGCTGTTTTCCGTTAAAAATGCCCATTTTATGCATAATGACAGCTGTCTTCGGACCAACACCCCAAAACTTCTCTATTGGCAGAGTTTCCAGAAACATTAATGCCTTTTCTGCTTTAACAGTAAATATTCCGTCAGGCTTGTTATAGTCAGACGCTATTTTTGCCAAAAACTTATTGTATGAGATGCCGGCAGACGCAGTCAGATACAGTTCGTTTTTTATCCGTTCCTTTATCTTTAGTGCAATCTCTTCAGCCGGCATATTATTGATATTATCAGTGACATCAAGAAAGGCCTCGTCTATTGACAGAGGCTCTATCTTATCGGTGAAATCGCAGAATATTTCATAAACCTGCATTGAGACAGACTTATATCTGTCATGGTCACTTGCAACAACGATTAATTGTGGACACAGCTTTTTTGCCTTAAATATAGACATTGCTGAATGTATTCCATATTTTCTGGCTTCATAACTTGCTGTAGACACAACTCCACGTGGACCATCAAAGCCTACTACTATAGGCTTTCCCCGCAATTCAGGATTGTCTCTCTGCTCAATAGAAGCAAAAAAGGCATCCATGTCGATATGAATTATACTACGTTCCACCCAATTGTTTCCTTAAGTCACCTCATTTTTTTACAATCTCCATCTCCAATGTTTTACGACAACATGGCCAAGACGTCCGATGACTGTAGTTATTTTGTTTACAGTCAATGATTTCCCTGCTATAATAAAAAGTACAGCCACCAATATCATCAGCACTCCGGTAGCCATTCTTAATGTCAGCTGTTCGCCAAACATCACCACTCCAATCACAACGGCAGTCAATGGCTCTAATGCCCCCATTATAGCTGTAGGTGTTGAGCCTATTTCGTGAACAGCAACAACCATCAACAATAACGAAATTACCGTTGGGAATAATGCCAAAATCAACGCATAGAACCACATCTCTGGAGTCGTAAGCATTTGAATATAATTGTTTTGGTCACCTGCCAACGAATAAATGATGAGAGATATTACACCAAATAATAACACATAAAATGTGAGTTTGACAGAAGATATTCGCAATGGAGATTTGTTTACAACAATTATATATATAGCATAAGTTAAAGACGAAATCATAACAAGTATCACACCCGTGATATTCAACACATCCCCGTCATTTCCCTTATATAACAGAGCAATGCCGCTAAGAGCAAGAATTATCGATAATATAGTTATTATGGTTAGTTTTTCTTTGAAGAATACGGTCATCATTACAGCCACCATCACTGGATAGGCAAATAGCAACGTACATGCTATTCCTGCTCCCATGTAATGGAAGCTCAAGAATAGTGTCAATGATGACATCGCAAACAATATGCCTAATGCCACTAATATTGATGTTTCTTTCTTTGTTATCGCAAATGACTGGCGCTTGAAAAACATAAAAAGAGCCAATAACACCACGGCAAGTCCATATCTGAAGAACAATACCGTATTTGTATTTATGCCCTGCGAATAGAGTGGCAATGCGCCTAACGGATTTAATCCATAGCTAACGGCAGCACCGATGCTGCATAATGTTCCTTTTAACTTTGAGTTCATAAGACGTGTTCGTTCCTTTACTGAATTACATGCAAATAATTAATAAACAAAATAGTCAGACAAATTTTATGGTTCTAATTATCCGGTTGTATTGTTCTCTGCGATTTCTGCAGCCAATCTGCGAGCCGGTTTCCCTGTCTGTGTGCGAGGTATTTCTTTCACACTTATATATATCTTTGGCTGCCAATATTTTGGCATATTGTCTTCGCATAGTTTCTTTATTTTCTCAATATCGTCGCTTTCAACGAGTATTGCGACAACCTCACCAAATTTATGGTCACTCTTTTTTGTTATAACATATGGTACGGTCAAATATTTCTTTAACAAGGCTTCCACTTCTTCTATCTGTATTTTTATGCCCCCGCTGTCTATGACGTTATCTTTACGTCCCAATATGCGAAAATGCCTGCCATCTTTCCCAATTTCAGCTATGTCATTCGTTATAATCATCGAATCTGATACTTTTGGGGCGTCAATTACAAGGCATCCATCCTCATTTACACTCACATCAACACTTTCAAAAGGCGTATACCAACAGCTAGCCTCATTGCCGTTAAGGCGTCTTAAGGCTATATGTGACAAAGTTTCAGTCATGCCATATGTGCTCCATACCGCATTTGGAAAATCCCTGAGCTCTCTCTCCATTTTATCGTCTATCGCTCCTCCGCCTATTATCAGGTGGTTTATCCGCATAAGTATTTCTTTTTCTTCTGGCACCTGCAGACTGTTAAACACCTGCATAGGTATCATTGCAGCAAATACAGGAGCTTCGGTCATTCCAGACAATGGATGCCCTGACGGTTTCACGTTAATAAGTTTGAGCTTACGCACGATAGAGCGTACTACCACCATCTTACCGGCAATATAATCGAGAGGCATGCACAATAATGCCGTGTCACCCTCCTTTAGGTTCAGAAAATCACAAGTTATGGTTGCGCTAGCTTCCATCTTGCATTTCTCAACCATCATAGGTTTCGGTTTGCCTGTTGATCCGCTTGTGTGCACAAGCATCATATCAGAATCATTGTTCCATTCGGTATAAAAATCATCAAGTGTCATTCTCTGTCTTCTGCCAATTTACGCCAAAGTTTATTGTCTCTTATTTCCAAAGGCATGTCTATGTTGTCTGTAAAGAGCATACCCGTGCCCAGTCCTTGCGGAATGGATATATCTGGTCCATACTCTTGAGCTGTAAGTTGTGCAATAGAGTTCAGCCCTATATTGCTTTCAAGAGCACTAGTAATCCATGTCTTTATGCCTTTGTCCGTAGCAATATCTATCCATTCCTTCACACCGTTTATTCCTCCATGTAATGAAGGTTTCAGAATAATGTATGCCGGTTTTATCACATTGAGCATATATTCTTTCATGTCCGGATCATTTACGCCAATAAGTTCCTCATCTAGTGCAATAGGCATTGGTGACTCACGGCATAGCTGAGCCATGTTGCCCCATTGATGTTGCCGTATGGGCTGTTCTATCGAGTGTATCGAATATTGTGAAAGTAGTTCCAGTTTGTACAGAGCATCATTAAATTTAAAACCTCCATTTGCATCAAGCCTGATTTCCAGTTCATTATGCGAAAATCGTTCACGTATATGTTTAACCATATCAAGCTCCTTGTCAAAGTTTATTGCTCCTATTTTCAGCTTGATACATCTGAAACCTTGCTTTATTTTTTCGTCTATACGCTGCATCATTTCTTCGAAAGTTCCCATCCACACAAGACCGTTTATCGGTATTCCGGCTTCACCACGGCTAAACGGAGTATCATAGAAGTTGATGCTGCCACATTCAAAATGTTTCAGCGCAGTTTCAAGACCAAACAGCATTGACGGAAAATCACGCATTTCTTTATAATCTATTTGCCCCTCGTTCATGAACTTGTCACACATCTTGCGCAATGTCTCTTCATAATCAGGAGCATAGTCACAGCTTAAGTCTGGCAGTGGTGCACACTCGCCAATACCTTTATGTCCCGGCATATCCGGCGATGTAAGCTCCAGCAGCCACGATAGCCTTGTCATATACACTCCACGTGAAGTGCCAGCTGGTTGCTTAAAGTGAAATGTACGTGGTATAATCTTTATCTCGTATCTCATACGTAACTTTAATTTTCGGCATTAACTTATAGTCATCATTATCTTTTGTCCTGTCGGCCATATGTTTTTTATTTATAAAACAGATTTGGTAAATTACTTATGGTTGTTTAATTCCGGTTACGGTATGCACATATAGATACATACTGCAACCGGAATTAAACATAAGTATTTATATTACAACTATCTGTTTATGGCAGTTTAGGATATTTCTTGAAGTCAGGCTTACGCTTTTCAAGAAAAGCTTTTCCGCCTTCCTGTGCCTCATCCAAAAAATAGTAGAGCATTGTAGCGTCTCCTGCCAATTCCTGTATTCCCGCCTGTCCGTCAAGCTCTGCGTTTAGTCCGGCTTTAATCATACGCAAGGCCAACGGGCTGCGTTCCATCATAGTCTCAGCCCATTCTACACATGTATCCTCCAACTTGTCAAAAGGAACTACACAATTAACAAGTCCCATACGCTCAGCTTCTTCTGCTGTATATTGGCGGCACAGGAACCATATCTCTCTTGCCTTCTTCTGTCCTACTATGCGTGCAAGATATGAAGCTCCAAATCCGGCATCGAACGAACCAACCTTAGGCCCAGTCTGTCCGAATATTGCGTTCTCACTAGCAATAGTCAAGTCACACACCACATGGAGCACATGACCGCCCCCAATGGCATAACCGTTAACCATGGCAATAACAGGCTTAGGCAGAGAACGAATTTGTTTTTGAACGTCAAGTACATTTAGGCGCGGCACACCATCTTCTCCTACATATCCGCCTCGCCCCTTAACATGCATGTCTCCTCCAGAGCAGAAAGCCTTGTCGCCTGCACCTGTTAATATAACAACGCATATATCCTGAGCTTCGCGACAGTAGGCAAAAGCCTGACTCATTTCAAATGTTGTCCTAGGAGTAAACGCATTTCGATAACGCGGACGGTTGATGGTAATCTTTGCAATACCATTGTATTGTTCAAACAATATTTCCTTAAAGTCAAATCCCTTTATTGATTCCCAATTTCTCTGTGCCATATTTATTTTATATTTTTTACTAATTCACTTAATGCATTACTATCATCAGATATGTCCGTAAACACCTCAAGCAACATCGGGCGTTTTGCATCCGAGGCGAGCAGCATGGCAATGCCAAAGCGCAACTCTTCTGCATTACGTGCAGACATATATCCTATATCGTTTTGTGTGCATATACCTTGAGCAGTTGTCATGTGGCATGCCGCAACAAGTTTTTCGCACGCATTACTCTCTTTCAGTCCTTTCAAATTGTAGAATATTCCACCACCGCCATTGTTCAGCAGCAACATACGGAAGTTGCCTCTAAGATTTGTGTTCCATAAAGCATTCTGGTCATAAAAGAAACTGAGATCACCTATCACACAGAACACCATATCGCGGCATGCAACAGAAAATCCTGCTGCTGTTGACAAGCTACCTTCTATACCGTTTACACCGCGGTTACACCATACATAATGATCTGAATATATGTCAGCCAAACGAACTGCCGAACTATTGGCATAATGCACGTGATATTCATAGTCCATGTCTGCCAGTGACTCTTCAAATATTTTTACAGCAGACATCTGGGAGTATTGCGGATCATAAGCGGCAATTTTTTCGTCTATGATCTTGATCTGTTCATGCCATATATGTCTAAACTCAGCGTTGTCAAGGTCAGACACGCCGTCTTGCATACCCTCTGTTTCGTTTATCATTTTGGCCAATGCCGTCAGTGCCTCTTTATAGTCGGCCTCAATAATCCCCGTAAGATGCATAAAAGTGTCGTGTATCTCACGGTCTTCACTTATAGCCCAGCTTTCAGCTGGATGCGACAGACGTAGAAACTTTTTCAGACGTTTGCTCACCATATTGTCGCCTAGAAAAAGAATAAAGTCAGGCATATAGCGCTCGTCTTTTCCTATACGTGACAGCATCAAGTCAAAATGTGTAATAACGTCAGATGCCAGTGTCTCTGATATCGTTACAACTTTACGTCCTATAGTCTTTATGGCATCTGTAACTTCACTGTTTCTGGATCTTGTCTGTCCTACTATAATCATAGGCTTATGTGCTGCCTGAATCCGTTCTGCAATCGTTCTTAAAGCGTCTAAATTCATTACAGATGGCATATAGCTTATTTTACGCTCAAGTGGCAGTTCCTGTTGAGTGAAGTTAAACAATGGCTCGTTGATATGTACGTTAATATGCACAGACTTTCTTTCGTGTGTCTTCACAGCAATAAGAGCCTCATTCACTACTCTGTTGCAATACCAGTGCTCTTGTTCATTATTTGGCTCTGACAGCGATACGCATTTGCTCACATATTTACCGAACGCACCGCTCTGAGGCAGCGTCTGTCCGTCAAGCTGATCAATCCACTCCAACGGACGGTCTGCTGATATAACAACTATTCCCCTATGCCGATAGGATGCTTCTGCCACTGCCGGAACGACATTAAGCAATGCAGTGCCTGAAGTAACACACACGGCCACAGGACTATTATCAGCCAAAGCCATACCTAAAGCATAAAAGCCTGCACTGCGCTCGTCTGTTACAGGGTAACATATTATGTCTGCACATTCGTTAAAATTGTGCACTATGGGCGCATTTCTTGACCCAGGACACACCACCACTCGTTTCACCCCGTGTGCAACAAGCAATGAGGTTAGTATATTTATATTCTTCTTATCGCTAAACATCGTCTCATTGTATCCATTTTGGCTTCTGTTTCAAGCCATTCTGTTTCTACTTCACTTTCACTTAACAATCCACCACCGGCATATAGTTTGCAGCATCTGCCTTCTATCTGCATGCATCGTAATGTCACAAAGAGATGTGTGGAGCCTTCGTAGTTCAGCGGTCCTGAGAAGCCGCTATAATATCCTCTGTCACCGCTTTCATTATCTAATATAAACTTGTAGGCTTCTTCTTTGGGCAGTCCGCATACTGCAGGCGTTGGATGAAGTGTCTTTATAAGATTTCCTATACCTGCATTGACATTCAAGTTAAATCTGAAATGTGTGACAATATGTATCAGCTGACCGGCCACAAGTGTCTGTGGTTTTGCTTCATCAACCTTTGGGGTAAAACGCCGCAGGCGCTCTTGTATATAGTCGGCAACATATTGCTGTTCGTGTATGTTTTTTTCGTCCCACACATCGTATATATTCCAGTTTTGCATTTTCTGTACTTCCGACTCGTCTACAATACCAATACGTTTTGTTCCGGCTAAGGCCACTGTATGCCATTCTTCTTCATGTCCTTCAACCAATGTCTCTGGCGTTGCCATGATCCATGTTCCGCTGTAAGGTGTAGATACAAGCGCTATAAATTCATTTGGATATATACGGCAAGCTCGTTTGAATATCAATTCCGGGGTAATATCTTCACAAGCATTTTCCACACTATTTCTCGCCAATACAATCTTCCGAAATGTTCCTTTACATAATTGGGAATGAAATTTGTTGAAATCAGTTTTATACTGCCTATGCTCTTTGTCAATGTCACGATTGCTAAAAGCCAGCGACTTATGCTTACTACAATCATCAATCTTGCAAGTTTCAGTCTCGTCGGGTCTTATCAGCAGCAACGGATGCTTTTCAGACATCATAAACGGTGAAAAGACAAAACCCGTCCTTCCGTTTAAATCTGCATATGACGGCAATATTTCAGCTTCGCCGTCACACTGTCGCATAATGGTGTAGGTTGTCTCATGCGGCAACCTGTACATGACAAAGCTATTATTCATCAGTCTGATTTTTTGGAGTAATGATATAGTTGGTAACATGTATGGTAGAGATGAGTCCGCCAGACGAATCGGTTATATCAACATCCCATACATGCAGTTTATGTCCTTTGCTGACAAGTCGTGCCGTAGCCGTAACAGTATCACCTTCTGCCACCGCCTTGACGTGATTGCCGCTGACACTTATGCCCACACATATTTTGTCGGGGCACAAAGCCAACGACCCAACTCCGGCAACATTTTCAGCCAATGCCAGTGAGGCACCGCCACTAAGGAAGCCGAAGGGTTGGCGATTACGTTCGTCAACCGTCATCGTTGCCTTGCATATATCGTTCTCTGGCGTAGAGACAAAATCCATACCTAAGGCGGTCGACAGATTCGGACGCCGCTCTATCAGTCGTTTCACTGCTTCAACATCCATAGGCGCTCCTGTCGTGCTATTTAAAGAACATATAATAACATGCCGCAAGAACGGCTAGTATTATGATAAAGAAGATTGTCTTCATAAGACAACCCGCAACTTTCTTGAATATAAAAATGCCTACAATGAGCGCAATAATACAAAAAATATAATATCCGAAATTTTCCATTTTCAAACTACATTAGAATTGTGTATCCGTTCTTCGTGGAATACTGCAATTTTAAGTAAGACTATTAAAAAAGTTTTCTGAAATTTACCGGTATAGGCGTTTCAAACTCCATACGGCGTCTTGTTATAGGATGGTAAAAACACAGGACATAAGCATGAAGGCACAGACGGCCTATTGGATCATCACCATTACCATATTTTATGTCACCGCACACAGGATGTCCCATGTCTGCAGAATGCACACGTATCTGGTTCTTTCTGCCTGTCTCAAGCCTGAATTCAACAAGGCTGTGATCAGTGGTCCGGTCAAGCGTATGAAAATGCGTTACTGCGTATTTGCCTCCGTTGTCATAAGGAGAAGAGTATGTAATATAAGCCTTGTTGTCTTTCAACCAACTGGTCATAGTTCCATAGTCGTCCTCCATTTCACCGCTTACCACAGCAACATATCTGCGGTCATAAACTATGTCATGCCATTCATGTTCCAGTATCTGTTCTGTCTGCATGTCTTTGGCATAAATCATTAGCCCGCTGGTGTCACGGTCAAGTCTGTGTACGACATGTGCAGTGCATTTCTGCCTGCTCGTCTTAAAATACGAGTCAAGCACTGTCTTGACGTTCAGCGAACTATGGCCTGCAGCCATCGACAATATGCCAACATTCTTTTCTACAACAACTATATAACGGTCTTCATAGACAATCTTGATGTAGCGGTTTTTAAACATTTCAGCGTTTTGCTTACTCCTGCTTACAGCTACTTTCATACCGCAACTTAAGGGATAGTCAAACTGTGTTATCACCTTACCGTTAACCTTCACCCCCCTGCCCTGCAACGTAGATTTTATCTTCGTGCGGCTTGTATTCTCCATGCTGTCAAGCAGAAATTCCAGCAGCGGTTTGTCTTCTTTTACCGTTAAATGCAGATAATTATTGTCGTTATAATTTGTGCGCATATAATTGTTGTTGTTATAAATCAGGAGCAAAATAGCCAATTCCCGTTTTTAGCGTTTATGCCGAGACTCAGCTTAGCTTATGCAAAGATAATGCAAATCGAGAGCAGAATCATCCAAGTCTTGCTTGAGCGTTATGCCGAGATGCAGCTTAGCTTATGCAAAGATAATGCAAATCAGATGCAAGTCAAAATAAAATCATCTATATTTATGCTTTTACCGCATGTTACACCAAATAAACCGATAAAACAAAGGTTCTGTCAGCATATATATGATTTGTTTATATTTATGATAGTGCAATAAATTATTGATTCCAAATAATTGTTTGTCACCAATCACTAAAAGTTCAATGACCATTTGTGTTAAAATATTTTTTATTACCTTTGCACTAGCAATTTGCCGTATCAAGGAAACAATATCCTACGGCACATAAATATCATACATCTTACCAATTGACACGATGAGTCTTATTGATATCACATTTCTTGCCTTGGCTTTAGCAATGGATTGCTTTACAGTTTCCATTGTCAGTGGAGTCATTATCCGTAAATACATTCTTTCGATTATTTTGCGCATGGCAATTCTGTTCGGTCTGTTTCAGGCAATGATGCCTTTTATTGGTTGGTTAGGAACAAGCTATTTCAGCCATTACCTTGAGTCTGTCGACCATTGGATTGCATTTGGTCTTTTGGCTTTTCTTGGTGGGAAAATGATAAAAGACTCGTTCGGAAGCGAAGAAGAGGCTCATTTTGACCCTTCAAAACTGACAAGCCAACTACTCTTTGCTGTTGCAACCAGTATTGACGCCCTGGCTGTAGGCATATCTTTCGCATGTCTTGGATATAAAAATATAGAACAGCTAACCTTGCCGCTTATCGTCATTGGCGTATGCTCGTTCGTTATGTCTATATTAGGCAACATTCTAGGCGTAATGTGTGGCAAGTCGATAGTAAAGCGCCTTAAGCCAGAATTTATCGGAGGAGTGATTCTTCTTCTGATAGGTTTCAGAATATTATACGAACACATCAGCTTTTAACTTAAATCTACTAGTTTACATATTCCATCTTTATTCTTTTTCTATTTCGCAAAAACAACCATTTTTTTTGAAAAATATAAAGAAAAAAATGTAAAGCATAATTACCGTCTATTTTCTTAAAAAGGAATCTCCTTTTAGAAAAGTTTATGTTATACCTGATAGATTGATAAAACTATATTATTAATCCAAATCAGTCTTTGGATTCAACGTAACTATATTGTCATTCACTTTTAAACATAATGAGCCATATAATGAAATGTAATAATAGACAAACATACAACTTGAAAACACCAAATTGCCTGTTGGTTTAAACCATATTAAGCCTAATAATCAATTTGAATTGAGCATTATGGCATATATGCCATAATGCAATTTAAACTTTAATATTTACGGATAAACATATGTTAATCAGCGACATATAACAAAAGATTTAAATTATAGTTACAGATGTTTTTATCGTCAATAGAAATGTCTTCTTGTCTATGTACTTTTGCTATGCAAATCAGTCTATAATAGTTATTTTTTTAATGAAAAATAGAACAATAGTAAATATGAATTTAATATGATTTAGAAACCATTGAAATACGATACAAAACTCAATGAATTTCGTATCGAAACTCATTGAGTTTTTAACCCAAAATCATTAAAGTTTTGAAGAATTTTAATAACCACTATAGAAATTTATTTTTTGTAAATATTTTATGAATGTATTACCTACAGTATCTAAGATTATACTAATAATTGAATACAATTAAGTTCTTATAAAATTTTGATACTCATGTTTTATTACAAAACATAATAAATACGTGCAACACGTTTACAGTTAATTTTGAATAAATATTTTTATAATTGCTATTTTTTAAAGAAAAGCACATGCAAGTCAAAGCATATTTATATACTACTTTACCTGAAAACTCTACGATTTGACGGATATTGCATTTGTGTTAATTATTTTTAACCAAACGAGATGCAAGGCTAGAATATTAATACCTATATTTGAAAACTTTCATATATATATTTATTAAGAATCCGGATTTTGCATCTAAAAGGGTTCCAATGTAAAATCCGGCAGTATTATTTAACCCGTGAACCCTGCGCTATTTACTATGAGAAAGGATTATCATCTTCAGGTCGTGTCCTTTGTCACTTTAATTGTGCTTTTGGGGACAAGCATTACCGCCAACGGACAATCGTATTTGATTAACGAAGGTTTCGAGGGCGAAGGTTTTCCGCCTAAAGAATGGAAAATTGTTGATAACGACGGAGACGGACACTGCTGGCAGACAGCAACACGAAGTGATGCTACTGTCAGTGGAGAGAAAACCGCTATATCATATACTGTAGACCCGAATAGTCCTACAGAAGAATATGGCATACAGGACAATTATCTGATAACACCTCAAATTGAGGTTACAAACGAAACATTCCAGATTTCATTTAAATATTGCGCCCAAGATCTTGACAGCAAAGAAAAAATTGAGGTGAGGATTTCTGAATCAGGAACTGATGTTAAAGACTTCACTACCATACTATATGAAGAAACCGTAGACAACGGATATGACGACTATCCTACATTGAAGACTTTAACACGCTCATTAAGCGAATATAATGGAAAAAAAATATATATAGCGTTTGTACACAAAGGTTCAGGAAGTTATGCACTTGGAATTGACGACGTGGAAGTGACAAACCAGAAAGGACCGAAAGCAATAAGCAATCTTACTGTTACTCCTGGAGAGAACGGAGCTTTGTCGGCAACACTTACATGGAAAAATCCACAAACAGACGGCACAGGAACAGATATTACGGGGGAACTGGCTATAGGCATATACCGCGACAATAAACTGCTGACCGCAATAACAGAAAACGTTACTCCAGGCGGAACTTTATCATATACAGACACAAGTATGGATAATGGCATGCATACATACTCTGTAATCGCCAAGACTGGCGAAGGCCAGTCAAAGGCTGTATCAAAAAGAGCATACATAGGGGAAGACGTTCCTGCAGAAGTAGAGAACTTAAATGCCTATGTGTCGGAAGGACAAACCATAATAACATGGAATGCTCCTACCAAAGGCATGAATAAAGGATATATAAACACGGAAAATCTGACATACACTGTTGAGCGAAAAACGGATAATGGAACTGAAGTGATAGCCGAAGGAATAAAAGAAAGACAATACACCGACAAAGTGTCGGCTGGAGCTCTGCACTCATATATCGTTACGGCATCCAACAATACAGGTACCAGTAAGCCTATAACTTCTAATGCTGTAATAAGTTACGGAGATGACATGAAAGACATATCTGCCGGCATGAATGCAAATACAGAATATGGAAATCCGTATCTGCCATTTGATTTCAGTCAGCGCTACGGTGTTTATCAGGCAGTATTCTATCCTGAGGACTTAATGTATGCCAAGGGTACCATACGCCATATTGTATATAAGAACAGCTTTAGCTCGAGCAAGTTGGAGAAGCCTATACGGATATGGTTAGGTGAAACAGACAAGCAGGATTTATCGGAAGGCTGGATAAGCACAGAAAATATGAAAGAAGTATATAACGGGAATATAGCATTTGTCAACGGTATAAATGATGTTCCTGTAGAGTTGGCTGAACCATATGAATATACGGGAAAGAATCTTGTAGTTGTAATGACGATGGACTATAGTCAAGGCAATGGAGGGTATTTTGACAGATTCTTTATCGAACAAACACCGGATAAGCCTAAACGCACACGCAGCTATATGTCGTATGAACCGATAGACAATTCCATGCTTACAGAGAGCACGGGCGGACTTTATGACGCTATGCTTATGACCAGATTTGTGATGAACACGAAAGACGCGGCCGGACTCCATGGAACTATAACTGATAAAGATACCGACAAGCCTATAGGCGGAGCAATAATTTCGATACCGGAACTTAAACTGTCGACCGTAACTGACAACAATGGAGAATACAGTTTCTATGTGGTGCCAAGCGGACTGCAGCATGTAACGATAACAGCAACAGGATATCTAGATTTTGAAAAAGACATAACAATTCAGAATGAAGGTGAACAGACCGAGAATTTCAGTATAGAAGCCAAACCTACAATAACTGTAAGAGGATGCATAAAAGCAGAAGACACAGGCAAACCGCTGAAGAATGTAAGAATCAATGCTTACGGTTATTCTGATGTAAGCACAACGAGTGCAGACGACGGTACATTCGAATTGGGCGGAATATATGCCAACGAGAGTTATTCGCTCAGCATAGAAACACCTCTTTATGACGTATACAGACAGGAATTGCCTAGCGATAAAGACTTGAATATGGAAGAAATTATACTTACACGCAGCCTTATCAGCGTCTATGGAGTGTCTAGTGAAATCAGTTCTGACGGTTCTTATTCAACAATAAGCTGGAAAGACCCACTTTCGAGAAAAGGACGCATAATGTGGACAAAATGGGGCAACTCGGAATATAACGAGAGCACCGGAGGTGACTATAGTGCAACAGACTATAATGTAGCTCACGCATTTACGGCAGACGACATAAAAGACTCAATGATGATAGGACAAAGTTTTCTGAAAATGAAAGTATTTATTAAAGCCGAACAAGGTACATATACAGCTAAAATATGGAAAGGAACGCGTGACAATAACGTGGAAATAGCTTCAAAAGAAATACCTGCTTCTGAAATCACGGCAGAAGGAGCATGGGTAACAGTCGAGTTTGATTCGCCTGGCGTAGAGATTAAGGAAGGAGAAAACTATCTGATAGGAGTAAACTGCAAGAATGGTCCTACTGACCCAATAGGCACCGCCGGCTATGGAAGCAGCATTGACGGAAAGAATAATCTGAAATGGAGCAATAATCAGTATTTATATGACGGATATTATGCATGGAATATTTCTGCATACTGCGGCATACCAGGAACAGAATTGCCAGTAACAACAGAAACAGAAGCGCCGAAATGCTCATATAACATATACCGAATAGATACGTCGCAACCAGAACAAGAGACAAAACTTAACAAGGATCCGCTAACGGAACTGACATTTACTGATAACGACTGGGACGAACTTACAGCAGGGAAATATATGTATTGCGTGAAAGCAGTTTATAACACAGACAAGGAGTCTGCCAGTGCATATACTGACACTATTGTAAGGGCTATCAACATTGATGCCGGCATAGCTGAATTCATATCGCCTATAAAGACTATAGATCCACAAGGTAAAGTTGAAGTAAAGGTAAGGGTCAAAAACTATGGCGAAAAACCGCTGACAAATGTATCTGCATATTTCACCGTAAACGACAATGAACCTATTGGGGAAACATTCACGGTAAACTTAAACAAAGGCGAAACCACAGACCTGACTCTTGGTTCTTATGAACTGAAAGAAAAGGCTCTATACATATTCAAGGCATATACTGAAATTGAAGGAGACGAGGCAGTAAACAACGATGCCAAGACATTCTCTTTGCCAAACTTTGATGATGTAGGCCTGCGTGCGTACAGATGGGACGCTTACGGGAATGCCGGTATGATGAAAATACACTCTAACATACCGGAACAGGCTTCGTTCATAAAAGAAGTAATACCGGATGAAGCATTAATAAATGCCGGAGAATATTATGACGGACGTGTATATGCATACACGGCAACATGGTATTCTGAGCCAAGACAATTTGTTGTTCTTGACACAATAACTTGGGCTCCTGTAGCATCAGCTACAACAGAAGACTTTATACAGGATATGGCATTTGACTACTCGTCGAAGACGATGTTTGGATTGCGTGCCACAAACACTACCAGTGAACTTGTAAAAATAAGCCTGACTAACGGTGAGACAGAACTGATAGGCAATACCGGAATAAACTTGCATGCAATGGCTTGCAGCAAGGACGGAATATTGTATGCCATATCTTCAGATGGTGACCTATGTACTATAGATAAGGCTACGGGTATACCGACTACAATAGGAAATACAGGAATAACAGACGTGGCATATCTTCAGTCAATGGCATTTGACCATAATACAGGGCGATTATTCTGGGTGCATACCGGTGCAAAAAGTCAGGGCGAACTATATGAAGTGAATCCTGAGACGGCAAAACTGACACCGTTAGGAACGGCAATTTATAATGATAACGCATCGGAACTAGTTTGCCTATACACTGTTTATGACCATACTGCAAGCGGAATAAACGCTATGAATGGTAATGACGGTAAATTCATAGTTTATCCAGACGGAAAGAACCTGACCATAAGTTTACCGCTTGAAAATGCCGAGACTGCAGAAGTTAAAATAGTAAACACTGCCGGTATTATGGTTGCGTCAACAATAGTGAATGGTCAAATTACATCATATAAAGTCAACCTTATGCCTGGTGTCTATGTAGCTATAGCCAAAACATCAGCAGGAAGAATATATAAGGCAAAACCATTTGTAATAAGATAAAGATTTAAATTATTAATAAGTAAGCATTAAGAGCCAGAACTGTACAACAGAATATGGCAGTTCTGGCTCATTTGTTAATAAGCAACAATCTGTAATTCTCTTGGATTTAAATAAATATAATTAATAATAGAAGAAAAACTAATTCAAATTATATATGACATATTTATACGACAAAAATTGGATATACAAATTATGAGATGAAATATAAAACATATTAGAATCGTTTAATTTACTTTGTATTTTCTGGCATAGATGAAAAATTATGCAATTAATATACAAAATTTTACATTCATAGCAAAAAATATACTATATTTGTATTTAATAAATCATATTGAGAACCTAAACTTAAATTCACTAACCACAAACAACTAAAAACATGAGAAAAAGAAACACAACGCTTGCATGCGCACTCATGCTACTTATGTCTATGTTCTTAATTCCTGCCGATGTAGGTGCACAAATTAAGTGGCAAGAAGATTTTAATTATCCAACCGGTAACCTCTATGGCCATGGCGGATGGGGAAAGTATGGTTCTAATCCTAACGATCCTATACAGGTAGTAGAACAAACCCTAGACTATGAAGGATATCCTGGAGGGGTTAAAGGCAAATCAGTAAAACTAGGGGCTGCTTCGTCAGGAGAAGACTTACTTGTTAGATTTGATCCTAGTGAAGAAGGTATAAAGAATGGTACAATGTATTATTCTGCTCTAATTAATGTTTCTGAGGCACCAAGTGGTCCCGTACATGTAATGGCATTGCTGGCACGCACATTCAGCAGCGTTGTTAAAGACGGAACAAGTCCTACAGAATTAGGCCGACTATATGTTAATGCCGGTGACGACGAAGGACACTATAAGCTGGGAGTTGAACGCGGAAGTACAAAAGCCGTTTATGCAAACAGAAGTTTCAATATCGGTGAAACTTATCTCGTTGTTGTTAAATATGAGATTGGTGCAGCCGGTGAACGTCATGACGGTGTTACGCTGTATGTTAATCCAGCAAGCTATACTGAAGAGCCAAAAGTTGCTGATGCTGTGTTTGACCCGTCATCAGCAGGTAGCGGTATATCAACATGGGGCCTGCAAGAACTTGAACTGCGCCAAGGAACAAATTATAGCGCAACAGCACCTACTTTACTTGTGGGATCATTGCGTGTAGCTGACAGTTATGCAGAACTCTTTACAGAAAGTGCAGGACCAGGAGAAGACACTCCGGTAATAACTTTGAGCGAAAGAGGTTTGGATTTTGGTACGTTGTATAGTGGTGACATAAAGACCAAGACCGTAAACGTGAAAGGCGTAAACCTGACGGACGACATAACAATAACTGTAGACAACTATGAATTAAAGCCGTCAGTTACAACTATATCTGCAGCAGATGCAATGGCAATAGAAGGTGTGGATGTAGAATTTACGCTGACACCGACAAGCGAGAACGGCAAGGCAACAATAACATTTGTCAGTGAAGGAGCTACAGACGCAACACTCGGAGCGACATGGAGCACTATCGCTGTGAAAGACATTGCCACCCTAAAAGAGTTTGCAACAGAAGACGGTGAAGCATATCTCACCTACCGATATAAAGGCAAGGCTGTTGTAACGTTTGTAGACAAGAGTCAGGCAAGTCCCGTTTATTACCTTCAGGACGAGACAGGCGGACTGCAAGTGAAGAACGACTACGACATGATGACCGAGACGTATAAGGAAGGCGACATGGTTACAGGATTTATAGGAATGATAACCAGTTCGTTCGGCGTAAACTCGTTTATTCCGTTGACAGCATCACTCGGTACACTTGTTTCAGAGAACAACACTGTTGAGCCTGTAACAGTGACGTTGGCAGACCTTAAGGCTGCACCGACTGATTATACAAACAGATTAGTGAGAGTTGCAGATGCACAATTTAAAGACATTTCAGAAGGTGCCACATTTACCGAAAGCATGTCTCAACCCACAATAACAGACGCAACAGGAGAAGGTAAACTAAGACTGTTTAAAGGTACAACCCTAATAGGAAAAGCAATACCGACAGAAACAGTACATATAACAGGACTGTCGACATCAGCAAGTGCTGTAATTGTTGCGCCGCGCAAGGCTGAAGACATAAAGTCGGCTGTAGCGTCAGAACCATCGTTGACTGTTACCCCTTCAAAATTTGAAATGGCAGCAGGACTGGTTGGTAAGTCGTCAGAATTTGGAACGGTGCATATAAATGCAGTAAACATGCCGGCAGCAACCAATTTTGAGATTATCGGCAAAAACCGCGATATGTTTGAACTTTCGGCAACATCAGTACCCGCAGGAACAAACGAGACCGACATTGTGATAACATATAAGCCCACAGCAATAGGAAAACATGAAGGACGCCTGTTTATAGACTGTCCAGAAATGCCGTTACTGTCACAAAGCATTACTCTGTCAGCCTATGCTATAGACGAGCTGAATCCGCCGACAGTAACAGTAAGTCCTGAAACATTGCCTAAGTTTGAAGCCAAGGTCGGCGAAAGACAGGAGCAGACAATAAGCATAACGACAGCCAATCTGCCAGACTATGCATACATGAAACTGAAAGAATCAGGCTCGTTCCTGTTAAATACGACAATGCTGATGAAAGACGCTACAGCAAATGTGAAAGTTACGTTTGCTCCGAAAGAAGCCGGAGAATATGAAAACGAGATTGAGATATACGGACTCGGACTGGACACATTGAGAGTGAAGATAAACGGTAAGGCAGGTGAAAGTACTGAGCCGGAGCCTGAAAAGGAAGGCGACGAGTTGCCGCTCGACGCTTCATCACCGATGAAACTCGTAAATGAACATTTTGACAATGTAACAAAGAACAAGCCTCTTAGCATAGAAGGATGGAAAAACCTTGCAATGGTTGGTAAACGTGCATGGTGGGGATATGAACTGCCTGATGAAGATGAGTCTGCGGGTGAAAAGGTTGCAAAAGTTACTCCTTACGACAGCAATGTTGCCGAAGGCAAAGAGACTACTTGCGAGATGATGCTCGTAACTCCACCACTCGACTTTAAGAATTCAGAATCGAAGATGTTTACGTTCAGAGTGAGAGGCGACTATCTGGCGGACAACCAGACAGACCTGCTGGAGTTATGCTATATTGACCTGGCTGAAGGTGATATGTTTGTGGCACCAGTTGAGGGATTCGCTATGCCGAATACTGAAGACCAAAGCGGAGAATGGCAGGAATATCATATAGACCTGACCGGACAAAACATCGCTGACGTGTTCTTTATGGGATTCAGATTCAAGAGCACACGCGGACGTACAAACTCTGCAACATATTATATTGACGATGTAAGTTACGGCCGTACAGACCTAGCTGTTATCAGGCCTTCGCTCACACAGCTTGCATTCACTGCAACGGCTGGAAAAGATGCAGTATCAGATGAAATAACTGTAACGGGTAACAACCTTGCAGAGCCAATCAAGCTGTCTTTGGGAGGTCCAAATAAGAGTAAATTTAAATTGTCAACAACTCAATTACCTGTAACAGGCGGCTCATTTATGGTGTCGTTCAATTCTGACGAAATAGGTGTTCATGAAGCTTATGTGAAGTTATCTTCACGAGGTGCAGCCGATATATACGTGCCAATATCTGTAAATAATACTGTAGCAGGTTGCATAGATGGTATCAGTGTGGAACAATGCGACATCGAGGTATACGACCTTAATGGAAGAAAGATAGCAAAACATAAGATGACGACAGCAGAGAAAGTGAAAGAAAATCTGCCAACAGGTATCTACGTAATAAAACAGATATCAGAAAATAGCATAAATGTAAGTAAGATTAGAATTAAATAGATTAATATTTAGTCTGTTTTAAATAAGGTCCATAAATACGAAAACCTGTTCCCTGAAAATATTGACAAATATAGGGAGCAGGTTTATTTTTTTACCATATATGATGAAACTGTATGCTATGAAAAACATAATATGATAAGCGTCATCAATACCCTATCTCATTTAAATGATAAGACATGGCAACATAATAAATAATTTATGGATAAATTATTGTGTTGAAACTATTTTACGACAAAAGCCACACTCATAAATAATAAACGCCCTAACTATTTTTAAGTTAAAAATAAACAGACAGAACAAAACAATAGTTTATTATAAACTATTAATAAGTAAAATAGTAGCAAAAATGATGACCGAATATCATTGTATTATACTTTTTATATGTACTTTTGCATAAAATCTTCAACAAAAAAGTATTTAGTGATAAAAGACGATGGAGGTATAAAGATGAAAGAGTTTGACACATACATTTTTGATTTGGACGGAACTTTGTTGTATACACTTGATGACCTTACCGCAAGTACCAATTATGCAATGCGTGCATTTAGTTTGCCAGAACATACAACAGAAGAAGTAAGGATGATGGTTGGCAATGGCATAAAAAAACTTATTGAACGTGCTGTACCAGGAGGAAAAGACAACAAACATTATGAAGATATTTATAATACATTTATTGAATATTATCTGAAACACAACGCCGATACAACAAGGCCATACGACGGCATAATAGACATGTTGGCAATACTAAAACAGTATGGCAAAAAAATTGCCGTAGTGAGCAACAAGTACTGTAAAGCAACAGAAGAACTATGCCGGTACTTTTTCGGTGATTATATAAAAGTTGCAATAGGCGAAAGCGATAAAATAAGAAAGAAACCTGCACCAGACACAGTTAATGAAGCCTTGAAACTTCTTGAGGCGGAACGCGATAATGCTGTATATATAGGCGACAGTGAGGTTGATATCCAAACTGCACGTAATAGCTGCATGCCATGCATAAGTGTATTATGGGGATTCAGGGATAAAGATTTTCTGATAAGAAATGGAGCGCAAACGTTAGTAGAAACTCCAAATGAAATCACCTCATGTATAAAATAAATTGAACGGCGTATACTGCATGACCAATAATCAATATTATACGTTATAAAAGTCTATTAATACAGTCCTTGTAACAGGTTTGTAATTCATAACATAAATTGAAATAAAATTTATTAAAGACCTAAAGATTTAATCCCACCCATAGGCACTATAAGATATTTTGTGTAAATGTAAAATACAGGATTCAAAATAGAGTTCTGTATTTTTTATTTTATATATTTACGCCAAAAGAATAAGATTATGCGAGAAAAGAATCAAGTAGTGCCCGATGAGATGTTAAGCAAGGAATTCCTTAGCCGGTTCAAGACAGAATCCGATATAAGCAAGTTCCTGAAGCAGTTGCATGCCCAGGTATTGGAAAAGATGCGTGAAGGTGAAATGGATGCCCATTTGGGGTATGAAAAGAATTCCGCGGCCGGTAATAACAGTGGCAATTCACGCAACGGCAGCTATCCGAAGCGAATCCTGACTGAACACGGGAAAGCAGTCATCTCCCATTCCGCGTGACCGTAATGGCCAATTTGAGCCTATAGCTGTGCCCAAACATGAAAGCCGTGGACTTTCTATTGAAAAACTTGTCATCTCACTGTATGCCAAAGAAATGAGCGTTTCTGACATAGAGGAAGAGATGCGTGAGATTTATGAAATTGAACTCTCTACATCAGCCATTTCCATCATTACAAACAAGGTAAGCCAGGCCGCCCAGGAGTGGCAGAACCGTCCACTTGATCCTGTTTACCTGATAGCCTGGATGGACGGTATCGTCTTCAAGGTACGAGATAACGGCAAGATTATAAACAAGACCGTTTATCTTTGTGTCGGTCTGAAACAAACGGCCTGAAGGAAGTTCTTGGCATGTGGGTCGGCAATTCGGCGTCCTGACCGATTTAAAAGCCCGTGGAGTGCAGGATATACTGATTACCTGTACCAACAACCAGAATGGATTTACGGATACCATCCGTACCGTATTCCCTCAGTCTTCCACCCAAATCTGTGTGGTACATCAGATCAGGAACTCTTGTATCAGACTGTTTTCTTCCAATTCCCGCTGGAAATAAGCAAATAATCTATACTACAATTTTTTTGTAAACAGAATCCAGATGCAAGAAGAAACTTACAGTTAAATCCTGTTTACATTTACACAAAATTTTGGACAGTGTCAAAAAAATACGAGACTCAAACTTGAATCCCGTATTTCTATTTATACAAAATTATTTATACTAGTAAACAAAATTAGATATATTGCTATTGGAACTTTATTCTATGAATGTTATTGTTGTAAAGCCACGAAGTATAATAGAGTTTCTTTTACTCTTAATATCTGTACTAATACACGGAATCTGTGAATCAGGCTCGTCACGCGATGGCCAATATGCTTTTATACTTCCATCATTATCAAGAAAATAATATGAATACAATGTACCTGTACCTGTAAAAAACAACGTCTTACCTAATTTTTCAAGATTGGCATTAATTGCTTCCAAGTTATTTTTTACATACTTGAGATCTTCCAAAGTTGGTATTCTAAATGATTCAAGGCCATCAGAAGCTGCTGCCATATCTTTTAGTTTCACATTTATAGCTTCATTTATTGAAGATTGATCGTTATCAGTAAATACCAGTCCTTGTTCAAATGTTGTAGACATCAATGTTACTTTTGTACCATTTCCTACATTTTCTGACTTTAACACATAACAATTCTTATACAATGTACCAACTTCAGGAGCATTTCCTGTTGTCGTTTCCCCTGTGTCTTCTTCATCCTTTCCTTCTTCAGTTTCCGAGCCGGTATTTTCATCTATGGAGCTCCCTGTTTCATCAAAATTGAAGTTTATGTTTTTAACCCCTTGCCACGTTGCTCCGGTTATAGTCCCATTAAGTGTTATTCCGTTTTCATTGTAAGTTCCTGTTATATTAATTTTGTAGTTAGCCTTCAACTCATCTGTACTCGTATATGAATAGCTCTTAGTGTTCTTCTCGGTCTTTAATGAAACCTTAATTGTTGCCTGTCCGCTAGCTTCAAGAAGATACGCATTATAATTGTTTTCCCATGTGTTTCCGTCACTTCCTTTTATAAGATCTATTGTCTGAGAGCCGTCAGTACCTTCATAATTACCGTTTAGTAGAAGATTTTCATAAAGCGGACTAATTGTAACATTTACAGCAATTACATTTGAAGGCACATTCTTTATACTAACATTCTCAATCAGCATAACTTTCCTTTCAAGCGACAACGTTAGTGTATTTTCTTCTCCATATGCCAAAGTGACATTGTTTTTTGCAGCCATAAGATCTGTGTGCGTTTTTCCATCATTCAACTTAATCAAATATTCTTTAGCTGCGTTTTCCTTTGTTGGCAAATTGTATATTTCAGCATCAGCTCCCGCTATAGCATATACATCATAACTTCCTTCAGGAAGCCTTAATGATATAGGAGTTTCTTCTGATTCAATCTTGGCTGTTTCAATACAAGCATCCCCACTAAATACATAAATGTTCACAGGATAGCTTATTTTGCTTTCATCAGTCTCACTCACAGCCATAACTCTAGTTCTGATAATCAATGTGCTATTGGCCTCTTTTACACCAAAATCAGCGTCTTCATTGTATTTTTCACAAGAAAAAAGCAACATTACTGCAACCATCAGCAGCATTAGTTTAAATGTTTTGTTTTTCATAGTTCTACTATTTTTTATTATAAAATTGAAAAAAGATTGCAGATTATACTACAATATAGTTTTTATGTATCGTATTATATCGCTGCAGGAATCCTAATATGTTTAATTTTAAATGTTATTTTTTCAAAGATATAAATTATTTCTTAATATTGAATGTTTTATGAATTTTATTAATAATTATTTAAAACTAATTATACTTAATAAGTATTTATTTAACTAATACGGCTAATTTTACCATATAATCATTATGGTCACGCACTAATATAATGAATCACTTATTGTAAGATTTCAATACATTTTCTAGAGTATATTCAATTCTGTAAAGTTCTATTTAATGATAAATGCTCAAAAATCCATACAAAAATGCATAAAATATATAAGCACTATTCATTAGTTTTCCAGCAACTTTGGTATATTTTAATTTCAGCTTCCATAATTTATCTAACCTTTCATTTTAAAATAACGGATTCCATTACTTATCATTCCCATCCGTCCCATCAGGGGGCAGTAGAAATTTAATGGGGATTTTTGTTTAAATTCCATATAAATTCCGACCTTTGCAATATGGAAACGAATCAATTGGAAGTGTTAGCCCGCCTAGTGCTGCCTTCAGAAATACTGGATTATTTTAGTATAGTAAGTGTTGAAGAATCTTCGAGTGAGATTCATATTCACCTTGATGAATTAATGAATACTGAATTATCTAATGATATTCATTTTGAGTCAAAGGGTTTTATGAGTCCTGTCAACGTTACTGATTTCCCAATCCGTGACCATAAGGTTATACTGGTAATCCGCCGCCGAAGATGGACAGACCTTCGCACCGGCAAAAGTTTCAGTCTCCCAATTGCGCTTGATGTGGCCTGCCAGGGCACCCGTTACTCCAAGGAGTTTGGGGCTTTTTTAAAAGAAACGTATGGAGACATCCCGGGTGACTTGCCGTACGCTTGAAACATTTTATCATATAAATGCACATACTTTTGAGAAGCAGTACAAAGAAATATTAAGTGGTTACCGTGAGTGGGATGAACTGGATCATGCCGACAAATGGCTGCTGTTTCCTGAAAACATAGGTCCCCGCCTCGCAATAGACGAATCCTCCCTGTCTAATGACGAACTGTATACGTTTGTTACCAACCGTGACCGCCATGCCCTTGAAGGAAGCCTTGTGGCGGTAGTTGCCGGAACAAAATCTGAGGCTATAATACAGACTTTAAAACAGATTGATAAAGCGGAACGTATGAAGGTTGAGGAGGTCACTCTTGATCTTTCAGACTCGATGCGCAAAATAGTTTCTGTAGCCTTTCCTAATGCCAAACGGGTAATAGACTGTTTTCACATACAGAAACTGGCAGGTGATGCTGTACAGGAAATTCGCGTGACACATCGCTGGGGTGCACTGCAACAGGGCAACGGGGAAATGGAAGAATGCAAACTGTAGGGTAAAGCCTATGTGCCATTTCGTTTCCCCAACGGAGACACACGCCCCGAACTGCTTGTCAGAAGTCGTTACCTGCTGTTTAAATCAGCAGACAAATGGACAGAAAGACAAAAAGAAAGGGCCGGAATCCTATTTGACGAATACCCGGATATTAAAGTTGCTTACGGACTGTCGCACTCACTAAGAATGATATTTTCCAAAAACACAATCAAAGATGCCGCAAGGCTCAGTATGGCAAAATGGTATGATAAAGTGGAACGTGCAGGCATGAAGCAATTTAATGTGATTGCTGCAACATTTTATGAACATTATGATGAAATATTGAACTTTTATAACAATCGTTCCACGAATGCAGCTGCTGAATCATTCAATGCTAAAATCAAACTCTTCAGAGCTAATCTCCATGGAGTGACGGATAAAAAGTTTTTCCTCTTTAGAATCGCAAAGCTCTACGGATACCCCCATTAAATTTCTACTGCCCCACTATTAGTCCCATAAGTCTCATTAATCTCATCCTCAGTGGGAATCAACCAAAAAAAGAGTCCCTGACATCATAACTGACATCAGGGACTCAACTCTGAAAAAAAAGGCGGCCTCCTACTCTCCCGCATTGCATTGCAGTACCATCGGCG